>JAFWZP010000008.1 GCA_017522255.1 Bacteroidales bacterium | reverse complement strand
ATTTTTGCTAATGGGTATAATGGCTGTATCTATGGCATTTACATCGTGTAAAGACGATGAAGAAGACTCAAAACCACAACCCGAACAAACTTCGTTTTCGTATAACTTGGAGGGCGAAACAAGTTGGGAACCTAAAAGTTTATTGGTAGGACCGGATGGAAACTATATTTTGGCTCTTGCCGCAAAAGATTTGACCGAACAAGAGATATTGGATTTCTTTAAAGTCGGACTTGATGGTACTAACATTCCATCAAATGTATTTATGGTGGGGATGCCGAATACAGTAGGTAGTATTGACGTTACAGGCAATATTCTTGATGAGCAAAATACAGGTTATGGTTGTATATTTATTACCGGTACTACTCAGTTTATGGGAATGAGTATACCTACAGGTTGGTTGTCTACTGCAATGTCAGCTAATGTGACTAAAGCAGATTTAACTGCTATGAAATTTTCGGCAACAATATCTGCCACAATGGAGGATTTTGTGTCGTATGTTACAGAAGGTATGATGGGAAGTGCTGAAACCAAAATATTTACAGCAAGTTTCGAAAACGTTCCTCTTGTGGATTTGATGATTGAAAAATAAGTATAGACCAAATAGACATTAGAGAAAATGAAAAAGACATTTAGATTTTTGCTAATGTGTATAGTGGCTGTATCTATGGTATTTACATCGTGTAAAGACGATGAAGAAGAACCGGAACAACAAACCGAACAACTTGCATTCTCGTTCACTTTGGAAGGAATGACAAGTTGGGAACCTAAAGGTATAATTACCGTATATGAAACAGGAGGAATTGAGCCATTGATTTACGCTTATGCTGCCAAGAATTTGACATTGACCGAAATGATGAATTTTTTTGGCGAAAGTACCGAAGCTTCTTCTCTTCCTGAAGACTTCTTAATGTTTGGAACTATAGCTAAAGTGGGTACTCACACATGCAATGGCAATTATATCATAGGCGATGAAGGCGAAACTGCTGTTGCATATATTACAGGCAAAACAGATTTTGGCGATGGATTTGAGATACCTACAGGTTGGGTGTCGGAAAATGCCACTGCCACAGTCACTAAATTGGATCTTACCGAAATGAAATTTTCTGCAAGCATATCTGCAACTATGAAAGATTTGGTTTATTTGTATAGTGATGGTGCTATGGGCGTTCCTGATTCAAAAGCATTCACTGCTACCTGCAAAGATATTTCTTTTATAGACTTATCTGCAATGTTTGGAAAGTAATAAAACGAAATAATTTATTCGAATAATTTTGTGTAAAGCATTGGGAAATGATATTTTCCAATGCTTTTTTTGTTGTCGAAATACGGGAGTGGTTTATATCTTTATCCCGTCAGGTGTTTTATTGAACTTTAGGTTTTAGCCAATAGCTAAAGTTTAGCAAGACCACACTTAGGGGTCGTAAGTATGGGCGTTTTGGATCGTAAACCCCATAGTTTTGATGACTAAGTGTGGGAGTTTTGAATGCTAAACCGCTGTTTCTTATCTTTTTCGAAGCAAATAAAAAATATTTTATCTATTTGCAAAAAAATATTTCACCCCAAAAACCCTCTTTCACTTACATAGAATGCAGTTTTTGTAAGAAGCACAAAAAAAATGAAAAAAAATTTCATTTTCTTCAAAAATATTTGTGTTTTTTTTGAAATACCATTATATTTATATATAAGAAATTCAAATTAGGTAGAAAAGAAATTTGATGCCGGGTTTGGATTTCGAATAACTAAAATAAAAATAAAATGAGATGATAAAAGTAAAAGCACAAGAAAGTCCAATAACAAAAATTGGCACAAACGAGAAAGAACTTAAATACGTTCTTAAACCGGTTTACTCCAATACAGTAGCAGAAAAGGAAATAATAGATTTCTGCCAATCACTTACTCAACTGCCACGTACTTATATACGTGCATCGTTGGAAAGTATTATCCAAACAATGATACACTATCTAATGTTGGGATACAAAATAAAATTCAACGATTTGGGTACATTTTACATCACAGCGGACTCTTCTGCTGTGTCGTCGGTTGCAGATGCAGGACTATCGCAACTAAAGAACTTGTATATTCGATTTCTTCCAAACAAGGAATTATCAGAGGAAGTTCGCAGTGCAGAGATAAATCTTGATGGTATCTATAAAATAGTAAACTACGATAAAAAGATTTACGAAAAGGTTAAAACAACTTCCAAAACTGACCTTCCCGAAGAAGAAGATACAGGTGGTGGTTCTTCGACACCCGATGATGGCGGTGATGACTTTTCAGGATAATACCGTTCTGCTACTAAGCCTGTTAACGGCTAAGTTTTGCAAGGAATCGATCTCTCGGTTTGAGATTGGTTCCTTTTTTTTTGCAAACATAAACAAATATCAAACCATTTAGGCAACTTTTGTTTCGGAATGTCAGTTAAGCTAAAAGTTAATATATAAAAACCTAAAATTCAACCATATACATATATCATAATTTGACCCGCCTCGCAACACCTCCGGCACCCGACTCACTCAACCTCCGTTACCCGCCTGCTTTTTTACTATGCCTTATATAAACCATTATCCCATATATGCTATTGCTGTAACATATATGGGATAAAAGGTTTAGATATGATATCTATAATTTAAGGCAATTATTCGTATACATATTTTTCTATTATTTTTGCCCATTTATCGTATGCTGTAGGATGTAGGTGAACACCGTCTCTTGTAAGTTCTTTTATCAATTCACCTTCCGAATCTATATATGAATCATAAAGATTTATATATTTAAAATTCAAAGAATCTGCTATATTTTCTATCATTTTATTTGCTTGGATCACTTTTTTATTTGGTGCATATTTATTTGGAAAATCAGTATTAGTAGGAAGAACACTTTGAACATAAATTTGGGCATTTGGAACCACATTACGTATTCCATCTATCAGCTTTATATAGTTACTTTTATAAGTTTCTGTATCAATATGAACCAAATCATTTGTTCCTGCCATTATAAATATCTTTTTAGGATTAGAAGCTTCAAGCATAGAAATTCTTTTTTTCATTCCGACCAAATTATCACCCGGATAACCCAGATTTATTATCTTTTTATCGGGAAAGAATTGTTGAAAATCACTTCCACAAGTTATCGAATTACCAAAAAAAGCTATATCAAACTCTGTGTACATCTTTTTTATTGTATTTCTCCACCCCACTATTGTCCAATAATTTGAAGATTTAGAATCTTCTAATGTAATATATCCACGCCGTTCTAATGCACTGGCAAGAACGTGGCTTCTGTTTTCTACTATAGCAAGTCCGGCAAAAAGTGCTATATTTGCTACTACAGATATGCATAAAATAATTTTTGATGCATTTACTTGATGTTTTAATTTTTTTACTTTCATTTTTTGGCGATTTTTGAGTTATTATTATTCAATTTTATTTTCATCAAGATATAAAAAAAAGTGGTTGTTATCTTTTTAACTCGTGAGCATCGCCAAACGCTCGTATATACAAACACAGATAAACAACCACTATGGGCTGATTATTCTGTGCCTCGTATATACTTTATGATTTTGGCGATTTCAACGAGTTCAAGGCACTTTCTAATACAAAAACCTATCTCTTGGTTTTGCGGGTGCAAAGTTACTACTTATTTTTTAATCTGCAAAGGTTTTTAACGTTATATTTTTCGGTAAAAATGTAATATATTATAGATTAGTGGTTTAAATATGTGTGTGGTTTGCCTTTTTTTCCTCGTGAGGAAATTCCGATTACATCGCGAGGAAAGTGTTGCGACATCGCGAGGGAAAAAACAGGGCATCACGAGGGCGGTTTTTCATACCCGGGTTTCATCTTTTTGACGGTATACCGTCGTTGTCTTCATACCCGGGTGTGACGGAGTTGACGGTATACTGTGGTTTTCATTTGTGCCGGGTAGATTTTTAATGTTCAATAATACTCTTGTAAGTCAACACGAAAGGGTAAAACAGAAAAGCAAAAGTTTATTCGATGAAAATGCCTTTGAATAATATTTTTGACGAAAGCGAAAAGTAATTTTTAAATACATACCAAATATTCGATAAAAAAACGTATCTTTGCAATGTGCTTTTTATGCCCTTATGTGCAGAAAGTACAGATATTGAAAAGATTATAATACAAATTAAATTTTATATTTATGACATTAGCAGAATTTCAACAAGAACTTCGACAAGGTATTCCGGCTGTTTTGCCCGAACCACAACCTTGGGATGATAGCGTTAATCATGCTCCAAAACGCAAAGATATTTTGACTAAAGCAGAGAAAGAATTGGCTGTTCGTAATGCTTTACGTTATTTTGACCCTAAATTTCATAGTGTATTGGCTCCCGAATTTGCAGAAGAGTTAAAAAAATATGGACGTATATACATGTATCGTTTTCGTCCATCGTACAAAATGTATGCACGCCCCATCGAAGAATATCCGGCTAAAAGCCGTCAGGCAGCAGCCATTATGCTTATGATACAAAACAATTTGGATCCTGCTGTTGCTCAACATCCTCACGAACTTATCACCTACGGTGGAAATGGTGCTGTGTTCCAAAACTGGGCTCAATACCGTTTGGCAATGAAGTATTTGTCGGAAATGACAGAAGAACAAACTCTTGTAATGTATTCGGGTAATCCTATGGGATTGTATCCATCGCACAAAGATGCTCCCCGTGTAGTAGTTACAAATGGTATGATGATACCAAACTATTCTAAACCTGATGATTGGGAACGCTTCAATGCCATGGGCGTAACTCAATACGGACAAATGACTGCCGGTTCTTATATGTACATCGGACCTCAAGGTATCGTGCACGGAACCACTATTACAGTGCTTAATGCTGCTCGCAAACAAGGTGGTAATACTGCAGGAAAACTATTCGTTACAGCAGGTTTGGGCGGTATGAGTGGTGCTCAACCTAAAGCCGGAAACATTGCAGGCGTGGTATCTATCACTGCCGAAATTAATCCAAGTGCAACCCAAAAACGTTATTCGCAAGGTTGGGTAGACGAAGTTTACGACAATTTAGATGAACTGTTTAAACACGTAAACGAATCGATAGCTAAAAAAGAAGCTCGCTCTTATGCTTATCAAGGCAACGTTGTAGACCTTTGGGAATATGCGGCTGAAAATAACATACATATAGATTTAGGTTCCGACCAAACATCGCTTCACAATCCATGGGCAGGTGGTTATTATCCTGTGGGTGTGTCGTTTGAAGATGCTAAAGTGATGATGGCTGAACAACCTGAATTATTCAAAGAAAAGGTACAAGAAAGTTTGCGTCGCCACGTGGCAGCTGTCAACAAACTTACTGCCAAAGGAATGTACTTCTTCGATTATGGCAACGCATTCCTTTTGGAAAGCAGTCGCGCAGGTGCCGATATTATGAAAGAAGACGGCACATTCCGATATCCATCATACGTACAGGATATTATGGGACCAATGTGCTTCGACTACGGTTTTGGTCCATTCCGTTGGGTATGTACATCAGGTAAACCCGAAGATTTGGATATGAGCGACCGCATTGCTATGAACGTATTGGCCGAAATAGCAAAAACTTCGCCCGAAGAAATACAACAACAAATGCGCGACAATATCCAATGGATCGAAGGAGCAAAAGCCAATCATTTGGTAGTAGGTTCGCAAGCTCGTATATTGTACGCTGATTGTGAAGGACGCACCAAGATAGCTGCAGAGTTCAACAAAGCTATAAAAGATGGAAGAATATCAGCTCCTATAGTATTAGGCAGAGATCACCACGATGTAAGTGGTACCGACTCGCCATTCCGCGAAACAAGCAACATTTATGATGGTTCTTCGTTCACCTCCGATATGGCTATACATAATGTTATAGGCGACTCGTTCCGCGGTGCCACTTGGGTAAGTATACACAATGGTGGCGGTGTAGGTTGGGGCGAAGTTATCAACGGAGGTTTCGGTATGGTACTCGATGGCTCCGAAGATTGCGACCGTCGCTTGCACAGCATGTTGTTTTGGGATGTAAACAATGGTATCTCGCGTCGCAGCTGGGCTCGAAACGAAGGTGCTATATTTGCTATAAAGCGTGCAATGGAAGCTGAACCTCGCTTAAAGGTAACATTGCCAAACTTGGTAGAAGATAGTATAATAGAAAATCTATTCTAATTGAAACAATCGTAAAAGTAGAGTATAGTGCATTAAGCAAAATTATACTCTACTTTTTTTGTAACAAAACACATAATATATACATAAAAATACTTGCCAAAGCAAAATGAAAGCCCCAAAAGATATTGCTATTGAAGAATATGACTATGCTTTGCCCAACGAGCGTATAGCAAAATTCCCTCTCGCCAATCGCGATGAGTCTAAACTATTGGTCTACAAAAATAATAGCTTCGAAGAAACTATATTTAATCGTTTGCCTGATTATTTGAATAACGATACTTTATTGGTGTTTAATAACACTAAGGTTATTCATGCCCGATTGTTTTTTAGAAAGGAAACAGGCTCTTTGATAGAAATATTCTGTTTGGAACCGTACAATATGGCTATATCTTCTGCTTTCGAACAAAGAAATCATTGTACCTGGCTGTGCTTCGTAGGCAACAATAAAAAGTGGAAAAATGGAACTTTGTCTCGCACAATAACTATTGCTAATAAGAGTGTTACTCTTTCGGTGGATAGGAAACAAGCTGTGTCGAATGCTTGGGTGGTAGATTTTGAATGGAACGATAGTGAATTATCGTTTGCCCATGTGATAGAACATTTTGGGGTGATACCTTTGCCACCATACCTCAATAGAGAAGCAGTAGATAGCGATAAGCAACGCTACCAAACCGTTTATGCTAAACACGAGGGCTCTGTGGCAGCACCTACTGCAGGTTTGCATTTTAGTGATTATGTTTTCGATAGTCTTGAAAAAAAAGGTATAGCCAAAGAATTTGTAACTTTGCATGTAGGAGCCGGAACTTTCAAACCGGTAGATTCTGCCACCATTGGAGAACACGAAATGCATATCGAAAAGATAGAAGTAACTAAGCAAAACATCATTCGCTTATTGCAGTACGTGTCAAAGACTATCATTCCGGTGGGTACTACATCGGTTCGGACTTTAGAATCAGTATATTGGTTTGGAGTAAAGCTCGGTATTGATGCCACGATAGAACAAATGCATATTAGTCAATGGGAACCATACGAACTTGTCGATTATGCTTTATCTGCTGAAGAATCTTTGCATAATGTACTTGATTTTATGGATAGGAATGCTATCAATACACTATATGGTGATACACAATTGATGATAGCTCCTGGGTATAAATATCATTTAGTTAAAGGTATTGTTACTAACTTTCATCAACCCAAGAGTACCTTATTATTGTTGGTATCGGCATTGATAGGAGACAAATGGAAGGAGGGATACACCTATGCATTACAGCATGATTTTAGGTTTTTGAGCTATGGCGATAGTTGTTTATTTATACCATAAGTGTTATTACATTATGTTGTTTGAAAAAATAAATTTATTATTTGTTTGACAAAAGTAAGTAGAATTGAAGGATTTTTGTTATCTTTGCTTTTTATAATAAATAAGTGATTTGTTGTAATAGCTGTTTACACAGGGTGTTATAACAAGTTTATGTAAAATAAAAACATTTATAGACATGAAATATAATCGTATTTTATTAAAACTTAGTGGCGAATCGTTGATGGGGACCCAAAGCTATGGAATTTCTCCCGATATGCTTGCACAATATGTAAGAGATATAAAAGAAGTAGTCGAAAAAGGAGTTCAAGTATCGATTGTTATAGGAGGTGGAAATATTTTTAGAGGATTGAGCGGAGCAGCAAAAGGAATGGATAGAGTGCAAGGAGACTATATGGGAATGCTTGCAACACTGATAAACAGTATGGCACTGCAAGCCGAACTCGAAAAACAAGGTATAAAAACAGAATTATTGTCGGGATTAGCCATAGAACCAATATGTAAGGAAATGAGTCGCAGAAGAGCTATCGAAGCCATGGAAGAAGGCAAAGTAGTGGTTATAGGCGGAGGTAGTGGTAATCCATTCTTTACTACCGATACTGCATCGGCACTTAGAGCAGTAGAAATTAAAGCAGATGTTATACTCAAAGGAACTCGCGTGGACGGAGTATATACAGCCGATCCCGAAAAAGATCCCAATGCAACCAAATATACCACATTATCGTTTCAGGAAGCATTAGCCAAGAAGTTAAAAATAATGGATTTGACAGCTTTTGCTTTGTGCGAAGAAAATAATTTGCCTATATATGTATTTGATATGAATAAAGTAGGCAATTTATTAAAAGTAGTGGAAGGACAAACAATAGGAACAGAAGTAAAATAAGAAAAATAAATTAATAAAAGTATATACTATGAACGATTTATCAAAAGCATGTTTGGAAGAAGCTAAAAACAACATGCAAGGTGCAGTAAAACACTTGGAAAGTGAATTGACAAAGATACGTGCAGGTAAGGCTAATCCTGCAATGTTGGATGGTATAAAAGTTGATTATTATGGAACTCCGACTCTTATCAGTCAGGTTGCAAATATTTCAACCCCCGATCCTCGCAACATAACAGTGCAGCCATGGGAAAAGAGTATGATGGGAGCAATAAGCAAAGCAATACAAGCTGCCAATCTAGGTTTTAATCCACAACAAGAAGCCGATATGCTACGTATTATAATTCCTCCGTTGACAGAAGAACGCCGTAAAGAATTGGCTAAAGCAGCAAAAGCCGAGGTGGAAACCGGCAAAGTAAATATCAGAAATGCACGTCGTAATGTGCTTGACAAAGTAAAGAAATTAAAAGACAAAGGGGTACCTGAAGATGAAGTAAAACAAGTGGAAAAAGAAATACAAGATATTACAGATAAATATGTGGCAGAAGCAGACAAAATATTTGATGCTAAGCAAAAAGAAATAATGGCTGTATAAAAATTAAATAAGAAAAGAGGCATCACAATCTTGCGATGCCTCTTATTTTTCACATAACTTTATTGTCCCTTCTTAGAAAGGCAAATCCGTCAGAGGTTCAGTATTGTCGTTTAATATATCATCTATGGGATTTTGTTCTATTTCTTCTTGATTTTTGACATAGTTCCGGTTTGCCAATACTGTGAAATTCTCTGCAAGGACTTCTGTAATATGGCGTCTGTTACCTTCTTTATCTTCCCACGAACGTGTACGCAACTTGCCTTCAAGATATATTTGTGTGCCTTTTTTCAAGATTTTTTCGGAGATTTCAGCCAAGCTCCTCCAACACACTATATTGTGCCAATCGGTCTGCTCTATTTTTTCTCCATCTTTATTTCTGTAAAATTCGGTGGTTGCTAATGGGAAAATAGCTTTTTTCGCTGTGTCGAATGTGATAATTTCAGGGTCTTTGCCTAAATTTCCAATCAGAATTACCTTGTTTACTCCTACCATAACTCAATTTGTTTTTACAATAATAATATCTAAACTAATCTTATAAATTAAACATAATAAATCAACGGCAAATTTATAACTTTTTTTTCAATCTGTAAAGAAAAAAAATACATCTGTAACTTAAATGTCTGTTTATTAGCAATAAATAGTGTGTAAATTCTTTTTCTTTTAGAAGTAAAAAAGGTAAAATATCCTGTTTTTTTATCAAAAAAAATGCAGAATAAGCATCTATTTTTTCTGTTTTTTTATCACATAAAAATAGCATTATGTTTTAGATAGAATAAAGTGGTCGTTCATTTTTTGAAAAACGAACGTTCACTTTTTTAATGTCAATTATTCCATTTATTCGATGCCATCCTTCCCAACGTTATGGATATGTAATTTTCAGAAAATAGACATGAATATATGCGACTTGAGGATTTATATGCGGGCGGAAATATTAAAAACATATTTTTTCTTTCTATATTCACCTTTTTTTTGTAACTTTGCAAATCGAAATATCTTCAATAATGTATATAATTATTGTATAAAGTATTATTTTGGACTTAGTTATATGGCTTTTTATTGAGGATAAAAAGAGCTAAATTGAAAAATAAAGAGATTTAATATATGAAAAAACTAAGAATTGTTCCATTTTTGGCATTGGTGTTGTTCTTCGGTTCATGCAGAACCCCGAAGGATATAACGTATTTTCAAAATGTAAATCGTAATGTGGCTTCTGTTACAAATCAGAATTTTGAGGTAAAAATTCAAAACAACGACATTTTGATGATTTTGGTAGAGAGTGAAACTCCTCAAGCTGTAGTTGCATTTAATAAGCAGACAAACAAGCAAACAAATATAGAAGTAGGGGGTGGATATAATAGTTTTCAAAGGATTGATCCTCTTATGGATGGATATTTGGTAAAAAATGGAGAAATTGTTTTCCCGGTTTTAGGAAAGATAAAAGTAGAGGGCTTAACACCTCTTCAAGTGTCGAAACTTATTGAAGAGAGACTTGTGTCCGGTGGTTATCTTACTGATCCAGTTGTAACTGTTAAACTATTGAATTATAGGGTTTATGTGATGGGAGAGGTAGCACGTCCCGGTATTGTGAATGTTGATAACGAAAAGATGACAATATTGGAAGCATTGAGTGCTGCAGGAGACCTCACAATATATGGGGTACGTACCAATGTTACAGTTATTCGTGAGAAAGATGGTAAACGAGAAATAGGTACTGTGGATTTGACATCTAAGGATTTGTTTGTTTCACCATACTATTACTTGGAACAAAATGATGTTATTTATGTTGAGCCAAACAATCGTCGTAAACGTCAAGGAGTACAAGATTTGACAATGATTTCGGCTGCCACATCGTTGGCATCATTTTTTGCAAGTATGGTGTCGATAATTGTTACTTTGGGAAGATAACGGAATGATTAAATAGAAAATAAACATAGATTTTTATGGAAAACCAAGTAAATAATATACAACAGAATAAAGAATTAGAAGAAAGTTCGATAGATATTCGGGAACTCTTGTTTATGGTTATAAACAGATGGTGGATATTCTTAATATCGGTAGTGATATGCGCCGGTGCTGCATTTTTGTTTGCAAAAACTCAAACACCGATATACCAAGAAGAAGCAATGATTTTGATTCGCGACGAAAAGGCAGGAGGTGGATCTGCATTCGAGCAAACTGCATTGTTTGAAGATTTGGGCGTTTTTGGCAAAGGACTTGTACTTGAAAACGAAATATATATATTACAATCTACTCCCTTGATGACATCTGTGGTAGAAAGACTTAATTTACAGGTGAGTTATCAGCAGAATACAATCTTTAAAAAGAATGACTTATATGGAACATCTCCTGTTCATTTTACTATATTAAACAAATTAGGACAGCGAAATGATTTGAGTATAGTTGCATCGATTAAGATTTTGGATAGTAACACTTATGCGTATGTGTTGGAAATTCCAGCACAAGAAGTCGAAATGGAAGGAACAGCTGATTTTAATCAAATTATAGCTTTGAATGACAATAATTCTTTTAGTATAGAAAAAACAGAGTTGTATTCCGATGATTTTTTGAATAAAGAAATAAAAATTTCGGTAACACCTACCTATAAAAGAGCAAAGGCGTTGTTGGCTAATCTTTCAGTAACTCGTCCCGATAAGGTTACAGGTGTATTGAATCTTACTATGAAGGATTCTAATCCCAAACGAGCAAAACGCATATTAGATACTTTGATTGCCGTATATAATGCTGATGCCATTGCGGATAAAAATAAAATAGCACAAAACACAGAAGACTTTATCGTAAATCGTATAAGATTAATATCAGGAGAATTGGAAGAGGTTGATGGCAAGGTGGCTACATTGATGGCTGAAAATGAGATTACAGACGTTGCTACGGCCGGTGGTAAAATAGCTGATCAAGGATTGAAGTATGCTGAAAAAGTTAAAGAAGTTGAGATCGAATATAATATGATTCAGTATATGAAACAATATTTAGCAAATCCGGCTACTAAAGACGATCTCATACCTGCCAATATAGGAATTACCGATGCAGGTGTTCAATCTTTGATAAATAATTATAATGCTCAAAAAATTGAATATGATAGGTTATTAAATAGTTCAGGTAAGAATAATCCAACAATGAGGAATCATTATAAAGCTCTTGAAGATACACGTTTGGCGGTAATTCGCTCTATTGACAATTTGTTGGAAACTGTGAAAATAAAGAGAAGTAGTCTTTTGCAACAAGAAAAACTTTCAAGAACAAAAATTTCGGATGCTCCAAAACAACAAAAAGAAATACAAGATGTGGTTCGTCAACAATCGATTAAACAAGAATTGTATATGTATTTGTTGAAAAAGCGTGAAGAAAATGCACTTACTTTAGCTGTTACCGAGTCTAATGCCAAAATAGTAGAAAGTGCTAATGGCACAGGTGTTCCTATTGCTCCTCGTACCATGATGTATGTTTTGGTTGGTATTGTGTTGGGTATTGCAGTGCCATTTATATATATATTCTTGTGGGAATTCTTTAATACAAAAGTCCGTTCGAGAGTAGATATAGAAAAGGTTATAGATGTTCCTGTAATAGGAGAAATTCCTGAAAAACCTAAAGGAAGGGAGGATGATGATATTGTGGTGTCGGAAAATGGTAATGATGCTCTTACAGAGGCATTCCGTATGCTCCATTCAAATATTCAGTTCTTTTTACACGAACCATCGCAAAAGGTCATTCAATTGATTTCTACTGTTCCTGGTGAAGGAAAGTCTTATACAGCATTGAACTTTTCTTTGTCGCTTGCCTATTTGGGTAAGAAAACTATTGTAGTGGATATGGATTTACGTAAGCGTTCGTTGTCTAAAAAGCTAGATCCTCGTTGCAAGAAGGGTATTATTCAATATTTGATAGGTAAAGAAGATAATATATCAAACATAATTTCTCATAGTGCTGCTTCGGCAAATTTGCATTACATTGTATGTGAGAAAACTCCGCCAAATGCAACTCAGTTATTGCTTACTGATAAGTATGAAAAACTTATAGATTATCTAAAGCAGTACTATGATTATATAATTGTAGACTCCACTCCGGCACAGTATGTGGCAGATGCTTCTGTAATTAATAAGTTTGCTGATATGTCTCTGTATGTATCGCGTATAGGTATATTAGATAAACGTTATTTGCCAAGTATTCAAAATTTAGCTGATACAAATAAGTTTAAGAATATGGCAATACTTTTGATAGCTGTTCCTATTGTTAAGAATGGTTACGGCTACGGTTATGGTTATGGTTATGGTTACGGCTACGGTTATGGCTATGGTTATGGTTACGGTTACGGTGAAGAAAGCGAAGCATAAAATGATAAATATTCATTAATACATTAATTAAAATCCTCGTTTGCGTTAATGAATGAGGATTTTTCAGTTAAAAGGTACGATAATATGAATCTTGTGAAAAAGCAGTTTAGATATGTAGAAGAGACCGTTGGTTTTTGTGCTACTATTGATGACTTGAACAACGAGTTGGCAAAGAAAGAAAAAGCTTTACAATATCTGATCGATTTGGAAGATGATTTGGACGACGAGCTATTTATTTCGCGTGCTAATGGATATGCAACTACCAAATGGGGGCGCGATGTTATTGAGGATAGAATAGAATTGTATAAAAGTCAGATAAGGCAATTGAAAGAATGGATAGCAACTTTTTAATAATAAGGCAATAAAACTATCCAATATGAGTTTTATACTATAAATAGCTTTCGATACTATGGATTTTGACAAAAAGATAGCCGTAATAGGTTTGGGATATGTTGGTTTGCCTTTGGCAAGACTCTTTTCTACAAAATACAAAACCATTGGTTTTGATGTTAATACCGAAAGAGTAAATGCTCTTATCAAAGGGTATGATGATACTATGGAGGTGCCGGACGATTTGCTAAAAAAGGCTTTGGTTGATGGATTGTTATTTACATCGAAAGTCGAGGATATACAGGGGTGCGATTTTTATATAGTTACAGTGCCAACTCCTGTAGACGAAAATAATAATCCGGACCTTACACCATTAATAAATGCAAGTACCACGGTGGGTAAGGTAATAGGTAGGGGTGGTATTGTTATTTACGAATCTACTGTCTATCCGGGTGTAACCGAGGAGGTTTGCATACCCGTCGTAGAGAAAGTTTCAGGATTTAAATTTAATATTGATTTCTATGCAGGTTATTCGCCTGAGCGTATCAATCCCGGGGATAAAGAGCATACTGTGGAAAAAATAATAAAGGTAACTTCGGGTTCTACACCGCAAGTGGCTGACATTGTCGATGATTTGTATAATTCGGTGCTTACTAATGGTACACATAAAGCACCATCTATAAAGGTGGCAGAGGCTTCGAAAGTTATAGAAAATTCGCAACGTGATGTAAATATAGCTTTTATGAATGAGTTGGCAAAGATATTTAATGCTATGGATATAGATACACACGATGTGATAGCTGCTGCATCTACCAAGTGGAATTTTATTAAGATGACACCTGGTTTGGTAGGAGGTCATTGCATTGGGATTGACCCGTATTATCTTATGCAAAAGGCTCAGGTATTTGGTGTTTTGCCTCGTATTATGACTGCTTCGCGAGAGTTGAATGATGGTATGGGTGAATATGTAGCATATCAGGTGATAAAGTGTATGAATAAAAAAGGAATAAGAATAAAAGATTCCAAAATACTGATATTGGGTGTAACGTTTAAGGAAAATTGTTCGGATATAAGGAATACAAAAGTAGTGGATATATATAATACTTTAGCTGAATATACCAATGATATAATTGTATACGATAAATATGCCGATTATGCCCAGCTTTTGGCTCAATACAATGTTTCGATAACTAAGGATTGGAACAGTGTGAAGAACGAGAGATTTGATGCCGTAATTCTTGCTGTGGCACATAACGAATTTATCGGAATTGATGTTCGTCAATTGCTTAAACAAGGTGGAATAGTGTATGATGTAAAGGGCGTTTTGCCCAAAGAAATAATTGATGCTCGACTATAAAAGTTTTTTGACATGAAGAATTTCGCACTAATAGGAGTGGGTGGATATATCGCCCCAAGGCATTTAAAAGCTATAAAAGATACAGGAAACAATCTGGCATCGGCTTATGATAAGTTCGATAGTGTGGGTATTTTGGATAGTTATTTTCCAAATGCTGCTTTTTTTACTGAACAAGAATTATTCGACCGCCACAATTCAAAGTTGCAAAAATTTGATAACAAGATAGATTATGTGTCGGTTTGCACTCCAAACTATCTTCATGATGCACATACTCGTTATGGGTTGCGGTTGGGCTGTGATGTTATTTGTGAGAAACCTTTGGTGCTCAATCCTTGGAATATAGATGCTTTGGAAAGGGTAGAGGAAGAAACCGGCCATAAGGCTTATAATATTTTGCAACTTCGTTTACACAAATCGGTGGTGGAACTAAAAAAACGTATAGAGCAAGGTCCTACTGACAAGGTATATGATGTAGACCTCACTTATATAACTTCGCGTGGCAATTGGTATTACACTTCGTGGAAAGGCGATGTGCATAAAAGTGGGGGAGTGGCCACAAATATCGGTGTACACTTCTATGATATGCTTTCGTGGATATTCGGGAAAGTAACTAAAAATGTGGTGCATGTGATGAGTCACGACCGTGTAGCAGGATACCTCGAAATGCCAAAAGCAAGAGTTAGATACTTCCTAAGTATCAATGCCGAGCATTTGCCTGAACAAGCTGTGGCTGAAGGTAAGCGGACTTATCGCACTATAATGGTAGATGGCAGCGAGTTTGAATTTAGCGAAGGATTTACCGAACTTCACACCCTCAGTTATCAAAAAATATTGGCAGGAGAGGGGTTCGGAATAGCCGAGGCTCGTAATTGTATCGATATAGTGCATGACATACGCAATGCTGTGCCTATAGGCCTTAAAGGAGATTATCATCCATTGGCAAAATATCCTCTCACCAATCATCCTTTTGGGTGGTAAATACTTTGTAGTATGGAATTTAGAGATTTGAAAAGACAATACGCTGCATTATGCAATGATATTGATAAGGAGATAAAAGAAGTTATGGCTTCTGCCAACTTTATTATGGGGCAACCTGTTGTGGAATTGGAACAGCAGTTGGCTCAATATGTTGGCACCAAGCATTGTATAACCTGTGCCAACGGTACCGATGCCCTTGTCTTGTCGTTAAAAGCATTAGGCGTAAAAGAAGGAGATGCAGTGTTTGTCCCCGACTTTACTTTCTTTGCTTCAGCCGAAGCTGTTTCGGTGGTAGGTGCCACTCCGATATTTGTAGATGTGGATGCTGAAACTTTTAATATCAGTGCTTTGGATTTGGAACAAAAGATAATCAGCGCTATAAATGAAGGAGTTTTGAACCCAAGGGCAATATTGACAGTAGACCTTTTCGGATTGCCTGCAAATTATACTGCCATAAGTGCAATAGCTTGCAACTATGGTCTTTATATGCTCGAAGATGGTGCACAAGGTTTTGGTGGTAGCATTGCAGGCAAAAAAGCTTGCAGTTTTGGTGATATTGCCACCACATCGTTTTTCCCCTCCAAACCATTGGGTTGTTATGGCGATGGAGGGGCTGTGTTTACAAACAATGACGAATGGGCTGAGCTTGCAAAATCGTATCGCTCTCATGGTAAGGGTAATTTTAAATACGACAATGTGAGAATAGGAATGAATTCAAGATTAGACACCATGCAAGCTGCAATACTAAAAGTAAAATTGAAAGCCTTTGTAGAATACGAACTTCAAAGTATTAATGACATAGCTTGTGAATATACCAAAAAATTAAAACCAGTGGTGCATACTCCGGTGGTGCCTGAAGGTTATTGTTCTTCGTGGGCTCAATACACCATAGTGCTTGATAACAAGGAAGTTCGTGATAGGATACAAGCCGAATTGAAAAACAAAGGTATTCCCACCATGGTGTATTATCCAAAACCTTTGCACAAACAAACAGCTTATATGCATTTGCAATCATATAACGACACTATGCCCGTAACCGAAAAACTTTGCAAAACAGTACTTTCTCTACCCATAAGTCCGTATTTGGAAAATATAGAAGTTCAAGAGGTGGTAGCTGCTGTGTGTGATGCCATAAATATAGAAGTTGCCTAAAGAAAAAGGACGATAGGCGAACCGACACAGACTGCTTTCGAGGCAAGAAATATGTTACTTCGAAAGCAATGGTCGGCAAACTTCGATTAGCATAGTCGACAAAGTACGAGAGCGATGGTCTCCTACCGCCGATAGGAACCCCTCCTATCGGCGGTAGGGAACCCTCCTATCGCCGATAGGAAACCGCCCTATCGCCGATAGGAGACTATCACAATCGAAGTTTGTCGACTATCATTCTCGAACTCTTTCGACTATCACTCTCGAAGTTTACCGACCATTATTCTCGAACAAAATGTGAATTAATTGAAATACAAATACATAGAATTGCGACAAATGGCTATAGATATTTAAGGCAATTTCTAAAGTTGCTTTGCGAGTGATTTATGAATTTTTAGTAGGAAGATTTCTACTTTCTTTTGATTGAGCATGGCGGGCTATGCAATTGAAAAAGAAATGGAAAGATTTCAATAACGTTGCGATTAAGCGAGAGAAAAGCAATGTCTTGGCATTGGCTTTTCCGAGTGTGAGCAACATGGGCAAAGCCAAACCACGCAAAAGTTTAAAGAAGATTTCTTCTACCTTACTAAAACGTGGAATTTTTAGAAGTTGTCGTAACATACAAGCTCAAAATTCCGTCGTGATGTAGATAAATTTTCCTCCCGATGCAGATAAAACTCCCTCGTGATAGAAATTTATCCAATATAATAGGAATTATAATGACCGATTTGGATTAAAAACATTTTTCGCCAAACCAAAAAATGAAAAATAATTTGGTACTATCAAAAAAAAAACATATCTTTGCAATTGTAGAAAGTTTAATTTTTTTTTGTAACATTCAGAAATTTAATGATGTATATGTAGTCTTATATACAAATACACTATTAATTCGTAGAAAATAAATAAATATATGAAAAAAATTCTAATTTATTTTGCAAGATTAGTGTACGGCAAAAGAAACTCCAACTCCATTCCTCGATGGTTGATTTTGCTGTTTGATGTTTTTATTGTCATCTTTTCGTATGTCTTGCTTCTCCTTTTGAGGAATTACGATCACTTGGAAGATATAGCCATAGCAAATTCATTGAAAGAATTATTATCAGTTGTGATTGTGTTTACAATATCATTCTTTGTTACAAAATCATACAAGGGAATGCTTCGCTATTCGGGGTTCAACGATATTGTAAAGTTGATATACGTAACAGCAATTTCGTTTGTTATACTATCAATAGGCAAGTTTTTATTATGCCACTTTTTCCCTTCGCTACTGGATTTCTTCCCTACATACACAGGATTGTTGTTTATCTGTATATTCACTTTTATGACACTTACAGGTTCGAGGTTGATAATACGTCGTATATACAACGAGTATTTACGCCCTCATGCCAGAATAATCAACGTAATAATATATGGTGCGGGAGATGCAGGTCGTATTACTCAGAATGCACTATACAACGATACCACACGCCAATATACCATCAAGGCATTTTTCGATGATTCGCCAAAGAAAATAGGCAAATCGATAAACGGGGTTAAAGTGCTTAACCCAACGAGATTAACTCGCGAATACATTATGAAAAACAATATCGATATGATGATATTGGCTATTCCGAGTATCAGCATCAAAGAACGCAAAGACATAATAAACATGGGAGTGGAATTGGGTTTGAATGTAAAATCCATTCCTCACATCAATACATGGATAAACGGTGAACTTACCGTAAACCAAATACAAGATGTAAAGATTGAAGACCTTTTGGGTCGCGAACCGATATCGCTTAGCAACAAAAATGTTTCGAAAGAGTTGAAAGACAAAGTGGTGTTGGTAACAGGAGCTGCAGGTTCGATAGGTAGCGAAATATGCCGCCAAGTGTTGCATTATGCTCCCAAAAAACTTGTCCTTTTAGACCAAGCCGAATCGCCATTATACGACTTGCAGTTCGAATTGAAGAACAACGAACCTTACAAAACATTGGGAGTGCCTATGGAATTTGTGATAGCCAATGTTAAGGATTATAGAAAGATGAAAGATGTGTTTGACCGTTTCAAACCTCAAATAGTATATCATGCTGCTGCTTATAAGCATGTGCCTTTGATGGAAGAGTTTCCATACGAAGCTGTGTATGTTAATGTGTTTGGCACCAAGAATGTTGTGGATTTGGCAATGGAATATAAGGCCGAAAAATTTGTAATGGTGTCTACCGATAAGGCTGTTAATCCAACCAATGTTATGGGAGCCACCAAACGTATAGCCGAAATATATACTCAAAGTCGACAATCTGATGATACCAAATTTATTACCACACGTTTTGGAAATGTGCTTGGCTCTAATGGATCGGTTATTCCTTTGTTCAAAAAACAATTGGAAAAGGGAGGTCCTCTCACTGTTACCGACCGCAATATTATCCGCTACTTCATGACCATACCTGAGGCTTGCAGCCTTGTGTTGGAAGCAGGTTCTATTGGCGAAAACAACAATATATTTGTGTTCGATATGGGTAAACCCGTAAAGATATACGATTTGGCCAAGAAGATGATTATGCTTTCCAATATGAACGGTGTCGAAATAGAGATAACGGGATTGCGTCCCGGCGAAAAGTTATACGAAGAACTATTGGCTACTAAGGAAAACACCATAGAAACAGAAAATCCGAAGATTATGAGAGCCAAAGTGCGTCAGTATACCAAAGAAGATGTTAATGCCGAAATATTGGAGTTGGGCGATATGCTCGACACTTGCGATGGCTACAAGATAGTAGGAAAAATGAAGCAGATAGTGCCTGAGTTTAAGAGTAATAACTCGATATATGCGGCATTGGATCATAAATAAAAACATTTAAGAAATAATTATACATACGTAGAGCAAGCCATCATAACATTGTGTTTTGGGCTTGTTCTACGTAGATTTGTTTAAAAAGAAAATACAATAAAGATATGGCAAAAGATTCCAAAAGAACTGTTCTTGTAACAGGAGGAGCCGGTTTTATAGGCTCGCACACATTGGTTGAATTGATTAATGCAGGTTTTGAAGTGGTGGCTGTGGATAATTTTTCGAACAGCGACGACACTTGCCTTAAGGGTGTGGAACAAATAGTTGGCAGAAAGATTCCTTTCGAAAATATTGATTGTTGCGACTATGAAGCCATGGAAAAATTGTTTCAAAGCTATGAGTTCGACTCGGTTATACATTTTGCTGCTTTCAAAGCTGTGGGCGAATCGGTAGAAATGCCTTTGAAGTATTACCGAAATAACATAACTTCGTTTTTGAATGTGTTGGAGTTGATGCAAAAATATAATCGTTCGAATATTGTATTTTCTTCGTCGGCAACTGTTTATGGTGAAACCGATGTCTTGCCGGTTACCGAACAAACTCCGCGTATGCCTGCAATATCGTCGTATGGCAACACTAAGCAGATATGCGAAGATATATTGCGAGATACTGTTGCTTCATCTAAGATTAGGGGTATAGCACTTAGATATTTCAATCCTATAGGCGCTCATCCATCGGCTCTAATAGGCGAGTTGCCTCGTGGTGTGCCCAATAATTTGGTGCCTTTCATCACCCAAACAGCATCGGGTGTGCGCGAATGCTTGAGTGTGTTTGGCAACGACTATCCTACTCCCGATGGTTCTTGCATAAGAGATTATATCGACGTGGTGGATTTGGCAAAGGCTCATGTGTCGGCTATTTCGCGTATGGTAGAAGATAAAAACAAGCAAAACTACGAAATATTCAATGTAGGAACAGGTAAAGGCACATCGGTGTTGGAACTTGTAAGCATGTTCGAAAAAGTCAATAATCTTAAGTTGAACTACAAAATAGCACCTCGTAGGCAAGGCGATGTGGTGGCAATATATGCCGATACTACTTTGGCTAATGTCGAACTTGGTTGGAAGGCAGAACGCTCGCTCGAGGATACATTGGCTTCGGCTTGGAAGTGGGAACAATATATCAGAAGTAAAAAATAATTGTTTGCTATGGGTAAGCAACTTTATTTTGCTCACGAAACTGCTGTTATCGATGAAGGTTGCATTATAGGTAATGGTACAAAAATATGGCATTTTTCGCATATAATGCAGGGTTGTGTTATAGGCGAGGATTGCAATATCGGTCAAAATGTGGTGGTATCGCCCGAAGTGGTGTTGGGGCGTAATGTGAAGGTGCAAAACAATGTGTCTATCTATACCGGTGTTATATGTGGCGATGATGTCTTTTTAGGGCCTTCGTGTGTGTTCACCAATGTGATAAATCCTCGCAGTGCTATCTGTCGCAAAAACCAATATGCCAAAACCAATGTTGGCAAAGGAGCTACCATAGGAGCCAATAGCACCATAGTGTGTGGGCACGATATAGGTGAATATGCTTTTGTGGGGGCAGGTGCTGTCATCACCAAAAGTATTCCCGATTATGCTTTGTATGTAGGCAATCCGGCTCGGCAGTTGGGGTGGATAAGCCGTTGTGGACATAGGTTGGAGTTCGATAATAACGGCTATGCCATTTGTCCCGAATCGGGCGAGAGATATTGTTTAACGGACGGAAAGGTTTCGTTGGTTGGATAAGTTGATAATTTTTGTATCCGATATGCAATAAATGAAGTTTTCGAAATACTAAATGTTGATTGCTTCGGTTATTTGAAGCAGTTTTTATTAACAATATTGTAATCATAAGTAAAAATAGATATAGTTATGCGAATATTAAAGATGTCATTGTTAGCATTATTCCTTTTAGGAAGTATTATAGTTGAAGCACAGCGTCCTATCGGACCTCCTCCGGGTGGCAGTCGTCCTCCGCGAGGCAAAATGCCTCCACCTTCCGGTAGTTTTTCTCCGGGAAATGAAAAGTCGGATAAAAATAATCAGAATAAAAAGCAAGATGTTGCTACTTTCTCTGTTTCAGGAGTGTTGGAGGAAGATGGCAGCAATGTAAAGTTGATGTTTGCCAATGTGGGGTTGCTTAAAGCAGAAGATACTGTTTTTGTAAGAGGTGCTTCGTCCGACGAAAATGGCAAGTTTACTATTACCGGAGTGCCGTCAGGAGATTATTATCTTAGAGTGTCGAGCATTGGTTATCAAGGAGCCTTTATGTTTGTAAAGGTGCCAAATGGAAATATCGATTTAGGTCCGATAAAGGTAAAAAAAGGCGCCACTATGTTAGAAACTTTGGTTATCAGAGAAAAGAAACCTATGTATGCCGCTGATGGCGAAAAAACAATGTACAATGTGTCGGAAGATCCTA
This sequence comes from Bacteroidales bacterium, assembly GCA_017522255.1. Classification (GTDB taxonomy): domain Bacteria; phylum Bacteroidota; class Bacteroidia; order Bacteroidales; family P3; genus HGM05376. Next base: position 5,602 of record JAFWZP010000008.1, on the reverse strand, counting down.
GTATACAATCGGGTACTACAGCTGATGCTTTGCAAAACGCTCCCGGTGTAGAAGTGGATATAGAAGGTAATGTAACATTGAGAGGTGTGAGCAGTGTAGAGATTTGGATAAACGACAAACCTTCGCGACTAAACGAAGAAAACCTTAAAACATATATTCAACAATTGCCTGCCAATGCGTTGGAACGCATAGAGGTGATAACCAATCCTTCGGCAAGATATGGCAGCAAGACTGATGGTGGCGTTATCAATATAGTTACTACTGCACATATAAAGCACAATAGTTTTACAAGTTTTGGAGTCCGTGCAGCTTCGCAGCCAAACGTATCACCGTGGATATCGTATATGTGGGCAAACGAAAAATTCTCGTTCAATGTGTATGCAGGTTTAAGGTATTCTAAGCGAGAAAGCGAAAACAATGGTTATTCTATTTCCTTGGATAGAAATAATATAGAAGATACTGCAAGCTATCAAGAATATACTTCGGATGGTTTGAACAAAACGCTTTCGGGAAACATATTCCTTAATGCTTCTTATAATATCGACTCGATGAATACCATATCTTTCTGGGGTGGCTTTAACCGTTTTGGAAACAATAGCGAATCGTTTGAAAACCGCATGCGTCAAGAAAGTGGTTTCGAATACGAATATACTACCGAAAATAATTCGAAAAGTGCTAATACATTTGGTCATTATGGTTTGAACTACGAACACAAATTCAACAACGAAGGGCATAGCATTATGGCTGATTTGTCGGGGAATATTTCATCGAACAACTCAAACAGCATGTTTATACGTAACTATTTGGACACTACATTTAGAACTTTGAACTTGAATCAAGATAAGAACAATAGTGGCTTTTCTAATACTATCGGTCTCGACATAGATTATGCCTATCCATATTCCGAAAACGGAGAAATAGAAGCAGGTATAAGTACTTTGTATAGTACCGATAATACTTTGTACAGCACAGATACATTGGTATGGGGTACAGAGGAACGAAAATTGGACTCGTTGCGTTTTAAAGATGCTGAAAGTATATCCAAAGAGCTTGGAGCATATTTTACGGTGCGTCATCAGTTTGGCAACTTTACTGCAAAAGCAGGATTAAGGGCAGAGTATCAAGTGATGGACTATATGATACTAAACAAACCTGAAGATAATGTGACAGGTTTGTGGTATTTCAACCTAAATCCATCGTTGCACTTGACATATCGTACCGAATCGATGCATAACTTCTCGTTGAGCTACACTCGCAGAATAAGCAACCCAAGTCCGGGGCAACTTACTACTTTTATTACTTATAACGAAGATAGCTACAGCACAGGTAATTCCGCATTGGAGGCTGCATATACAAATTCGTTCGAAGGAGGTTGGACAAAATATTTCGAAAACTTTGGTTCGGTAGGTGTATGGGCTTATCACCGCAACATTACCAACCAAGTAAACACACTTACAACAGCTGTATATAGTGATGTGTTTGGAAGATATGTAAGCTACAGTATGCCTGTAAACTTAGGTTCGTCGCATAGTACAGGAGCCGAATTCAGAGTAACTTATCGTCCTGCCGCTTTTGTAAATGTACGATTCTATGCTCATATGTATGATTCTTACTACGAATATTTGGAAGGCGATGTGCTAAAATCGAATGAGTCGTTTAGCTATAGCTTCAACTTGAATGTGAATGCTAAACTGTGGAACAAGTTCAATGTTTATGCTTCAGGACGTTATCGTTCTCCGACCCAAAGCTTATATGCCGAAAACAAAGCTACTTATAACTTCGACTGTGGTGTGCGTGCCGATTTCTTCAAAAGAAAGTTGTCGATACACATAAGTGTGTGGGATTTGTTTAATTGGAATAAACAAGAAAACGTGATAAACAACCCATACTACATATCTTACAACTCGAATAAAGTAGTAAACAGTCGCTCGATAAGTGCTGGTATTACATTCCGCTTTGGAAAGATGGAATTGGAAAATAAAGCCAAAACGGGCGAATTGGGAGGTATGGAAATGTAAAGGTTTTGCCTCTAATGATACAACAAAATATCCATTTCGAATAAAATATCTGAATGTAGATGGCGTTCGAGATGGATTTTTTTTGTCTTTCTTTGGAGTATTGGTAATTTGTTGTAATACAGTTGTTTATTATATAATATTAAAATACCTTGCAAAATAACTGTTTGTTTAGAAAAAAAACTGTACCTTTGCGTAATAAATTGTAATACGAATATAACATATAAAATACTGATATTATGTATAATAGTTTTCAAAAACACCTTCAAAAGGAGTTGGCAGAAATCGAAGCTGCCGGTTTATATAAGAACGAACGTATTATTGAATCTCCACAAGGAGCTGAAATTTTGGTAAAAGGAAAGAAGTGTTTGAACTTCTGTGCCAACAATTATTTGGGTTTGGCCGATAATCCTGAACTTATAAAAGCAGCTAAAGAAGGTATGGATGCACGTGGCTTTGGTATGGCATCGGTACGCTTTATTTGCGGTTGTCAAGATTTACATAAAAAATTGGAACAGAAAATTGCAGAGTTTTTTGGTACAGAAGACACTATTCTTTACGCTGCATGTTTTGATGCAAATGGTGGTGTTTTCGAACCTCTTTTAGGCGAACAAGATGCAATAATCAGCGACTCGTTGAACCATGCTTCTATCATTGATGGTGTGCGTTTGTGCAAAGCTAAACGTTTCCGCTATGCTAACGCCGATATGGCCGACTTGGAAGCTAAACTTATCGAAGCTAAAGATTGTCGTTTTAAATTGATTGCTACCGATGGTGTATTCTCGATGGATGGTAATGTTTGTCCTCTTGACAAAATATACGAATTGGCCGAAAAATACGATGCAATGGTTATGGTAGACGAAAGCCATAGTGCAGGTGTTGTAGGAAAAACAGGTCGCGGTGTAACAGAACGTTACAACTTAAGAGGAAAAGTAGAAATCATTACCGGTACACTTGGTAAAGCATTTGGTGGTGGTGTAGGTGGTTTCACAACCGGTAAGAAAGAAATCATTGATATGCTACGTCAACGCTCAAGACCTTATTTGTTCTCCAACTCGTTGGCTCCGGGATTGGTAGCAGCAGGTATACGTATGTTTGAATTGATGAGCGAAACAAACGAACTACAAGACAAATTACATGCTAATACCGATTACTTCTTAAAGAGAATGCACGAAGAAGGTTTCGATTGCAAACCATCAGAATCGGCTATATGTGCAGTAATGATTTACGACGCTGCTAAATCGCAACAATATGCTGCCAAGATGCAAGAAGAAGGCATATTCGTAACCGGTTTCTACTACCCTGTAGTACCTAAGGGCGAAGCTCGTATACGTGTACAAATATCGGCAGCTCACGAAAAAGAACATTTGGATAAATGTATTGCTGCATTTGTAAAAGTACGTAAAGAAATTGAAGGATAATATATAAAAAATGGGAGTAACGAAGTGTGTATACTGCTTCGTTACTCTTTTTTATTTATTCGAATATCTAACAAACAAACAGAAATACAATGAAAAGAATATTAATAGTAGGTGCAGGCGGACAAATAGGTTCTGAACTTACAAGAAATTTGCGTGATATTTATGGCGACAACAACGTTGTATGCAGCGACTTGCGTCAACTTACAGGTCCTATATACGAACGCGGTCCCATCGAACGTATCGACTCTACTCAGATAATGCAAATAGTAGATGTAGTAAAAAAATACAACATCGATACAATATATAACCTTGCGGCTATACTCTCGGCTACAGCCGAACTTAATCCTATGCTTGGCTGGAATGTGGGAATAGGCAGCTTGGTAAACTGCTTGGAAGTGGCTCGCATATTCAATTGTGCTGTTTTCACTCCAAGTTCGATAGGTGCTTTCGGTCCAAGTACTCCTCGCGATATGACTCCGCAAGACACCATCCAACGTCCTGCCACTATATACGGCGTAACCAAGGTTACCGGTGAGCTTCTTAGCGACTACTACTTCACTCGTTTTGGAGTAGATACTCGTTCGGTACGTTTCCCCGGTCTTATATCCAACCTTACATTGCCCGGTGGCGGTACTACCGACTACGCTGTGGAAATATACTATGCCGCAGTGAAAGGCGAAAAGTTCGTTTGTCCGCTTAAGAAAGGTACCTTTATGGATATGATGTACATGCCCGATGCATTGGATGCTATGATAAACATCATGGAAGCCGACCCATCGAAGTTCATCCACCGTAACTCATTCAACGTTACTGCTATGAGTTTCGATCCTGAAATCATATACAACGCCATAAAGAAATACGTTCCTGATTTTGAAATGGTATACGAACCGGAACCTATAAAACAAGCTATCGCTGACAGTTGGCCAAACAGCCTCGACGACTCTTGTGCTAGAAAAGAATGGGGATGGAATCCTAAATACGACCTAGACAAGATGACTGTGGATATGCTTACTACTTTACGCGAAAAGAAAGAAAAAGGATTGCTATAAGCGATACTTTTTTTAGACATAGATTCGGAAAGCGATGATTGGCGAAATGTCTTTCATCGCTTTACTTTATAAGAAATAAGAGTTGGTTTGTTTTTGTTTGGCTCGGTGTGAATATATATATATAATGTATCTTTGCATTTTATTTTTTGCAAATAAGTATTTGATAAAAGGTATTTTGAAGGAGAAACATATTCATGTTATGAATGGTTTATAGACTAAATAGAAACTATATTTATTAATTGACTAATACATTTATTATGTTGAATCGTAAATATTTATATATTGTTGCGGCTTTGATATGGGGAATACCTGGAGCAAAAATAACCCAGCAAGGTATTAATGCTTATAGCATATTGGAAGGTGACAAAAATTGTCTTATTTTTGGAACCCTGATGGTCTTATTCTCTTTTTTCTTTATGTTTCGTAGAATAGTCAATCGTTATTGTGTACGCATATTGTCATTACCTTTCAAAACGTGGTTGTGGCACGTGTTTCCATTAAAAGGATGGTTGATGCTTCTATTTATGATGAGTTTGGGGATTGTACTCAAACATATCCCAAATATTCCAATAGAATTTATTGCATTATTTTATTCAGGGCTAGGACCTATGTTATTAATTTCAGCAGTAAGATATATTATATATATGTTATGTAAAGAGATGGAATTTTGCCATTAATATGTGATAAACGTATATACAATAAGATTTTGCCTTTTATTTAAAGATATTTTGCAAGATATGACACAAAACACTGAAAGATGGGATTCAAGACTAGACTTGATATTGACTATGGATATGCTTACTACTCTACGCGAAAAGAAAGAAAAAGGTTTGTTGTAAAAACTACTTTTCAGATATAATATTAGAAGCGATGAGAGATGATTCTTTCATCGCTTTTTTTGTTACAAAAAGCCATAATTCGATAATTTTATCTATACAAAGAATGATGCTTCGATATTGCTTTTTTTAAGTCTCCATCAGGGCAAACGCACCACTACTAAACCAACGACAGTAACGTTGTAAGAAATTCATTATCCCAACCTGCACGTTTTCTTTTAGATTTAATACTACCTTTACTCGTATCTTGCTTTAACAAAGTGAGGGACAGCTTATTTACT
>JAFWZP010000066.1 GCA_017522255.1 Bacteroidales bacterium | reverse complement strand
TTTTACTTTCTTTTGATTGAGTGTAGCGGGCTACACGATTGAAAAAGAAATAAAAAGATTTCAAGAAAAAACGTAAAGCACGCAAAAGTTTAAAGAATAATTCTTCTAATTTAATGAAACGTGGAATTTTTAGAAGTTGCCATAACTCAATTTAAAGGTTGCGAAAGAGCTATTTCTCCAAAAAAAACAAACAAACGAAAAGATTTTTTTGCATAGGTAATAATTTATGGTATAAGCAATTATATAACAGAATAATAGTTTTCAACCATCAAAATAAAATAAATAATGCAGAAAGTTTGAAATAAACGAAGTTTTTTTCGTAATTTTGAAGTTTTAATTTTGAACGATAAAAGAAAGGATTGAACATGAATTCAACGAAATACATATTTGTAACAGGAGGTGTAACCTCGTCATTAGGCAAAGGAATTATATCGGCATCGCTTGCCAGTCTTTTAAAGGCAAGAGGTTATTCTGTTACCATTCAAAAATTAGATCCTTATATAAACATAGATCCCGGTACGTTGAATCCCTACGAGCATGGCGAATGCTATGTTACCGAAGATGGAGCCGAGACCGATTTGGATTTGGGTCACTACGAACGTTTTACCAATGTGCCTACATCGCAAGCCAACAACGTTACCACCGGTCGCATATACCAATCGGTGATAGATAAGGAACGCAAAGGAGTGTTTTTAGGCGGTACAGTGCAGGTGATACCTCATATTACAAATGAGATAAAAGACCGTATAAAAACGTTGGGCAACACCGGCAAATACGACTTTGTGATTACCGAAATAGGTGGTACGGTAGGCGACATAGAAAGCTATCCGTTTATAGAAGCCGTAAGGCAGATGAAATGGTCGCTTGGTAAAAATTGCGTGGTGTTGCACCTTACCTATATCCCCTACCTGGCTGCTGCCGGCGAGCTTAAAACCAAACCAACACAGCACAGCGTTAAGGATTTGCTACAGCAAGGTGTTCAACCCGATGTGATAATATGTCGCACCGAAAAACCTCTTACCAAAGGAGTGAGAGACAAAATAGCACTATTTTGCAATATCGAAAGCGACTGTGTGATAGAAGATGGCGACGTAAGCAGCATATACGAAGTGCCTTTAAAAATGCACGAAGAAAAATTAGACATACAGGTATTAAAAAAATTAGATGTTCCTTTGAAAAGGGATATAGACCTTTCGGAATGGGAATCGTTTTTGTATAAACTAAAAAACCCTATCAACGAAATAACTATAGGTTTGGTAGGAAAGTATGTAGAATTGCAAGATGCTTACAAATCGATAAGTGAAGCATTCATACATGCCGGTGCATCGCTACAATGCAAGGTGAATGTAAAAAGCATACATTCCGAAACTATCACCGAAGACAATATGGTCGAAAAACTTTCGGGACTTAGTGGCATATTAGTTGCACCCGGTTTTGGTGCCAGAGGTATCGAAGGCAAAATATTTGCTGTGAAATATGCTCGCGAAAACAATATCCCATTCTTAGGAATATGCCTTGGTATGCAATGTGCCGTTATAGAGTTTGCACGCAACGTGTTAGGCTATGCCGATGCTCATTCGGTAGAAATAATGCCAAACACCACTTATCCTGTCATCAACATGATGGAAGAGCAAAAAAATATTGCCAATATGGGAGGCACAATGCGTTTGGGTGCATATCCTTGCAAACTGCAAAAAGGCACTAAGGCATTCGAAATATATGGCAACGAAAATATATCGGAACGTCATCGCCATCGCTACGAATTTAACAACGAGTATTTGGAACAATTTAAGGCTGCCGGCATGATACCATCGGGCTATAATCCCGACACCAACTTGGTAGAAATAGTGGAAATACCTACACATCCATTCTTTGTAGGAGCCCAATTCCACCCCGAATACAAGAGTACGGTGATGAATCCTCATCCATTGTTTGTGGCTTTTGTAAAAGCAGCGGCTAAAAAATAAAGAACTTAAACAACCTGAATATATAAGTATCAAAATGACAAATCAAAATATAGCATATAAAGTTGCCGACATCAATCTTAAGGATTGGGGCAGAAAAGAATTAGATACGGCAGAAAAAGAAATGCCGGGCTTGATGGCTTTACGCAAAAAATATGGTAAAGAAAAGCCATTGAATGGTGTTCGTATAATGGGTTCGTTGCACATGACCATACAAACCGCAGTGCTTATAGAAACCCTTAAGGAATTGGGTGCCGATGTACGTTGGGCAAGTTGCAATATATTTTCGACCCAAGACCACGCTGCAGCAGCCATAGCGGCTACCGGCACACCGGTGTTTGCATGGAAAGGTGAATCGTTGGAAGAATATTGGTGGTGCACCAATCAAGCTCTTACATTCCCCGGCGGCAAAGGACCACAATTGATAGTAGACGATGGTGGCGATGCCACATTGCTTATACACAAAGGTGTGGCAATAGAAAAAGATCCATCATTGTTGGAAAAAGCTCCTGCTAATACCGAAGAAGGTGTAATACTAAACACACTACGTGAGGTATACAAAGAAAACCCAACAAAATGGCACGATATGCTTAAAGAACTTCGTGGAGTATCGGAAGAAACCACCACCGGTGTTCATCGCCTATACCAAATGATGGAACGTGGCGAACTATTGATACCTGCCATCAACGTAAACGATTCGGTAACAAAATCGAAGTTCGACAATCTTTATGGCTGTCGCGAATCGTTGGCCGATGGCATAAAACGTGCCACCGATGTGATGATAGCCGGCAAAGTGGTAGTGGTGTGCGGTTATGGCGATGTAGGCAAAGGCTGTGCACACTCTATGCGTACATACGGAGCCAGAGTATTGGTTACCGAAATAGACCCTATATGTGCATTGCAAGCAGCCATGGAAGGTTTTGAAGTAACCACACTGCAAGATGCATTGAAAGAAGGCAACATATATGTAACCACCACAGGCAACTGCGATGTGATAACTGCCGAAGATATTGCAAACATGAAAGACGAAGCCATAGTGTGCAACATTGGACACTTTGACAACGAAATACAAGTGGAACGCCTCGAAAAATGGGAAGGTATAAAGAAGATAAACATCAAACCACAAGTGGACAAATACATCTTCCCCGACGGACATTGCATATATCTATTGGCCGAAGGCCGTTTGGTAAACCTTGGCTGTGCCACAGGACACCCATCGTTTGTAATGAGCAACTCGTTTACAAACCAAACTTTGGCACAAATAGAATTATGGCAAAACCAATACGAAGTGGGTGTATATCGCTTGCCTAAACATTTGGACGAAGAAGTGGCACGTTTGCATTTGGAACAAATAGGAGTGAAACTTACTAAACTTACACAAAAGCAAGCCGACTATATAGGAGTGCCCGTGAATGGTCCTTTCAAAGCCGACCACTATAGATATTAATTTTTTTGTTATAATTTATTATCTCAGGAGCAAGTTGATGTCGAACACTGAGCTTGCTCCGTTTATGGCCTCGTAGTTCAGTTGAATAGAACGTCAGATTCCGGTTCTGAAAGTCGGGGGTTTGAATCCCTCCGAGGTCACGATAAAATAAAAAGCCAACTTGTATTGTTTTTAGTTGGCTTTTTGCTCCTACAAAAGAGATATTTATGGAAAATATTACCAAACGACCAGGAACGAAAAAACGAATAAGCTATGATGAGGCTTTTGCCGTAAATGGCAAAACGCCACCACAGGCTGTGGAATTGGAAGAAGCAGTATTGGGGGCTCTTATGCTCGACCAAAACGCTCTTACCAATACTATAGAAATAATAAAACCCGAATATTTTTACAAACCGGAACACGAAATTATATTCAAAGCCATAGTAAGTTTGTTTGAAAAAACACAACCTGTGGATATACTTACAGTGGTGGAAGCCCTACGCAGCACCGGTAAATTGGAAGCCGCCGGTGGTGCATATTATGTGTCGCAACTGACTTCGCGTGTGGCATCGGCAGCTCATATAGAATACCATGCCCGCATACTTTCGCAAAAATATATACAACGAGAACTTATACGAGTGTCGACCGAAACACTTACCGACTCGTACGACGAAACTACCGATGTAATAGAACTGCTTGACAAAACCGAACAACGCTTGATGGATATTACCGAAAACAATTTCCGCAGAGACTATTCGGATATGAACTCGCTGGTGAAGATAGCATACGACGAGATAGAAAAATCGCAAGAAAACGAAAGTGGTGTGAGTGGTATACCTACGGGCTTTACCGAACTCGACCGTATGACAGCAGGTTTTCAACGAGGCACTCTTATTATTTTGGCAGCACGTCCTGCTATGGGTAAAACAGCATTTGCCTTATCCATAGCACGAAATATGGCAGTGGAGTTTGACAAGCCTATAGCATTCTTTTCGCTTGAAATGACCGGCGTGGAACTAACCATGCGTTTGATATCCAGCGAATCGGAAATACCCGCCGACAAGTTTAAGAAAGGTGGTTTGGAAGAATGGCAAAAACAACAATTATACCAAAAAAGCGAACGACTATCCACCGCACCCATATATATAGACGACACTCCTCAACTTACAATATTTGAGCTGCGTGCTAAGTGTAGGAGACTAAAACAACGCTATGGTATAGAAATGGTATTTATCGATTACTTGCAGCTTATGCATGGCGGTGGCGATGGCAAAAATGGCAACCGCGAGCAAGAAATCAGCACCATATCGCGCCAGCTTAAAGCATTATCAAAAGAGTTGAACATACCGATATTGGCACTATCGCAGTTGAGCCGTGCCGTGGAAACACGTGGTGGTGATAAAAAGCCACAACTGTCAGACCTTCGCGAATCGGGTGCCATAGAACAAGATGCCGACATAGTAATGTTTATCTACCGTCCGGAATACTACAAAATAGAAACAGACGACAAAGGAAGCACCGAAGGTAAAGCCGACATTATATTAGCAAAGCATCGTAGCGGTGGCACCGGCGATGTGAGGTTGAGATTTATAGCCAAATATGCACGATTCGAAAACGATACATTCTATTCCGACGAAACAACCACAACGGCATTGGGACCAAGCACAAGTTTTGATGCAGTAACATTGGATTCGAAAATGAACACCGACGAAGATATACCATATTAAGGTAACGTATAAAACAACACCATAGAACCATAGATAACGTATAAAAGTTGCCTATGTCGAAAAAAAATAGTATCTTTGCAACTTAAAACAGAGAAAGAGATGTTAGATAAATTAGAAGCTATAAATATTCGTTTTCAAGAACTTGAAAAAGAAATGAACAATCCCGACATTATGTCGGATATGAAACGTTTTGTAAAACTGAACAAAGATTATAAGGATTTGTTGCCCGTAATAGCAGCATATAAAGAATATAAAGATGTGCTTGGCAATATAGCCAACTGCAAAGAAATTCTTTCGACAGAGAAGGACGAAGAGTTTAGAGAAATGGCTAAATTGGAACTGTCGGAGTTTACTGCCAAACGCGACCAAATGGAAGAAGACATTCGTTTGATGCTGATACCTGCCGACCCGCAAGACGGAAAGAATGCCGTGGTGGAAATACGTGGTGGTACAGGTGGCGACGAAGCAAGTATATTTGCCGGAGACCTCTTTAGAATGTATACCCACTACTGCGAAAAGAGAAATTGGAAAATAGAAATAGTGGATTATACCGAAGGCACAGCAGGTGGATACAAAGAAATAGTATTTAATGTAATAGGCGATAATGTATACGGACAATTGAAATACGAATCGGGTGTGCATCGTGTGCAACGCGTGCCACAAACCGAAACACAAGGTCGTGTACACACCTCGGCAGCATCGGTAGTGGTATTGCCCGAAGCCGAAGAGTTTGATGTTGAGCTAAAACAATCGGATATTCGTAAAGATACTTTCTGCTCGTCGGGTCCGGGAGGACAATCGGTTAATACAACTTACTCTGCTATACGTCTTACACACATTCCTACGGGTATAGTGGTGTCGTGTCAAGACCAAAAATCGCAAATAAAGAACTTGGAAAAAGCAATGGTGGTGTTGCGTACGCGTTTGTTTGAAAGAGAATACAACAAATATTTGGAAGAAATGTCGTCGAAACGCAAAACAATGGTTTCTACCGGCGACCGTTCGGCTAAAGTGCGTACATACAACTATCCACAAAGCCGCGTTACCGATCACCGTATAGGATATACCATGTATAACCTTTCGGCATATATGGACGGTGATATACAAGATATTATAGATGCTTTGCAATTGGCTGAAAACGCCGAACGATTAAAAGAAGCTGTAGGTTGATAATATGATAGAAGACAATAGCAATCATATTTGGACTGTAATACTGAACCCTGTGTCGGGTAATGGAATAGCCAAAACCATTCAACCCAAGATAGAGGCAGTGTTGCAGTCCAAAGCATTTAAATATAATATCTACTATACCGAAGCCGGTGGTGTATCCATCTCCAAGATAAAAGATATAATAGAGGCAGGTTGTAATCATCTTATAGTGCTTGGAGGCGATGGCACTTTGAACGAGGTTGCAAACGCCGTTATGTTACAAACACGTTTTGAACCCTGCCATGTAAAAGTGGGAGTGATACCCATAGGTACCGGCAACGACTGGGTGAAAACAGCACAGATACCAAACAATATATATGAAGCCATAAATATTATTGAAGCCGGCAACTGCAAGTGTCAAGACATTGGCTGTGCCACATATCACTATAATGGCACAACCCAAAAACGATACTTTATAAACACTGCCGGAAGTGGATTGGACTCGATTGTGATAGAAAAGGCCAATAAGAAAAAAGGACACAACCACAAAAGAAAAAACAATAAATTATTATACATACTTACACTACTATCGGCTTTTTGGAAATACAAACCGATAGATGTAACTATCGAAACCGATAAAAACGAAATGCTGTCGGGTAAGGTGTTGGACTTTGCAATAGGCATAGGTCGCTACAACGGAGGAGGTATGCTCCCCTTCCCTACTGCCGATCCGGCTGATGGTTATTTTGAAGTATTGTTTATATCCAATATGCCAAAAATAAAAATGATATTTGCTTTCCCGAAACTGTTTAAAGGCAACCTATCCATAGTGAAAGAAGTGCGATATTTGCATTGCAAAAGACTTACATTAACTTCATGCACCCCCATATTTGCCGAAACTGACGGCGAAGTGATAGGCTACACCCCCATCACTTTCGATAGCATAGCATCGGCATTTTGCTATTATTGTTGTGGTCATTAGAGACGACTGAAGATTAAAGTCGATGAATCTATTAGATGATATTTAGTATAGCCAATAGCAACTTTGTTGGTAGATACAAAATATATTTTTGTCATATCACAAAATAATAATAACGTATTATCGTTTATCAAACGATAATTTGAATTATAATAAAAAGGAGAATACGTAGTTGAAGAATAAAATTTTAAATATATCGATAGCACTTGGTGTGTGTATATGTGTGTTTTTTTGCTCGCTTACCACTACCTCATGTGTAAAAGAAGATGACTATCTTGACAGCCTTGTGGATATAAAGTTCAGTACCGACACTTTAAAGTTTGATACCGTGTTTACCACTCTTGGCTCTACCACTAAACAAGTAAGAGTGTATAATACCTCCAATTATCCGATTAAGTTTGATAGGGTAACGCTCAAAAATGGTGTCGATTCGAGATTTCGCATCAATGCCGATGGTGATACTTCGATGGTGATACGCGATTTGGAAATAGCAGCTAACGATAGTATTTTTATCTTCGTGAGAGTAAATATCAATCCCAATAATAGTAGTAATCCCTTTGTTATAGATGATGGAATAGTGTTTGAAGTGGGTAGTCATACCAAAATATTGCCATTACAAGCATTTGGTCGCAACGCCATATATCATATTCCTAATCATTCTCTTACATCAGGTGGAATGGTATACAATTATTCTATCATAGACTGCAGCCAACCTTGGGAAGCCGGCAAACCTCATATAGTATTTGGCTATGCTGTAGTGGACGAAGACAGTGTGCTCACCATAAATCAAGGTACTGAAATATATTTTGCCAACGATGCCTGCCTATGGGTATACAATGGAGGAACTCTTAATATAGAAGGCAATAACAACAATCCAGTGTTGCTTACCTCGTTGCGAAAAGATGGACACTACCATAATCTACCCGGTCAATGGCAGGGATTGTGGTTGTCGGCAGGTAGCAAAAACAATGTGATAAATGGTGCTGTGATAGAAAATGCCACTGTAGGCATACTGATAGACACAGTAGCAAACAACAACCCTACACTAAAGATAACAAATAGTATAGTGCAAAATATGTCGCTTGCCGGTATTTATGGACAAGGTGCAGTGGTGGAAGGCGACAATCTACTTGTAGCCAACTGCGAAACGGCTACTGTGGCACTTACTCTTGGAGGAAAATACAAATTTACCAACTCTACATTCGCCAACTATTGGTCGCATACGGCACGTCGCTCGCCAAGTGTGATACTGAATAATTGGTATGAAGACGTGTATGGCAATATACAACTACGTCCATTGACACTTGCCGAATTTGACAATTGTATTATTTATGGCTCAATGGAAGAAGAATTATCGTTTGACGTAACTGATATGACAGACTTCATTCCTGTGTTTAACAATTGTTTGATAAGAACAAAACACGACGTTGCTACACTATTTTCTACGTCGATAGTGAATGAAAATCCTCAATTTGTAGACGTGGAAAAGAGCAACTATCATATCAAAGACAATTCGCCGGCACGCAATGCCGGTAGCTTTCTATATATAACTATACCATACGATTTGGATAATGTGCCACGAGGTAATCCGCCTTCGATAGGTGCATACGAATATGTAGAAATAGAAGAAGAAACAAAGTAGTAACCAACAAAAAGAAACAAAATGTACAATTATATATCAGGAACCATATCAGAACTAACGCCATCATACGCCGTAGTGGACAACCACGGTATAGGATATTTGATAGAAATATCGCTAAACACCTATACACAAATAAAGGATTTAAAAGAAGTTAAACTACTAATACACTATGTAGTACGCGAAGATGCACATCTGCTATTCGGCTTTTACGAAGAAAGTGAACGCTCACTCTTCAGGCAACTGATAAATGTAAGCGGTGTGGGTGTGGGCACTGCACGCGTTATGCTTTCGACCCTCAACACTGCAGAGCTTACACAAGCTATAGTGAATGAAAATGTAAAAATGGTGCAAAGCATAAAAGGCATAGGAGCCAAAACAGCACAACGTATAGTGTTGGAACTTCACGATAAATTGGCAAAACAAGACAATATAAATCTAAATACTATCGTACAAAACAATAAAAATACCGAAGAAGCGTTATCTGCATTAGTAATGTTGGGTTTTGTGAAAGCACAAGCAAGCAAGGTATTGGACAAGATAGCTACCGATAACCCTACAATGACAGTGGAAGAATTGATAAAACAAGCTTTGAAAGTATTATAGATTAATAATTAAAAAACCGACGTAGATGAATAAATAGTATGAGGTATTAACGGAAAGGAAGTGTGGCACTACATATTGCCATAATTCCCTTTTAAAGATGAATTTACGTGTACAATAAATTTAGAAATAGATTATCAAAAATATTAATAGCTATAGTGGTAGTTTCTTTTGTGAGCATAGCTATAGCATCGACATCCAAAAACACAAACACCACTGCTTCGAACATCTATTCGTTCGGAGACATTGATTATACCTATAACTCACCTATCCCCGACCCCGATTCGTCGGTGCATTATCCTTTACCACAAAATGGCGGCCCAGAAAGTCCGTTGCATTTAAAAAATCCTTCTAATATAACCACTTCGGTAGAATACAAGCCCGAAACCAACGACTATTTGATAACTACACAAGCCGGCGGTGTGGTTATAAGCCGTAGATATATGACTTTTGATGAATATCAAGATTGGCAGATGGATCAGCTTATGCAAAAATATTGGTCACAACAAAAGCAATCGACTATACAACCCAACGAAAATGGCGACAACATATTGAATCAACTATTACCAGGTTTAAGCAATATAACAGGTAAACTGGATAATCTTTTGAACCGAGGAAAACCCTTGATAGAGATAAATCCCAGCGGTTCGGCAGAATTGACTTTTGCCATAGTAAACAATAAACGCGAAGATCCGGGCATAGACATAAATAAACGAAGTGTAACAAACTTTGACTTTACGGAAAACATACAAATAAACTTGAATGCCAAGATTGGAGATATCATAGATTTTGACATCAACCACAACACTCAGGCTGTGTTTGATTTTGAAAACAAAGTAAACTTAAAATACGAAGGCAAAGAAGATGATATACTTCAAGTGTTGGAAGCCGGAAATGTGTCGCTGCCATTACAGACCAAACTTATACAAGGAAGTGAAAGTCTGTTTGGTATACGAAGCAAACTGAAATTTGGCAAACTTACGATAGACGCAGTAGTATCGAATCAAGAAACCGAAAGCCAAAATATGCAGGTGCAAGGCGGAGCACAAACCGAAGAGTTTGAGTTTAAGGCTGACCAATACGAAGAAAACCGACACTTCTTTTTGGCACAATATTTTTACGATAATTACAATAACGCTATGGCCACTCTTCCGGTTATCAACTCCAAAATCAATATCCTGAAAATAGAAGTATGGCGTACAAATATAGGGTCGGCAGTAACCGAAAACAGAAATATATTGGCTCTTACCGATTTGGGCGAAAGAAAACCATCGAATACCCAAATACCACAAGGAAATAGTACCATGCCGGACAACTATCGTTCTAATATGATGTTTAATGTATTGGACAAAAACGCAGTGCGAAGCATCAACAACATATCGAGTTACATGCAAAATTTGGGTATGACATCGGGTAAAGATTACGAAAAAGTGGAAAGTGCTCGTAAACTGAGCGAAAGCGAATACACCTTCAATCCCCGATTGGGTTTTATTTCGCTGAACCAACCATTGAGTTCAGACCAAGTGCTTGCAGTGGCGTTTCAATATCAGGTAATAGGCGACTCCACCATATACCAAGTAGGAGAACTAACCACCGATGGAGTGGTATCGCCCAATACTTTGATTGTAAAGTTGCTTAAAAGCACTACAATAAATACTCGCGGTCCGCTATGGAAGTTGATGATGAAAAACGTATACTTTTTAAAGAGTACACAGATAAGTCAAGAAAAGTTCCGCTTGAATATATTGTACGAAGGCGATGAAGGCGGAGTGCCCTCAGGATATTATAATGAAGGGCCTAAAAAAGGTATCCCACTCATTGAGTTGTTTGGGTTAGACAGAGTAGATGGTCAGCAAAATCCATATCCCGACGGCGTATTCGACTGGTTGGATAATGCAGCATCAGCAGGTGGTATAATACAATCTTCTACAGGTAGAATATATTTCCCATACGTGGAACCGTTTGGAAAAGACTTGAGAGCATTGCTTGGTGACAACGAGGCTGCCAAGAAGTATTGTTTCGACTCACTATACACTCTTACAAAAACCATGGCACAACAATATCCCGACCAAAACAAATACTATTTGGAAGGGTCTTATATCACAGCCATGAGTGGTGAAATATCGTTGGGCTTTAATATTCCTCAAGGGTCAGTAAGGATAACGGCAGGTGGTATTCCTCTTATAGAAGATGTGGATTACACTGTTGACTATATGATGGGAAAAGTGAGAATAATAAACGAAAGCATCTTAAACTCAGGTACACCTATCAGCATATCCAGCGAAAGCAACTCGTTTAGCATGATGACCAAAACAATGTTGGGTATGCACCTCAACTACGAAATAGACCCTAAGTTCAATGTGGGTGCAACTATAATGAATCTTAGTCAAAAACCTCTTACAGCTAAAAACAACTTTGGCGATGAGCCCATATCCAACACTATGTGGGGTGTGGACTTGAACTATGAACACGAAGTTCCATTTATAACCAAGATGGTGGATTGGCTGCCGGGTATACAAACCAAGGAGGCTTCCACATTAACTATTAATGCCGAGTTCGCTCATTTTATACCGGGAATAGCCAACACCGGCGAAGAAAAAGGGGTATCGTATATCGACGACTTTGAAGCTGCTAAATCAAGCATCGACTTGATGGGCGTGAGTTATTGGCATTTGGCAAGCACTCCACAAGATGTAAACACTCCAAAACCTCTATTTCCCGAAACAGCTGCCGACTCTAAATTGGCATACGGTTTCAACAGAGCAAAACTTGCATGGTACAGAATTGATGATATATTTTATAGTAGCAACTCGCCATCAAATATCACGGTAGATGACAAATCAAAACCTTACTCTCGTCGTATAACCGAACAAGAGGTTTTTCCCAACAAAGAGTTGGCAGCAGGGCAAGCTACAAACATCTACGAACTAAACCTTGCTTATTATCCCTCGGAGCGTGGACCATATAACTACGATGTAGCACAATCATCGTATAGTGCCGGTGCCAACAGCGATGGAACATTGAAAAATCCGGCATCGCGTTGGGGTGGGATTATGCGAAAACTGGATTATACCGACTTCGAAACTCAAAACATCGAAACAATAGAGTTTTGGGTTATGGATCCTTTTATAGAAAATCCAAATCACACAGGCGGTAAATTGTATTTCAACTTAGGTGATATTTCGGAAGACATATTACGCGATGGACGAAAAAGCTACGAAAATGGATTACCTACAAGCGAAGAAGTAACCAATGTAGACACCACTATTTGGGGACGAGTGCCCACACTGCAAGCATTGGTTAACGCTTTCGATAACAACGAAGACTCTCGAAAATATCAAGATATCGGTTATGATGGCTTAACTAGTAGAGATGAAGCATCGTTCTTTGAAGTGTATCTAAATAATATTGCTACAATATTTGGTACAGATTCTCCAATATACCAAGCAGCACTTAATGACCCCTCAAACGACGACTATACATATTTTAGAAGTACACGATGGGACAATGAAGATGTAAAAATAAATGATCGGTATAAGTACTTTAACAACCCTGAAGGCAACTCGCCTGTGTCAGCTGACAATACCGAAGGGTATACCACTGCAGCTACAAGCAATCCGAATATAGAAGATATAAATAGAGATAATACTCTTAGCGAAACTGAAAACTATTACGAATATAGTATCGACCTCGACCCAACCAAAATGGTAATAGGCGAAAACTATATCACAGATATTCAGGTGGCCAACAATATAAAACTTCCTAATGGAGAAGTAACATCATGTAAATGGTATCAATTTAAGATACCTATTCGCAACCCCGAACGCAAGGTAGGTTCGATAGACGGATTTCAATCCATACGTTTTGTGCGTATGTTTATGAAAGATTTTGAAGAGCCTGTAATACTTCGTTTTGCCACATTGGAATTGGTATACGGCACATGGCGTAAATACGATGAAGACCTACTACAACCGGGCGACTATCCTACAGGTGTGGTAGAGAATACCGATTTGGTATTGTCGACAGTAAACATAGAAGAAAATGGCTCGAGAGAACCTGTACCATACGTGTTGCCTCCGGGAATAGAACGCGAAAGCTGGTATAGCAGTACTTCGTCGTATCAATTGAACGAACAATCCATACAAATGAGTGTTCAAAACTTAGCATCGGGAGATGCCAGAGCTATATACAAAAACACCGATTACGATTTTAGATACTTCAAAAACCTAAAAATGTTTGTTCATGCCGAAAAGATGTTTGAAACAGACTATCTAAAGGATAATGACTTATCGCTATTTGTACGTATAGGTACCGACTTTACGAGCAACTATTACGAATACGAAGTGCCACTGAAATTAACGCCATGGGGTACAGGTTCGTCTGATCCATACGCTATATGGCCCGAAGACAACAATGTAACTATTGATTTGGAAAAACTTGTAGAAATAAAAGAAAATCGTAACAAAGCCATACGTTCAGGAAACTCGGATTACACCAATACAATGTTATACTCCGAATATCACGGCAACAGAAAATATACAGTATTGGGAACTCCCAATATAGGTAGCGTAAGAGTGATAATGGTGGGTATACGTAATCCAAAAAAAGAATCGCTATCCGATGGTAACAATATGCTACCTAAATCGGTAATTGTATGGATAAACGAATTACGTTTGGCGGACTATTCAAGCAAAGGAGGCTGGGCAGCAACGGCATTGGCACGCACCAACTTGGCCGACTTTGGCGACTTTTCGGTATACGGAGCTTACACCTCGGCAGGATTTGGTTCGCTAAGCCAAAGCTTTGCCGACCTTAAAAATGTCAATCAAACTAATTTCGAATTGGCTCTTAACCTCGAGCTCGGAAAACTATTGCCCGAAAACTGGGGTATAAAACTACCTATGCACTTCGACTACTCCAACCAGATAGGAAGTCCGGAATACAATCCTTTGGATCCTGATGTGTTGCTATACGACGACTTGGAAACATATTCCACCAAAGAACAAAAAGATTCTATTAAAGCAATGACACAAGAACGTTTGTCGCGTACAAACATCAACTTTATGAATGTACGTAAAGAACGTATCAGTAAGGGAAAAGAAGATAAAACACACTTTTACGATATCGAAAACTTCAACTTCTCGTATGCCTACTCTGCCGAAAAATCGCAAGACATAGATATAGAATACTACAACAAAACACAACACAGAGGCGGTTTTGGATATAATTATTCGCTCACTCCCAAAGCATGGAAACCATTCGAAAAAGTGAAACTGTTCCAACACAAGAATTGGAAGATCCTCAAAGAACTCAATTTATACTATCAACTGAAAAATGTGATGTTTAGAACCGAAATGTTTCGCAACTACGAAGAAACCAAACTACGAAACAAAAGTTCGGGAGATATAATATTGCGTCCTACTTATTACAAACAGTTTACATGGGACAGAATATATAACATACAATACGATTTAACCAAAACCTTACGTTTCACCTACGATGCCACTGCCAATGCCCGTATAGATGAACCTATAGGCAAGATAGACACACGCACGGCTCGCGATTCTATTTGGGAAAGCATAGGTAATATGGGTACAATGCAAAACTTTACTCAAAGCATTAATGCCAATTGGGATGTCCCGGTAAACAAATTACCTTATCTCGACTTTTTACGTATGCCATTGTCGTACCGTACACAATACACATATATGGGTACCACTGCTGCCTTGGCTCGAATGGGTAGTACAATCGAAAACTCTTCGACCTTTACTGCTCGTGGCGATGCAATGATGGACAACCTATATAAGAAATTCAAATTCATCAAAAAAGCCTACGAAACACCTAAGCAAAACCAGGAATCGAAATCAAGAAAAAACGATAAACTTGGATTGCCCCTAAAGGGTAAGGATGCAAAACTAAAAGAAAAAGAAGCTGTTGCCGACTCTACCGAAGAAAGTGCTTTTAAGAAAATAATGAGAGAAATAGGCTACTTTGGTATACGATTTGCCACCGGTCTTAAAAGTGCTTCAATTCAATACACCTATTCGGCAGGTACTCTTATACCGGGTTTTATGCCCGAAGCTACTATATTTGGGTTGGACAATTCCAACAAATGGGCACCGGGATTAGGATTTGTGTTGGGAGGTCAAGGTGACGTAATAGATTTCTTATTGCAAAACAACTACTTATCTACCGACTCGTTGATGAATACACCTCACCAAGTTAAAAGCAATACTATATTGGCAATACAAGCATCTCTCGAACCTATAAGAGACATGAAAATAGATATAACATTTGCACAAAACAAGGCTTCAGAGGGTTCGTTTTACTACAAATACGACAACAACTTAGGATATGTAAATGGTCCTATTACGCCTATGACAACAGGAAATTACACATCTACGGTATGGATGTTTTCGACTGCTTTTGCCGAAAGTGATGAACTATTTGCTACTTTTGTTGAAAATCGCAATATAATGGCTCGACGTTATGCCGATGCCAACCCCGACCCATTAACCGACGAAATGATATACGACACTATGGCCAATGCCTACTTCCCCGGAGGATATAACTCCAGCTCGCAACAGGTATTGCTATCAGCATTCCTTGCCACATATACCGGCAAAGATGCCAAAGAAATGGGGCTATCGCCTTTCTTTAATTTCCCATTACCTAATTGGTCGATATCATACAATGGACTGAACAAAATAAAATGGTTGCAAAAATGGTTCACAAACATAGCTATGAGCCACAGATATTCATCTACATACACAATAGGTAACTACTATACCGATGCACGTATAGCCAACATAGCCAATTACGATTATGGCATAGAAACCATACTAAACGATATAAGTGGCAACTTTATTCCAAAAGAAACGATAGAACAAGTGCAACTAACCGAGCAGTTCAGCCCGCTGATAAAGGTGGATATGAGCATGAAAAACAATGTACAAGCCAATTTCGAAATACGCAAAAACAGAACACTATCGATGAGTTTTGCAAACAACCAGCTCACCGAAACTACTCGCGATGCTATAGTGCTTGGTGTAGGATATAGATTCAAAGATGTGGCATTCTCGTTTAAAACTGCCGATAGAACAGTGAATTTGAAAAGCGATATTGTACTACGTGCCGACATTACTCGAAACATAAACAAAACTATGCTTCGACAAGTAGACCAAAACATAAGCCAAATATCGTCGGGTAGCGAAGTGTGGACTATAGGTATATCGGGCGAATACTCGCTTACTCAAAACCTTACTATACGTGCTTTCTTCGAATCGACTATCAACACTCCTTACATTTCTAACAGCTATCCCAACTCTACTACCAAAGGTGGTTTAACAGCTCGATTCTCGTTCTAAACCAATATAAAAAACTATACGAGTAATGTAATTGACATGTTACTCGTATCGTTTTTTTTTGGGGGCACAGCCCATTACACCTAAGACTATAAAAACAAAACAAGCCTTGTTGTCATGCAGGCTTGTTTTATAATTGTTATACGTTGGGTAATTCTATTTCTTTTGTTTCTTTATTTTCTTTTTCACCTCTTTCACCTTTTTCTTGGCATCTTTATCTCCATTATCGGCAAGTAGCTGATATAGTTCCAGCGCTTTGTTGTAGTCTTGTATCACACCTACTCCCTCTTCATAAAATAGTGCCAATAGGTTTATTGCTTTAATATTGCCTTGCATGGCAGCTTTTTCTATCCAACGTTTGGCCTCCACTTCGTCTTCTTCCAAATCTTCGCCTTTCAGATACATAATGCCTAATTCGTACTGAGCCTTGGCATGTCCCAGTTTGGCCGCACTTGTCAACATCTTCATCGACTCGGCTTCGTCTTTGGCAACGCCCTCACCCGATGCATACATTATAGCAAGATTGAACATAGCATCAGGATATTCTTGTGCTGCCGACAGCTTATACCACTTTGCAGCCTCGGTATAATTGACCTCCACACCTTGACCCAACACATACATTGTACCCAACTCACATTGCGATTTGGCATAGCCATACTCGGCCAACATTGTATGCAACCTTACAGCCTCCGACAGATTATAATAAACACCTCCCTCGTTGGCATAGGTTTTGGCCAGGTCAAATATTGCATCTACATATCCATTTTCGGCAGCTTTCTTAAGCCATTTTATAGCCTCATCGTCGTTTTGTTTTACACCCTCATCGCCTCTGGCATATATGGCAGCCATCAAGTATTGCGATTTGGCATGATTGTTTTCGGCAGCCTGTGTCCATAATTTCAATGCTTCGGTCTTATTGGCATCCACACCTGTTCCGTTGTAATAAAGATTAGCTATTTCAAACAGAGCCTCCATGTTTCCATACTCCGATGCTTTGGTCCAACATTTAATAGCTTCGCCAATATTCTTTTCCACACCATATCCATTTACATACATAACGCCCATGGTATATAGAGCATCGTCGTCGCCTAGTTCGGCAGCCTTGGCGAACCACTTATAAGCCTCGGCATCATTTTCTTCTACACCCAAGCCACGATAATACATCTCTCCCACTCCGTAATATCCACGAGCATAACCGTGGTCGGCAGCCTTTTTGAACCATTCCATAGCCTTGGCATAGTCGGGCGATGAACCATCGCCGGTAAGGTACATTATAGCTATTTCGCATTCGGCCTTCACACTACCTTGCTCCACAGCCAATGTCCAATACCTAAGAGCTTCATCTCTACTTTTCTCCACCCCTTCGCCGTTGACATACATTATACCCAACTCGCATGATGCATCGCCATTACCGGCATCGGAAGCAGCTTTCCACAGCTTTATTGCCTCGCTATAGCTTTGCTCCACACCTTTGCCAAGAGCATACATCAAACCTAATTCATATTGTGCATTGGGCTGTCCCTGCTCGGCCGCTAAAGTATACCATTTTGCAGCTTCGGTATAATTGCCCTTGTCGTCATTCACAAGTCCCATTATATATTGAGCTTTGTCATCGCCTGCGTTGGCAGCTTTGGTGTACCACTTCAGCGCTTCGTCTAAGTTCTTTTCTGCACCTTCGCCCCTTTCATATATCCAACCTTTGGAATACATGGCACCCGGGTTTCCATTTGCTATTGCAGTATCTAACCATTTCATAGCCTCAGTATAATCCTTGTTATCATGATATATAAGACCTATAAAATATTGAGCATCGCTATTACCTTGCTCTGCCGATAGTTTCGTCCACTTCATGGCTTCGTCCAAATTCTTTTCCACACCTTCGCCATAGAAGTAAAACTGTCCAAGTGAATATTGAGCTCTTGGTTCCTCATTATCTGCCGCTTTTTTATACCACTTGAATGCCTCGCTAGTGCTTTGTTCTACTCCCAACCCATTCAAATAAGCAACACCCAAATAATATTGAGCCTCGCCATACTCTTGCTCGGCCGATTTCATAAACCACTTCAATGCCTCGGTATAGTCTTGTTTCACCCCGATTCCATTGGCATAGGTAAGAGCTAAAACACATTGTCCTATCATATCGCCTTGCATAGCCGCCTTGCGGTACCATTTTACGGCTTCGGCATCATCTTTCTCCACACCAATACCGTTTTCATAACAAAGTCCTAACAATGTCATGCAAGTTTCACCATCTTCCATTTCGGCACCCTTTCTATACCACTTTACGGACTCGGTATAGTTTTGCTTCACACCTATTCCGTTCATATACATAGACCCCAAATAGTAATATGCATCGGCATTGCCTAGTTCAGCAGCCTGCATCAGGTATCTCAATCCCATCACTGTGTCGTTCAATTCATCGACATATAAGTTTCCCAAATAAGTTCTGGCAATGGTATCGCCTTGCTCTATCGATTGCAAATAATAACTTTTGGCTTTTTCCAAATCCTTATCCACACCCCAAGCATGGAGATATAGATTTCCCATTCCTCGCAAACCGTTCTTGTTTTTCTGTTCGGCCGAGAGCTTGTACCACTTTAGTGTTTCGGCATAGTTTTTCTCTACTCCATTACCTCTGAGGTACAAATAGCCCAGGCGGAACTGAGCCTCGGCATTGCCCTGCTCGGCAGCTTTGCGGTACCACTTATAAGCCTGTGCATAGTCGTGCATGGCACTATCGCCATCATCGTACATACGTCCCAACTTGTACTGTGCTTCGGCATCGCCTTTGTTGGCCTTCTTTTGTAACTCTACTATTTGGCAATGTGCCGATAATGATACCACTGCCATAGCTACTACTAATAATAACTTCTTCATATTATCTTTTTTATTAATATTTAAACACTTATAAGCAAAACATATTGTGTCGTTTGCATCACAAAGATACACAATATTATTATAATAGCAAAGCCCTATGGCAAATTTTTAAAAAAAAGTCTGTAAGGCTTTGGAGCACCTATTTAATTATAATCTATTAGTTGTTTTCTTTTCGCAAAACAAACACACGTGTGGGGCCGCGACCGGTATAGGTAATGCCTGAGGAGGGGTCTTTTACGAACTTGTGTAGCTCGCGGTGTGCCGAACTTTTGGATAGTTTGGCTATGTAGGAATATGTAAGTATGGTCATTTGCCCATATTTTTCGAGGTATTTTTTGGCACGTTCGAGGCGTTGGGCTTCGGTGTATGGCGACTTTTGTATGCGTCGTTCGCCTGAGCGTTCTAAATTACACGAGCGGTTTATTTCTTTCACCAACTTTTTGTCTACCCGCAAATTAACTCCTGTTACCTCCACACTTGATGAATTTCTTTTTCCGTTGGTGCCTTCGAGGTCTTCTACTTCTTTGCCTTTGCTTGGTCCCAACTTGGTGCTGAAAGTGCCTATGCCATCAATGGTTACCGTGTAGCCCATGCCCAGCAGGTCGGCCAACTTGTCGGTTACCTGCGTAAGCACGGCTTCCACCATCGAAGCCGATATTCCCACTCCGGCACGTATCATGTATTTTACAAAATCGTCGTGGCTGTAATTTCTGTAAGTCTCCATTTTATAGTACACTTTGGGGTTGCCGTCTTTGTTTAAGTCGGGCATTTCGCGTTTTATAAATCTTGCCATATCGTCTTTCTATTATATTGGTTAATAAAATATTAAATTTACTTCTATTGCCTATATGCCGGTGTGTTTGGGAAAACCATTCTAACATTTATTTGTTTTTCCCTATCATAAAAGTAACGTATACCCGCCATAAAAATTGTTTATCCCAACTATATTTTTATATCCCAAGGCTTGGGATATATATTTCAAGCCTTGGGACGAATATTTCAAGGCTTGGGATATTCGTCCCAAGCCTTGGGATATACTTTTGAAGTAGGTTTAAATAAGTTTTATAGTGGGGAAAATAAGTTTTAGGGTAGGCAAATAAATAAACCGGAGTAATTCATCAAGAATAAATATAAAGCAAAGGAAACTTCTAAAAATTCCACGTTCTAACTTAGCTTTTGTGCTTTTATAAGAACTTTTGCGTGCTTTGTGTTGTTGACTTCGTCGATGTTGCAATCGCATAGCGGGCTATGCTCAATCAAAAGAAAGTAGAAATCTTTCTAGTAAAAATTCGCAAATCACCTTTTTAGAAATTGCCTAAATGGAAAAGGATAGGCAAGAGTGAGTGAAGCATCGATTGAGGAAAAAGAAATTTTAGTTGGCAAAATAATTCCATATATCAGTTTTTTTTCGTATTTTTGCAAGCGGTTATAGTGTGATGAATAACAATGTTGTGTTTTATTTGTTACGCTATATCAAACAGTTAAGAGATACATATAACTATAAATAAACGATAATAAGATGAAAAAAATAGCCTTGATAGCCATAGCTTTGCTAAGTATATGCAATGTAGAAGCACAAAATATAAGCCAACGAGCCCGTTCGATGCGTATGGAATCGTATGCCAAAGAGGAATATCAGGTAAAGGATATAAAGATATTTGATGATACGATGTTTGTTATCTGCAGGTCGGAGTATGTGCACTATCCTGTAGGCAAATTCAACTCGGTAGATGCCTATATCAATCGTTCTAACTTGGATTGGTATCGCCAAATGAACTACCGTAGTTTTTTCAGCGATTCGTTGAGCGTTCCTGTAACCAACATCAAACGTTTGGACGACAGCTATATCGACACCTATTCGAGTATCAACACCGGCAAGATGGAAATCATAGGAGGTCATATTACCGACCCTGCCATTAAGTTACGCTTAAAGGTGTGTGTGGGTATGAACAAGAAAGATGTTTTTATGGCGTTCTTCCGTGCTTTTCCGCAAACATATATTGCCGACATCAATGTATTGCGTATAGTATCGGCCGGAGGTGAGTTTGCACAAATATTCACTTTCAAGCGTAACCGCTTGCAATACATCGACTTTATAACCAACTATCGCTATTATTAATAGTTTAAAAAGCGAGTGGCTGTTATGTCGCAACCAAAGTCGAAAAGCAAAATAGGGCTGTATTTCGGCTCGTTTAATCCTATACACATAGGTCATTTGGCCATAGCCAATTCCATAATCGAAAATAGCGACATGTCGCAGGTGTGGTTTGTGGTGTCGCCACAAAATCCGCTCAAAGACCAACGCTCACTCCTTGCCGATTATCATCGTTTGCAAATGGTTAGGGAGGCTATCGATGACAACTACAACTTTCGGGCTTGCGACGAAGAGTTTCATTTGCCCAAACCTTCTTACACTTCGCTCACCCTTACCCATCTTGCCGAAAAGTATCCCGACAAAGAGTTTTGCCTTATAATGGGCAGCGACAATTTATGCACTTTCGAGAAATGGCGTAACTACGAGTATATTTTAAATAACTATAATATATATGTATATCCACGTCCCAACTATATGGGGAGCAAGTTAGAGACGCACAAAAACGTACACATGGTGCAAGCTCCTATGATGGATATATCGTCGAGCTACATAAGGGAGTGTATCAAAAAAGGGAAGTCTATAAAATATATAGTCCCCGACGCAGTGGTTAAGTACATTGATGAGATGAATTTTTACAAACAATAAATCAAGCGGTTATTATCTGGCTAAGTTCTTGGCATATCATTTGTTTTATCTTCTTGAGGCTTTCTATTTTATAAAGCGTTATCATCATGTCGTCGTCCGACAAGTTTTGTTTAAGTTGTTCGGATAGTTCTTTTATCTTATCTTCGAGCTTCAATTGCTTAAAACGCAGAAGACTTTGCTTTATGTCTTTTTCAAGATTTTCTTGATATGAGGGCACATATATATGATACTTTGTGAACCAATTGTCGCTTACATTATATGGATTAAGCAACATAGAGGCCACCATATTAGTAATGTCGTCGCGATTGAGGTCGAAAAAATAAGAACTGTTTATTATCTCGCCTTCCAAAATCTTGTTTTTGTATATGTCGAATATTTCTTGATATAAAGGGTTTTTGAATCCTAATTCGTCGGTTATTATATCGCCAACTACCTGAGCGGCCACATAGTATTCCTCCTCTTGGGTATTGCCTTCATCGTCGGTTACATTGGTTTTCAACACCACATCGCCATAGTTTAGCAACAGACTTATTATCTTCTGTTCTTGTGGTATTTCGGTTTTGGAGAACATCGAGTCCAACAGTTCACGCTTCACCTTTTCCATATCCACTATTGGCGAGTCGGGCTGTGTAGCAGCCTCTTCGCCGGTGTTTGGCGTGGTGGCATTGTCGGCTTGCTGTTGGGCTAATTCTTTTTCGCCCTGTTTCTTACGATTGTTATATATACGTTTGGCAAGTTCGGTGGCCAATGTTTGTTCCGACACATCAAGTATCGAGGCACACTCTTTTACATAAATGTTTCGTTCTATTATTTCGGGCACCAAAGCAATGGTTTCCACTATGTCTTTTATAAGTTCGGCCTTCTTTATTGGGTCGCCTTTGGTGTCTTCGAGTAGTATTTTTGTTTTAAAAACAATAAAGTTTGTGGCTTGAGTAGTTACATAGTTCTGTATGGCTTCGGAACCATATTTGCGAGTATAGCTATCCGGATCTTCGCCATCGGGAAATAGCACCACTCTTACGTTCATACCTTCTTCGAGCAACATATTCACGGCACGAAGAGCAGCTTTTATACCGGCAGGGTCGCCATCGTATAGTACAGTTATATTCTTGGTATAGCGATGTATAAGGCGTATCTGTTCGGTGGTGAGACTTGTTCCGGAACTTGCTACTGTGTTTTCAACACCGGCTTGGTGTAGGGTTATCACATCTATATTACCTTCCACCAAATAACAAAGGTCGCTCTTGGATATGGCACCTTTGGCTTGATATATGCCATATAGAGTACGACTCTTGTTATATATTTCGCTCTCCGGCGAGTTGACATACTTGGCAGCCTGCTTTTCGGAAGATAATATTCTACCGCTAAAGCCCAACACTTTGCCACTTACACTATATACCGGAAACATCACACGACCACGAAAACGGTCGTAGCTTTTGCCATCATCTTTGTATATAGTCAATCCGGTTTTTTCTAGTACATTTCTTGAATAGCCGTTGGCTGTGGCATGCTTGGTAAAATTGTCCCACTCATCAACACAGTAACCCAAACCAAAACGTTGTATGATATTGTCGGTCAAACCACGTTCGTAAAAATAACTTAAGCCTATTGCTTTGCCCATATCGTTGTTAAACAATGTATCGGCGAAATACTTTTGAGCGAAGTCCGATACATTAAACAAAGCTTCCCTTTCGGTTTGTTTTTCCAATTCTTGAGGCGAAAGGGGTTCTTCCTCAATATCGATATTATACTTTTTAGCAATATACTTTAAAGCTTCGGGATAAGAAAAATGCTCGTGTTTCATAAGGAAGTGCACGCTATTGCCGGCTTCGCCACAACCAAAACATTTGAATATTCCCTTTGCCGGAGATACTGTAAACGAGGGCGTTTTTTCGTTGTGAAACGGACAACAACCCAACAAATTGGCTCCTCGTCGTTTGAGAGAAACAAATTCGCTCACTATATCTTCGATGCGAACAACATCCATTATTTTATCGATGGTTTCGGGCTTTATCATTTTTCCTATCTCAAAACTATATGTTTATATTTATATTTATGCGTTACAACATTTTGCGAATGTCATTCCATTGTTCATCGCTCATCTTCACACCTACTACCTCTATAATATTTCCCGACAGTATTTTGCCATAACGTGCGGCTTCTTCAACAGAATAGTTGTTAGCCAAAGCATATAAAAATCCTGCGGCATAAAAGTCACCTGCTCCGGTGGTGTCGATACGTTTATTGTCGGTAATGCCTTCGGTGGTTATCACGCCATTGTGCTTAATCATTGAGCCTTTTTTTCCAACCTTCACTATAGCATATTCGCACATTGCAGCTATTTCGTCGAGTGCTTCTTCGGGTTGCTTAGATGTAAATGCCAATGCTTCTTCTTCGTTGGCGAAAAGTATATCAACATAACTCTCCACTATCGAACGCAAAAAATCTAAGTTTTCTTCCACCACATTGTAACTTGCCAAATCCAAACTTATCTTCAATCCATGAAACTTAGCAGTATGTATAGCCTTACGTATAAGGTCGTGATTTTGCACCAAATATCCCTCTATATGGAATATGTCGTAGCCTTTAAATATTTCGGGAGTAAGTATATCGGCGGTCATACCTATTGCAGCACCAAGATGAGTGGCAAATGTACGTTCGCCATCAGCCGATATAAATGTGGTGGCAGTACCGCTTGGCACATTGGTTGAAAATAATTTTGCATCTACTCCTGTTTCTTTAAGTTCGGTTTCAAAGACTTTTGCTATAGAATCGTTACCTACCATACCCACAAACGAAGCGTCTCCACCCAAGCAAGCAATACCTCTCATAGTGTTGCTTGCCGAACCGCCGGCTATCATTTGCTTTGGCATAGTATGTATATATTCTTGCACTTTGGCATTCTGCACTTCATCTACAAGTTGCATACTTCCTTTAGGCAAATTTAGATTTTCGAGATGTTTATCGTCGTCAAGTTGCACCAATATATCGGTTAGTGCATTACCCATTCCTAGTATCTTTTTCATTTCTATTTCTTTATTATAGTTATAGTATATTACCTAATTGTTCTTTTATTTTTTCTAGTTCGTCTTTCATTTCCACCACTATACGTTGAATATCGGCGTGGTTTGCTTTCGAGCCTAATGTGTTTATTTCGCGTCCTATTTCTTGAACCACAAACCCCAACTTCTTTCCATTTTCCTTATCGTTGAGAGTTTCTCTAAAGTAATCGATATGTTTTCGCAAACGTACCTTTTCTTCAGTAACATCGAATTTTTCGATATAATATATAAGTTCTTGTTCAAATCTGTTTTCATCTACAGATAAATCAAAGTCAGCAAAATATTTTCTTATACGTTCTTTTACAATACTTATACGTTCGTTTTCATAAACAGATACCTTGTCTAACTTATCTTCGATAAGATTAATGCGATGTATGAAGTCTTTTTTTAATATTTTGCCTTCATGCAATCTAAACTCATCAACCAAAGCTATAGCACTATTTATATTATCCACTATCGTCTGCCATACTTCTTCGGCTAATTCTTTTGTTTCGGCCACCTCCCACACATCGGATTGCGAAAGAACTACCGAAAGCAAATCATTGGCTTTTACATCTAACATTTGCTGAAGTTTCAAACACTCAGCGTAATGAGTTTTAGCCACATCAAAGTTAAGCACCGATACATTCTTCGACTTGTCGCTGTCTTCGGCAATTAGGAACTCTACTTTACCTCTGGTCAATACATTTAAAAGCGACCTTATCTCCAAATCCTTGTCTCGAAACAGAGTTGGTAATTTGGTATTTATATCCAATTGTTTGCTATTTAGTGTCTTTATTTCAACAGAGTATGTCCTGTTGTCTATTTCAAATTGAGTTTTAGCAAACCCTGTCATTGATTTCATAATAAAATCAGTTTTTTTGAGTTTATTGATTATTTTATAATTACAGTTTCAAATCCTTCGGTGCTATAGGTTTTATATTCACCATTTTGGTCGTATATAAAATAAGCCTCATACGAAGGATTATGTTCCAAAAATTTCAGTGATTTTTCCAATCCCATCACCATGAATGCAGTAGCCATAGCATCGGCTTCCCATGCTTTAGGTGCCAACACTGATACACTAAGCAATGTGTGCGACACCGGAAAACCTGTAAAAGGATTGATTGTGTGAGAATATTTCACTCCGTCGTTTTCGTAATATTTACGATAATTACCCGAAGTTACCACCGCCATATTATCGAGATTGATTTTTACATCTACTTGTTGACTACTATATTTGTTGTTGGCAGGCTTTTCGATGCCCACTACCCACATATTGCCATTAGGTTTAGAACCTCGAGCCACAACTTCGCCTCCTATATCTACCAATAAATTATTTATCCCTTTCGACAATAAAAAATCAGCTATCAAATCAGATGAGTAGCCTTGTGCAATGGCATTAAAATCCATCTCTATATTCGGGTTTTCTTTTAGCAAAACGCTATCTTTGATTTGTAGTTTGTTGTATCCTACATATTGTCTAAGACTATCGACAATACAACTATCTAATGCCATAGGGTTTGAAAAACCAAAACCCCAAGCATTTACCAATTTACCTATCGTAATATCAAAATAGCCATTGGTAAACTGTGATATATACATCGATTTATCAACCAAATCTATCATCAAAGAATTTAAATTAGATGTTTGGTTGGAATTTATCCGTCGCAACAACGAAGAGTCGACCCACAACGATGCTGTTTGGTCAAAATCATTCAACAAAGAATCTATCTGAGGTTTAAAGTTGCGACTCAAACTATCGTAGTATGTAACTGCATAGTATGTACCCTGTGCATTTCCCGAAAACTGTATTTTTTCTACATTGTTATTCGAAGAGTTACACGAATACAAAAACACTGATATTAAAAGTGTATATAATATTCTATTCAATATATTCATCAGTTATCAACAATTTTTGTTCCAACTATCGACACCTTTGCCACTAACCTACCCTTGCAGTCCGTAACATCTATATCGAAGAAAGAATTTCTACGACCCTTTTTTAAGCACTTGGCTTCGGCATACAGCACGTTGCCATAAGTGGATGTCAAAAACTTTATATCACCCGAAATAGAAACCATTTCCAAAGCATTGTTATTGGCAGCTACAGCAAAAGCAAAATCTGCCAAAGTATATATCACACCACCCATCACTGCTCCCATGGCATTTAGGTGTTTAGGTTTTAGGTACAACATACACTTGGCATAGCACTCACCAACGTCCACTATTTCTATTCCGGTAGTTTCGGTTGCAAACACATCCTTTTCAAAACGTTCTTTGACTTTCGATAGATCGCAGGTCATTATCCTTTAAAAATTTGCTATCAATGTTGAAAGTTTATTATATAGAGTCTTGCTTACTTTAGTAAGAGGTAAACGCAAATTGTTTGACAACATACCATTTATTTCCAATGCCGCCTTTACACCGGCAGGATTACCTTCTTCGAACAATGCGTTGATAATGGGCAATAGTTTATAATGCAAAGGCAATGCGTTTTTGAAATCGCTTTTCAAACAATAATTTACCATTTGAGACATCTCTTTGGGGAATGCATTTGCCACCACTGATATTACCCCTGTTGCACCCACTGCCATCATAGGCATGGTTAAAGCATCGTCTCCCGAAATAACCGAAAAGCCGGCAGGTTTATTGCGAATGATTTCCATCACTTGTGCCATATTGCCCGATGCTTCTTTAGTGGCTACTATGTTTGGACAATCAATGGCTATTTGCAATGTAGTTTCGGCTGTAACATTACATGCTGTTCTACCCGGAACATTATACATTATAATGGGCACCGGCGATACTTCCGATATACTTTTGTAATGAAGGTAAATGCCACGTTGCTGAGGTTTGTTATAGTATGGCGACACCGACAATATTCCATCTATTCCTGCAAAATTTGTATTTTTTATTTTATCTATTATATCCAATGTGTTGTTACCTCCCATGCCTAACACCACAGGTAGTCTGCCATTAACTACTTCTAAAATATAGTCAATAACGGCTGAACGTTCTTTTTCGTTCATAGTAGCAGCTTCGCTTGTAGTTCCTAATGCTACTATATAATCAATATTCGCATCTATTAAACTTTCTATTATCTTTTCTAACGTACTGAAATCTATAGTACCTTGTTTTCGAAATGGTGTAACGAGTGCCACTCCGGTGCCTGTAAAATTTGTTTTCATATTATATATTATTATTTATTGACCATATTTAAGTATCGTACTACTTGCTCTAAAAAATCGCAATTCGAATCATTCGGGGACATTTTTAATAGCAAATCGTATATTTTTTTATTTTCATCATCGTCGTTGCTACGCGAAATTCTTAAGTCAGACAAAGCGTGCAATGCAACATATATTGGAAAAAAGTCGCCATTATTGGGTGTCATATCTATTAATATGTCATACTTTCTATCGAAAAAAGATTTTAAGGTAAAAGGTTTGGGCATTCCCCAAAAATTAAAATCAGTTTTAGTGTGTAATATCAATACATTAGTATCTGTAATAATAAAATTCGATTTTGTATCACTCTTTTCCTTATCGTTTTTTCGTGCAAGAATATATACTTTCTTACCAATCTTTTCGAACTTCTTTGTTATATTGCTCAGCTGTTTCCAATCTTCTTCGGTGGTAATGTCAACAACTATACCAATAGTCTTTACAGAGTCAAAACTATGTATTATTTTCATTCTCTTCAACGAAAATAACTGTTTCACTATACTTTTTTGTTTCACATTCTTTATTCTTTCAATCATGACTCGTGTATATGTTTTTTATTGAAATTCTATTTTTATTTGTCTTTCTAACGAAAAACTTTTTCGATGATAAATCGTGATACCATTTGCCTCAATAGCTTCGTAGTGTTTTTTTGTAGGATACCCTTTGTTTGATTTCCAATCATAACAAGGATATTCTTCGTGCAATTTAAGCATATAATCATCTCTATACCATTTGGCCAACACCGATGCTGCTGCTATTGACTCGTAAAGTCCATCGCCTTTTATTATACATTTGTATTCTATATCAGCATTTGTTTTAAACCTATTGCCATCTATGAGCAGTAAGTCGGGTGTTATCGAGAGGTTTTCTATCGCCTTATTCATAGCCAAAAACGAGGCGTTTAAAATATTTATCTTATCTATTTCGTTGTTATCCACAAAAGCCACAGCCCATGCCAAAGCCTCTTGTTCAATGATTAATCTGAGTTCGGAACGTTGCTTGGCTGTCAACTTTTTCGAATCGTTGAGCAAAGCATTCTCATATCCTTTAGGCAAAATAACGGCAGCGGCACACACCGGTCCTGCCAAACATCCACGCCCTGCCTCATCGCATCCAGCTTCTATCCTATTATCGGTATATTGTGATAACAACATATTGTTCTATTATTTTATTTTAAACCAAATATACGTTTACAAACAATGCCCCTACTAATAGCAAAAATAGGATATCTATCAGTGTTTGTTTATGTTTGAATTTTAATATATATCGCGATATGAAAAACGAAAATGGAATAGCACAGATTTGAATAGGCAATGGTATTACAAATGTATATAGTGACAACACGATGCATATAACAAAACTCCATGAAATGATAGAGGCTTTTTTGCGATAGGCCACTATACTTTCCGACGTATTTATCAAGTAAACAAAAAATGATACAGCAAACACTAATATGATAAATATATTGGATATTAAAACTATTTTATTTGTTGTATCGATGTTTAATGACATTGATGTTATATATATTTTTAGTGAGTCGAGCATAATTTGCAATCTATCGGTAAAGAAAGCATACAGTATTAATATTATTTGAGGAAAAGCATAACCAAACAATATAGTAACCCATTCTCGCCAATAGTATATTTTAAATATAATAAGAGTCAGAGGTAATAGCAATAGAAAATAGAGCGATTGTATATAAAACAGCGATGCAACAGAAAGTAATATTGCTGCCGAAAATATTTTATCTTGAACATTTTGCGTGTTAGTACAATCCATCAAACGATTTATAGCTAACAGTATAAAAAAATTTGAAAACAAAATAGGATTTAAGTTTTGGATAGGCACTGCCGACAAAAATAGCACATACAAAAACATAGGCAACAAAGTATTGTTGGGTATCAAATTTTGCCTATTAAAGATTTGGTTAAACATCAATCCTTGTGTAAAAACCATTATGTAGGCCAATATGGTAGCAAGTAGTGGAAAAGGAGACAATAGGGTATAGAACAAACTATATAGATAAGAAAATGATTCATACTCTGCCATAGGTTGAGGTGCAATAAAGCTCCCAACCCACAGCAAAATACTTATCAGAAGTATGAATAAGTATTGATTGATATAATTCTTTCTAAAAAGATTTACCAACATAATACTCTATTTAGCTATTATCATTTTCTTTGTTATCACAGTATTCGAGAGTTTTACCTTTATAAAATACACACCTGCTGCAAGGTGCTGTACATTCAATTCGCGAACCGACATATCCGGCATTTGCATTATACATTTACCATCTATATTGTATACAAATACATCAATATTCTCGTCTTTATCATAATCTATATATATGCGATTATTGGCAGGATTGGGATATATTGTTATATCGGTATCAGATACAATGGGAGATATTGACACATACTCCAATGCCTTTTTCACTGCTGCTATTGCGTCTATTTTTCCGTATCCCCAACGAATACTTACAGAGTCAGACAAATCGCCTGTTTTATCGTCGTGGCGTGCTGTTTGTATAATTATCTCTCTTATCTGTCGTGGCGAAAGATTAGGGTTGGCTTCGAGCATCAAAGCTACCACACCTGTAACTGCCGGCGACGACATTGATGTTCCGGAAAGTCTTGCAAATGAATATGCTCTTTGTTTAAAGAATATTGTTTTTACAGCTGTATAAGATTCGGTTGTAAAAGAATTCATCGAAGAGCAAATACTCATACCCGGAGCCGAAATATCGGGTTTGATATATCTTTCACCAAACACAGGTCCATAGCTCGAAAAACTTGCTATAACACCGGTTCGTCCATCTTCTCTATCGGGGTTATGTGCAGCCACTGTAATACAACTTTCGGCACACGATGGTTCGCCTATTCCATAATAATAATCACCTCCTATATATCCGGGTATTCTATTCGACGTAAATGCTGTTCCCCAATTGCCGGCATGATTTTCCAACTCTACCAAATTCCATCCGTGTAGCTCTTGATTGTTAGTGGTGGCAAATACATGCAAATCATAATCCGCATTAAACTTCATTATTGTCAGTACCCAGCATGGACGATGGCTGTAAAAATCTTCACCATCTTTGGTTATGCGGTATGGTATGGTATCGGCACCTACGCACAAAAAGGTATCTATCAACACTCTTTGATCAGCTGTTGAATAAAATGGCGACGACACCAATATGGAATCATTCAATGCTATAGCCAATCCGGCTTCAAAACTTTTGTAGGGCTCTCCCCAAAATGTAACCGATTGTCCAATACCCGAAGCATGAAACTCCACCACAGTACGCAATGTATCTGCTGTGTCGTTAAATACCTTGCTGATATGAAACTTTTCATCACCGTTGTTTCCTGCACTCGACACAAAAGTAACACCTTGTTCCGAATAAGTGTCGATGGCTCGGCTGAGCATCGAATTGCCATCCATGCTTCCCATCGAATACATACCCCAACTCATGTTTATCACCAATCTTTTATTGGCACTATCGGCTTGATTTTTCATCCAGGCAAAGCAGTCCAAAGCTGCAGCCTCGTCCAACAAAAACGATGCAAATAAATATTTTGCACCCGGAGCCATACCTCTGTAAGGCGTGCCCACACCACTACCGCCGGCTATACCTGCCACATGGCTTCCATGTGTTCCATAGCCATACAATCCGAAGGTGTCGCATTTGGCACTTTTTATTTGTTCGGCTGTGCTATACTCTGTACCATAATCAAAACCTTGAGGTGCTGGACCTGACAATTTAAAATGGTCCCATGCCTTATATACACGCGATTGCTTATAGGTGGTATCATAAAAATTGGGGTGTGTATAATCAAATCCCCAATCGGTTATACCTATCAATACATCAT
This sequence comes from Bacteroidales bacterium, assembly GCA_017522255.1. Lineage (GTDB taxonomy): Bacteria > Bacteroidota > Bacteroidia > Bacteroidales > P3 > HGM05376. The sequence continues at coordinate 25,495 of JAFWZP010000066.1, read as the reverse complement.
TGCCCATATATCCAAAAGGCAATCCAAGCCCTTTTTGAACACTGTCGGCACGAGTGTCGTATCTTGACAAATTGCACTGTGGCACCACTTTGCGTGCTATATCGTAGTGTACTATTTTTGAACACGTTTCCAAACAATGCATCTTGTCGATAGGCACACGCATCGAAACTATATCGCCTATGCGTGAATTAACCTTTATGCCATTCTTTTTCAATTCTTCTTTATCAAAACCCTCTGCCACAGTAGCCACTACTGCCACATAATCAACCCCTTTTTGAGTCATTATAGGGTATTCCTTTTTGAGTTTCTCTTGCTTATCTCTGCTTGACGACTTCGTCGTTGTTTCTTTAATAAACACCTTGGCCGCAAGTCCTCCTTTATCTTGTGCATTACATACCACTATGCCAATGCAAAATATCAAACATATAAATCTTTTCATCATATTTCTTTTTTTAAATAATGTGCAAAGGTACGAATATTTTGTCAAATACTAAAATGAAAAAGACATATTTTTTCATTTATCAAAAAAACTTTCTGATTTACAATTATTAGTGTCCGACAAAAAATCAATCTTTGTCAAGTCAGATGTTTATTTTCTCGAATAGTAGGCATGTTGAGGATACATATATATATTCAACTTTAGCCGTTAGCCGTTAGTTTATTTAGGCAACTTCACAAAAATACATTTCAGACTATTGGTGAAACAACACTACTTTTCAAGAAAAAAAGAACGCAAATCAAAGCGAAATTCATAAAGAGTTCAAATGTTAAAATACCATTAAAAGTTTTCGGATTATGCACTGTCAAAAAAAGACCTTTGGAGAGTCATTTTGCTGACATTCGAATGTCAGCGGCTTGACATTCGAATGTCAAGCTCTTGACACTCGAATGTCAGCGGCTTGACATTGGAGTCTCAAGACGCTGACATTGGAGTCTCAAGACGCTGAGATTGGAGTCTCAAGAAACGAAGAATGGAATGTTTGAAAATCAATCATTTACAATTACAGAAAAATGACTTCGAAATATCGCCCTTAAAATCGGGCATATTTATTTTTTTCGCTCCATAATCACCTTCTTACAACAATATTCCACATCAAAAAAAGTGTTAATATCACAAGAGAAATCATACCAATATTCAACCCCATCGGCAAGGCAAACAAGGGCTGCGAAGCACACGATGCGAATAGGAAGATTTCAAGAAAAAAACACCAACCAAGTCAACAACACAAAAGTTTAAGGAAGAGTTCTTCGATTTTACTCGGAACGTGGAATTTATAAAAGTTGCCTAAACTTTATTACATTACATCTGTTTTAGTCGGAAACACATTGTTATGATGAAGAAAATTGAAACAGGAAAAAGTCCCATATCGTTGTTGGCATTGATGGCGATATGGTCAGTATCGGCCATTACATCACTACCCGGCTTGGCCATATCGCCCATTATGGGAAAATTAGAGACAGTGTTTCCTCATGCTACCGATTTGGAAATACAAATGCTTACATCTTTGCCCTCGATGTTGGTGATACCATTTTTGTTTTTGTCGGGCAAGCTATCGAGTAGCAAAAACAAAGTAATGATACTATATGTTGGACTTGTAATTTTTTTGCTTAGTGGAGTGTGCTATTTTTTTGTCGAAAGCATAAAAGGTTTGATAATACTCAGCTGCATTCTCGGCATAGGTGCCGGCATAGTTATTCCACTATCTACAGGGCTTATAGCCGAATATTTTTCAGGACGCTACCGCACTCGCCAACTTGGTATCAGTTCGGGTATCAATAACTTGACTTTGGTGTTGGCAACCTACATAACAGGTTGGCTTGCCACTATCAATTGGCATGCCCCGTTTGCAGTGTATCTTTTACCCCTTCTATCGATAATACTATGCAAGTTTTTGCCAAAATTTTCGTCTGCCGATAACGAGGCTTTGTCGCTATCAAATGTCAGGCCTCCGCAGCCTTTGAATAAAACAGAATTGATAAAACTTATGATGTTGTACTTTTTTGTTACCTACTGCGTATTGGCCATACCATTGAATATGCCATTTTTGATGGAACAATACAAAATGGACAGCCAAAGTTCGGGAGTTGTAATAGCGTTATTCTTTTTAGCTATCACAGTACCGGGATTTTTCATAACTCGCATTTTGGATTTAATGAAAAACCATGTAGTATGGGTAAACATGCTTATGATGAGTGTTGGTTTGACAGTGATTTTTGTGTCGCATCACATGGTGCTTTTTATATTAGGAGCCATTATAGCCGGCTGGGGCTACGGTGTGGTGCAGCCTATTATCTACGACCGCACTACCAAAATATCACCACCTCGCAACATGGTGATGACACTTGCATGTGTGATGAGCATGAATTATTTGGCAGTTCTTATAACACCATTTATCATTGACTTTTTCGATTGGATTTTTGCTGACCACAAAACGGATTTTATTTTCTTAGTAAATGGAATTTTATTAGCCATTGGCTTTTTGCTCTTGGCTTGGAGAAATAAGCGATGACTTGCAGAATGCAAAACCCAACGAAGTAGTATTGCGATACTATGATATCTTTAAAGAGAAATAAAATTCCAAGCCACCCTCTTCGGCATTTTTGGCTATTATTCCTCCATTGTGAAACAACACGGCGTGTTTTACAATGGAGAGGCCCAATCCTGTGCCGCCGTTTTTTCGACTACGCCCCTCGTCGATACGCAAAAAGCGGTCAAATATGCGTGTGAGATATTTATCATCGATGCCACATCCTGTATCTCGAAAACGGAAGTAATAGAAATCGTTGTCTTTTTTATGACACTCCATTATTATATTTATATCATCGCCGGCATGGTAGACTGCATTTTCTATCAAATTACGAAATATACCATACAACAAACTGTGGTTTCCCATTATCTCAATATCGCGTGATATGGAGTTTTGCACATTGATGTTGCGTTCAATTATCTTATCTTCAAGCTCATTGATGGCTTCTTGTGCTATATCGTATATTACCACTCTTTCTTTCTGAAATAATTCAGCCGACTCTTCTATTTTATTTATTATTGACACATCGTTTATCAAATTAGACAGCCTAAGTGTTTGCGAATACGAACGTTCGAGAAAATATTGTTTTTTGTCATCAGGTATAGGTTTGCTACTCAATAGTATTTCCAAATACCCCCTTATACTGCTTACAGGAGTTTTTAGTTCGTGGGCTATGTTGTTGGTCATCTCCTGCTTCATTTTTCTATTGCGATCTTTTTCCTCTATTATTTGTTGCTTACTTACTTCAAGTTGTTTGTAGAGCGATATTATTTTATTACCTACTTCACCCGAATAGCTATCCGGGAAATGAGCCGTAGTATCGTAGTCAACATTGCCCTTTTCTACCGAGTCAACAAAATCTTTCAAAGTGTGCATTACCACAAAAAAACGATACGAAAAATAGACTGCCAACAATATTGCCACCAGAAATAAAAAAGCAATAACTAATTGCATACCGGCAGGCGAGAAACAAAAGTCATAGTCGATTGCCGTAGGTGTGCCAATATGGTTATATAATAGATGCATAACTGATACTACTGTAGCATAAAGCACTATCACTACAATAGCATAAAAAAATATTTTCCGTTTGGGCAATAATCGTTTTTTTTTCATATCACAAACTGCTTTAACTATTATCAAAAGAATATCCAAACCCGGTTCGATTTATTATATTTTCACCTATTGTACCAAGTTTTTTCCTTAGTCGGGCAATATGCACATCAACACTGCGTTCGATAACATATGTGTCATCATCCCATACTTGCGAAAGTATCTGCTCTCGAGTAAAAAAGCGTTGCGGACTTTGTACTAACAATGCCAATATCATATATTCTTTGCGTGTAAGTTGTGCTTCCACGTTATTTACCATCACTTTCTTTGTATCAAAATTTATTTCCAGACTTTTGTACACAAAAATATCCTCTACAGATTCGTTTGAATCTGCTGATTTTGTGCTACGTTTAAGTACCGCTTTAACCCTTGCCATCACAGCTTTTAGCGAAAATGGTTTGGTGATATAATCATCGCCTCCCACATTAAACCCTGTCAGCATATCGTTTTCGGTATCTTTAGCGGTAAGGAATATGATAGGCACATTGTTGTTTAGCTCTTTGCGTATTTTGTTGGCCATTTGGAAACCACTCATATCTTCCATCATCACATCAAGGAGAATCAGTATATGTTGACTATTTAGCTTGCTTAAAGCCTCTTCTGCAGAATTAGCTGTGTCTACTTCGTAACCTTCGCTTTCGAGGTTAAACTGCAATATTTCGCATAAATCCTGTTCGTCGTCTACTATCAATATTCTATTCATTTCCTTTGTATTTTATAGTCAGATAATTCTTGTTTTTGCTAACAGAATATAATAATCAATAATTGAGCAGTAAGTACTCTCAAAAACATAGTTAGAGGATATACCGTTGCATAGCCTACAGCCGGTGCATCGTTGCCTGCAGTGGCATTGCTGTAAGCCAATGCAGGAGGATCGGTAGTGGAACCCGCCATAAGTCCCATAAGGGTAAAATAGTTAATCTTACATACCTTGCGACCTATAATACCAACAATCAACAACGGCAAAAACGAAATTAAAAAACCATAGCCCATCCATTGCCATCCTCCTTGGTTAACGATAGTATCTACAAAACCATTGCCGGCACCTATTCCTACACATGCTAAAAATATGGTGATTCCTATTTCTCGCAACATAAGGTTAGAACTTATAGTATTATATGTTACGAGTTTGTATTTATATCCAAACCTTGATATAAGAATAGCCACTATAAGAGGTCCGCCTGCCAAACCTAATTTTACCGGCTGTGGTATTCCCGGAAACACTAAAGGTATACTCCCAACCAACACACCAAGAAATATACCTAAAAACAATGTTACCAGATTGGGTTCATTTAGACGCTTCATACTATTGCCTAGTATTTCTTCGACCTTGCGTACATCATCTTCGCCACCCACCACAGTAAGACGGTCGCCTATTTGAATAACGAGGTTTGGACGTGCCACTAAGTCAACTCCTGCCCTATTGATACGCGAGATATTGATATGGTATTGCTTTCGCAAATTTAATTCACCCAATCTTTTGCCGTTAAGCTCGCTCTTGGTAACTATTATTCTGCGGCTTATTAAGCTCTTGTCTTTTTTGTACCATTCTTCGGGCTTCATATCTATCACCTTGCCCATTATAGTGGATATCACATCAATATCGTTTTCTACGGTTATTATAAACACCTTGTCTCCTTGGTTTAAGATAGTGGTAGACGAGGCTATTTCCATCGAGCCGTCGGAACAATGCAACACACGGCTTACCACAATCTCGCGGTGTACTAATAATTTTGCGACCTCTGCCACAGTATGACCATATATAGCAGGATTACAAACTTCGAGAGTATATAACTTAGCTTGGTTTGATAGCGAATTGTCTATAGCATCAAGTTCCTCTTGTTCCTTACTATAGGTTATCTTAAAAATAAAACGCACCACAACTATTGCCAATATAATACCCAATACTCCTAAAGGATAGCATACTGCATAGCCCATAGCTATGGTATCTCCACCCATGCCGGTCATATCTTGATATGCTGTTTGAGCAGCTCCCATGCCGGGAGTATTAGTAACTGCTCCCGATAATATACCCACCATAGTTTCCATAGGTATGTCAGCAATGAAATGTATAGCTACTGCTGTTCCTACTCCAAGCAACACCACCGCAGATGCTAACAAATTTAGCGTAACACCTCCTTGTTTAAAAGAAGAAAAAAAACCTGGTCCTACTTGCATTCCTACCGAATAAACAAACAAAATAAGTCCAAATTCTTTCATAAAATGCATAACTTCATTGTCCATCGATATACCTAAATGACCCATTAGAATACCTATGAACAGCACAAAAGTTATACCCAACGATATGCCGAATATTTTTATTCGACCTAATAAAATACCACATACGATGCACACACACAACAGCATAACACTATGTCCTATTCCGGTACCATATACCAATTCGGTAAACCATTCCATATCTCTTATATTTTGTTTTATCTATAACTTATTTATGACATTTCAGTTTGCAAAATTACACTTTTTTTTTCAGATAAAGTACATTTGTACTAATGTAATAATATTTAGATTTCAAAAAATGGTATTTTTTTACACCCCATCACAATATTATGAAAGCATTGCCGTAATATAGTTGCACAAAAAATACGACAAACAAGATGTTAAAAAAAATATACTTAATATTATCAATAGCAATACTATCCGGAACAACTACTATTGGTCAGCCATTGCAACTTTCGAACAATAGCACTATCAGTCTACTAACTTGTGGAGCCGGAAATGAATATTATCTAAGTTTCGGACACAGTGCCATACGGGTTTGCGATACTTCACAAAACATCGATTTTGTGTTCAATTATGGCGTTTTTGATTTCAACACACCAAATCTATACTTAAAATTTGCATTAGGAAATCTTGACTATATGCTTGATGTGCAAAGCTATAATAATTTTATACTATCCTATCAATACGAAGGTCGTTGGGTTGCAGAACAAAAACTAAATCTCACATTCGAAGAACGCAATAAACTATTCAATCTCTTGAGAGAGAATTATAAGAAAGAGAATCGTTATTACAAATATGACTTCTTTCGCGATAATTGTGCCACACGTGCAAGAGACATAATAGAAAAAAGCCTGAACAGAGATTTCTATATTAATAATGGTGTCAATACAGACAACACATATCGCAACTTGATAAACCAAACATTTCGCGAAATAATATATCCTTACACCAATGAAAGATTGATGTGGTGGCAATTTGGTGTTGATGCTTTATTGGGTATGAGGTGCGACAGACCTGTAAGTGTAGCCGAATGTATGTTCATTCCTTTTTATCTCCAAGAACATTTAAATACAATAAATTTGTGTGAATCATCTACACTAATACTTGATGAAACAAAAACAGACAATCCTAAAAGCATATCGCCCATTGTAGTATTTTGGATACTATGTTTTATCACTTGCATACTCACATACATATCTAGCACGAAAAAAATAAAAATAAAATGGTTCGACATACCACTATTCTCACTTGTGGGTATAATAGGATTAGTCGTTGCAATGATGTGGGCATTCTCATCACATTGGTGTGTGAAAGAAAACTTAAATATTCTATGGGCAAACCCGATATTCTTACTGCTGATCTTTTGTCCAAAGAGAGCAAATAAATACATTATATATACGTTATTAACGTGTTTATTTCTAGCGTTACTCAATATCATAATAGACATACAACACTACAATAGTGCCGTGTTGCCTATAGTTATAAGTTTAATAATACGTCTATCACACCTATTATATAATGAAAGAAGAATTAAAAGAGCAGCTTAAAACATGGGCAGATAAATACAACACCATACATTTTATTGCCAACGATCCTGTACAATTTCCACATCGCAAACGAAACAACTGCAAACAAGATATCGAAATAAGCGGTTTTATAACCTCATATCTTAGTTTTGGCAACCGAAAACAAATAATAAAAGCCTGCGACATAGTGGATAATATGATGGGAGAATCGCCCTACAAATATGTAATGGATCAAAAGTGGAAAAAAGATTTTGACAGTGAAAATCTTCATTCGTTTTATAGAATGATAAACTATAAACAAATGAATGCTGTATTTAATAAGTTATACCATATGTACAACTCGTTTGAAAGTATGGAAGACTGCTTGTTATCAGAATACGAAGGTAGTCCATTCGAACGAATATGCAGAGCTTTCGAAATTTCGAGTAAAAGTCCTCAAAAAAAGATAAATATGTTCCTTCGGTGGATGATACGACAAGATGGAATAGTAGACCTCGGAATATGGAAAAATTTTTCGCCAACAGATTTAATCATTCCTTTAGACACACATGTGTGTCGTATAGCATATTTGCTTGGACTTACGCAAAACAAATCATACTCATTGTCTGCAGCAAAAACTATAACTACGGAACTAAAAAAAGTATTTCCAACTGACCCTTGCAAAGGAGACTTTGCTTTGTTTGGCTATGGCATAGAAAATAAACAATAATACTAACAAGTTTGCGTTATCTTATTCTATGAACAAAAACAGGAACATTATACATATAATATCATCTTTTGTATTGCTACTCATCTGTACACATACAAGTCATTGCCAAACAGCCACTTTAGAAGGACGCATAACTAACGAAAAAGGTGAAGGTATGGAATACGTAAGTGTGCGATTGATAGGTACTGCTAGCCCTATAGGAGACATAAGTAACAGCAAAGGGTATTATAGTTTTGAAATACCTTCCGACAAAGAACTCATTGTATTATTTACATTTACAGGCTATGAACAACAAAAATTCACTTTCAAAGTCAAAAACAACGAACGAAAAATACTGAATTGTACTCTCAAACCCCAAGCCCAACTACTCGAAGAAATAACCATAAAAGACGAAAAAGTACGTAAAAGTACTTTTACACAGATAAGTATAGAAAAAATAGAAAATATAGCAGGTCCTCAAAGCGGTGTCGAAAGCCTTATCAAAACTCTTCCTGATGTTGGTAGCAACAACGAATTAAGCAGTCAGTATAGTGTGCGAGGTGGTAGCTTTGATGAAAACCTCGTATACATCAACGATGTAGAAGTATATCGTCCTTTTTTGGTACGTAGCGGTCAACAAGAAGGTTTGTCAATAATAAATCCCGATATGGTAGAGCGAGTAATGTTCAGTCCGGGTGGTTTCGAAGCAAAATATGGTGATAAAATGTCATCAGTGTTAGATATCACATATCGTCGACCAAATAAATTTAGTGGCAAAGTGTCAGGAAGTTTATTGGGAGGAAGTGCTTATGTAGAAGGAGTAGTAAAAGAAAAAATGACCTATAGCATAGGGCTGAGACGACACAGCAATCAATATCTCCTCAAATCGTTAGATACCGAAGGAGACTACACTACCGCATATACAGATCTACAAAGTATTATAACTTACAAAGTAAATACAAAACTAGATATATCATTTGTAGGCATATATTCCAAAAATAAATATGGTTTAGTACCCAAAAATCAAACCACCAATTTCGGTAACTTTTTTGAAGCAATGGAACTAAAAATATATTTCGATGGACAAGAAATTGATGAATATACTACAGCGATGGGTGCTATAACGTTGGACTATCGTCCAAACGATAATATACAATGGAAATGGATAACATCAGCATATACCACTAACGAAAGTGAAGTATACGATATTCAGGGACAATATTGGCTATACGAACTAAACGTGGGTGCTGTTGTTGGCGAAGTAAACAAATTTGACCGAGGTGTAGGCACTTATCTCGAACATGCTCGCAACTACCTAAACACACGTGTAATAAACTCCGAAATCAAAGGTACATACTTTGCCACTCTTGGCAATTGGAATTGGGGTATTCGCTACCAACATGAGTATATATATGACAAAATGAAAGAGTGGCGTATGGTAGACTCAGCCGATTTTACCATACCTAATCCTGATAATGGAATACCCGGTGATAGTAATAATATTCCATTTGCTCCAGAATTACAAAACTACGTGAAAAGCCAAAATACAATTTCCTCACATAGAGCGACTGGATACCTACAACGAAATTTTGATTTTCATACCGAAAAAAGTTTAATAAGTATCATATTTGGAGTACGTGGACAATATTGGAGTTTCAACAAAGAGTTTTTTATTTCGCCTCGGTTAAGTGTCAATTACAAACCTGAATGGGAGAAAGATATGTTGTTTCGTATATCAACAGGTATGTACACCCAGTCTCCTTTCTATCGAGAATATCGCTATAAAAATGGGAGCATCAACAAATCTATAAAATCGCAAAAGTCCTATCAAATAATGGGAACATTTGATTACAACTTTGTATTATGGAACAAACCATTCAAACTTACGAGCGATATATATTATAAGTACATAACGAATCTTATACCCTACGAGATAGACAATATGCGCATACGTTATATGGCTGAAAACAACGCCATAGGATATTCAACCGGTATAAGTCTCCGCATAAATGGTGAATTTATAGACGGTATAGAATCGTGGGCAAGCCTATCGCTGATGCAAACACAAGAAGACATCGAAGGCGACGATTATGGATGGATATCACGTCCCACCGACCAACGCATGATGATAAAACTTTTCTTCCAAGACTACATGCCTACATTGCCATGGATGAAAGTAAGTCTTAATTTTGTATATGGAACAGGTTTACCATTCACAAAACCAAGACAAACCGACTTTAGTACTACACATCGTTTACCACCATATTTTAGAGTAGATATAACCGGAGGTATACAACTAAACAAAATAGATAAGATAAAAAATCGGACACTCTTTAGATATTTTGACGATATATGGCTTAACCTTGAAGTCTTTAATCTTTTCAACTATAAAAATGTAGTATCATACATTTGGGTTGCAGACTACGACAATCGCTATTACGCTGTACCAAACTTTTTGACTATGCGACAATTCAACATTAAATTGACTATCACTTTTTAAAAAGAAAGATATTATGATAAACCGAAGTATAAATCCTAAAGGCAACTTAATATTAAAAACTTCATCAATAGATACAAACAAGCTATTACCTTCCTACTATACAATGGATAATGGAAAAAATATAGTGGTATTCAAAAGCGATAGTATCGATATTGTAAAAATAGACTTCGTTTTTGAAGCAGGAAAAGCTTATCAAACAAAAAAACTAACATCTCTATTTGTCAATAAACTTATAACGGAAGGCACAAGCAAACATACAGCCAAACAAATAGCCGAAATATTGGATTACAGAGGTGTATATATAGAAAAATATAACGACTCTACAATTTCTTCAATTTCGGTACTTATGATAAAAAAATATGCAGAAGAGATTCTTCCTCTTTTGTATGAAATATTTACCGAAGCTACATTTCCTGACAATGAATTTGAAGTAGCTTTAAAAAAATACAAACAAAACTATCTAAACGACATAATGAAGCCCCAATATTTGGCTCGTAAAAAATTCTACGAGTCAATATATGGTCGTAATCATGTGTATGGCTCATTTGCTTCAGAAGTTGATTTTGATTTACTAACTATTGAAGATGTCAGAAACTTTCACAACAAAAACTATAAATTAAATAATTGTACAATATTCGCTTCGGGTAATATCGATAAGAACATACTTGCTATTATAAACCAATTATTTGGTAACCCAATTAGAGAACAATCGTTTACTCCTATAATACCACAACCGATATTTACACAACCAAAAAAAATTTACGTACCCAAACAAGATGCAGTGCAAAGTGCTATACGTATAGGTAAAGTATTGAATACCTCTTGGGATACAACTGATTTTACAGACTTAATGATTGCCAACACTATATTAGGAGGATACTTTGGTAGCAAACTAACCACCAAAATACGTGAAGAAAAAGGCTATTGCTATTCTATATATTCAATGGTACAAGCAATAAGAGGTACATGTGTTTTCTTTATAACCACTGAAGTGGGAAAAGAAGTAAAAGATAATGCAATAGAAGATATATATAACGAACTTCAAGATATATGTTCTACACCTATAAGCACCGAAGAATTAGAAGTAGTTAAAAATTATCTAATTGGTGATTTTATAAGAAGTATAGATGGTGTATTTGAAATTTCGGAACGACACAAACAAATGGTTACAAATCACTCTACAGAACTATTTACAGACAACTACTTAAAAAGTATTGATAATATAACACCCACTAAAATATATGAAATATCAAATATCTACCTTAATAAAGATAGTATGACTCAAATAATTGTAGGATAAAATGGTTAAGAAAAGACCTTATATAATAGCAGGACCTTGTAGTATCGAAAGCAAAGAACAATTTGCCGATATAATCCCCTATCTCAATGCAAACAAACAAGTCGACCTTATACGTTGTGGGATATGGAAACCTCGCACCCGTCCAGGTGGGTTTGAAGGAGTAGGTGAAGATGGACTAAAATGGATAAAAGACTACAAAGCACAAAATCCGAATGTTTCTTTTGCAGTAGAGGTAGCTCAACCCATACATATAGAATTATGTTTGAAATATAATATTGATGTTATTTGGATAGGTGCACGTACATCGAGCAATCCATTTTCGATGAACGAATTGTCTGAAAGCTTAAAAGGAATAGATATACCTACAATGATAAAAAACCCTCCTATTCCTGATGTAAAATTGTGGATAGGAGCCATAGAACGCATTAAAAATGTCGGTATAACAAATATTGCAGCTATACATCGAGGTTTTTTTACACATAACAACTATGGATTTCGAAACAATCCCCTTTGGGAAATTCCTATAGAAATCAAACGTACACATCCCGATTTACCATTAATATGCGATCCAAGTCATATATCGGGGAATAGGCAAATAGTCCAATCCGTATCACAAATAGCAATGGATTTAAACTTTGACGGACTAATGATTGAAGTTCACCCTTATCCCGAAAAAGCACTTACAGACAGCGAACAGCAACTTTCCCCAGCCGAATTTGATAACTTATTAAGCAATCTAATTATACGAAAAAATTCCAATACAACACCTATTGAACTCAATTTACTTCGAAAAAAAATAGATATGTTGGATCAAGAGTTATTAGCAATTCTATCTCAACGCATAGATGTAAGTAAACAAATAGCCTTAATAAAAGCCGACAATAACTTGAGCGTATTGCAAATAAATAGATGGCAAGAAGTATTAGAAAGCAGACTGCATATAGCTAAAGAACTCGGAATATCATTGGAATTTGTACAAAAAATAATGGAACAAATACATACCGAAAGTGTAAGAGTTCAAAATGATATATTAAAGGAATCATAATAAGACAGGATGTAACTTTACGGTGAACCCTGTTAAAGATTTGAGTCTCTCCTAAACCCACCCCTGAAAGGAAGGAGGTTGTAAGATTGAGATGTTGCCTCGCCTCAATTTCCCATTTTTCACCCAAAATCAAACGAACAAATTCACGATATTCAAGCGTGCAAGTGCATTGATCTTTGTTTATTTTAGGTATTTGAAAACGTCCACTACTCAACTTGCGGACATATAGCGTTAAGCCATTACCTTCGCGATGTAGTATTTTGGCAGTAGTACCGGTTTTGCCTATAAAGATGAATGCCTCGTCTTGGGTAAGGTATCTTTTTATTTCTTGATTTATGATTCCTTGCAATCCCTGAAACTGCTTACGCATATCAACAAGTTGCATACACAAATAATATTTCAGATTGGCGTGAAGTTGGCATATCGTAGACATAAGGTTACATTAAATTTGATTTACACTGAAGTTGTTTTTGGGAAGGAGCCGATCCCGGATGGGAAGCAGTCGTTCCCACGTGGGAAAGGGTCGTTCCCAAATGGGAAAGGGTCGTTCCCAAAATCGTCTTCCTACTGAATTAAAACCTAATCTTACGAGAAATAAAAACTTGTTTAAGGGATTAGAAAGTTTTTTTGTCAAGACTACGAGTTTTAAAGGGTTGAGAAAGTATAGAATGGTATAGAGAGTTTTTTGTCGAAAGTCAAAAGTCGAATGGTGTTTTCGTTTAAGCCTCTTCTAAATCCTAATCTAGGCTTTAAATATATCGTAACCTTACAAAGTTACTAACTCTAAATTTTCTTCACAAGACGGCTTTCATCGTATGGTTAGGATAGGATTCCTTTAGGCAACTTCTAAAAATTCTGCAAATCACTTGCAAAGCAATTTTTAGAAGTTGCCTTTAATATATTATCCAAAAGCAAACAATTTAATTAAGCAGGAATTGTAAATATGTAATTTTCTTTCCTTCGTTGAGAAACATTTGTTCATAAAATGTCCTAACAGCTTTAACATCATCTTGAAAATCCGAAAAATACAAATCATCTGTATTAAACAAAACTTTGTAATGTCCTTGATGAATTACTTCGTTTAAAGTATAATCATATAACTCATAGGAATCTGTTTTTAAATGTATAATTGTATTTGGTTTCGCTATATTTTTATAATACGACAAAAAACGTTCGCATGTAAGGCGTTTGTTTGGTTTCTTAAGTTGAGGATCGGGAAAAGTAATCCATATTTCAGATACTTCGTTTTGTGCAAAAAAATATTCTATCAACTGTATTCTTGTACGTAAAAAGGCAACATTAGTCATTTTTTCTTCATTAGAGGTTTTACATCCTCTCCATAGTCTGGCACCTTTAATATCTATGCCTATAAAGTTTTTATTAGGATACTTCTTTGCAAGGTTTATAGTATATTCGCCTTTACCACAGCCTAATTCCAAAACTATAGGATTGTCATTTTTAAAAAAATCACTATTCCATTTTCCTCTTAATTGAAAAGTATTTTGTTGCAAAAACTCGTAAGATACTTGAAAGAGATTTGGAAATGTAAGATTTTCCTCGAAACGTTCTAATTTATTCTTTCCCATTTTATTTTTCAATATTATTCAAAAGAAACTGCAAAAGATATCTCAAAAGAATCCTTTGCAGTTTTATATTCTAACTATTAATTATTTATGCTACCATTTTTTGATAACCATATTTTCTTTATTCCATGTCTTCAATTGCCTCAACAAAGCTTCTGCTGCAGTTTGTGATGGTGCCGAACCTAAAGATACATAATATAAATTACCTTTAGCTATAACATATGCATCTGCTCCTCTTCTGCTAAAACGATGTGCTTCTTTTACAGCATTATCTCTGCTCTTAAAGAATCCTGATATAATATCAAATCCCTGTTTCGAACGCAAACGTATATCTGCAGTAGGTACTACTTTAGGTTTAGGTGCCGGTGCCACTATTTTGTCTTTTGTTACAACACCGGCTTCTATCAACTCATTCAAAAATTCCAACATTATATCATTCATCTGAATTTCTGAAATAATCGTTTTCTTAGCTCTGGATATGCGCTGACGTTGCAAGTTGTTTGTGCAATAATCTGTTATATAATTATCATAACTCATCAAACGTGCAGGATGGAAAAAGTTATCGTCAAACAATTCTTTCAATCGTTTTATAACATACTCATTCATTCGTTCTTCCATTGGTTCTACAGCTGTTGAATAACGTTGTTTTTTCAAGAACGACTTTATTTGAGGCCTCATACTTGCCACTAGAACTTTGCATGTCGATTTTATTACTTCATCTTTATCTTCGATTGCAACAAGCGTATAATCAAAAGTATAGGAGTTTTCTCCTTTAAACAAGTCTAGTCGTTTCACCTTTTCATCGGACTCTGCAATCTCTTCTGCTTCAGCACCAACTTCTTCATCAGAAATTTTCGCTTCAACTTCATCACTTTCTTCTGTGTCTACCTCTTCTATTTCAATTATTCCATCAGACGCACTTTCTTCGCTATCTATTTCTTCTGCATTCTCTACTTCTTTTGACTGAATATCGCTCTCAGCATTTGCTTCGGCTACTTCTGTTGTTTCATTTTTTTCGTTTATGAATGGAATATTCATATCCTTAACCACAACGAAATAATAATACGCTCCACCTAACAATAGAAGCAGCAACAATATAATAATCGGGATAATTATTTTTTTCTTTTTACCTTTCTTCTTTTTCTTTTCCTTTTTCTTTTTATTGTCGTTTACATTATGTTTATCTTTTTCATCAATTTCTTCTTCTATTGACTTATTTAAATCTGACGCTTCTGATTGATTTCCATCCTCTTCTTGCTCTTCTTTTTTATCCTCCATATTATCATTATCCATTTCTACTATTTTTTCTTCCGATTCTCTATTTTCTTCTGTTTCGGAACCGGATTCAGTAGTATTTACTGTTTCTATAGTTTCTTCTACGTATTCTTGTTCTTGTGGTTCTTCTTTCTCAACTTTCTCGTCTTCAAGTGGTACATCTTCTTGTTCTTGTGGTTGTTCCTCAACCGTAGATGCTTCTTCTTGTTGCGAAGGAATAACAGGATGATCAAATTTATCAAAAGGATTTTCTCTTTCAGCATCCAATTCGTATGTCATCACTCTATCTAATATGGGCAAATTTCGAGTTGCTTTCGAAAAATTCACTCCATCAAATACATTAAATGTGTAACCGGTTTCGGCATTCAATATAAGTTCTCCCACTTCAGGAAACTCATGTTTACCATCTACCTTTAATTTATCATTGAGTGCAGCAATATAATTTTCCCACAATTTTTCGGCAGTTGTAACTCCAATAAATTCTTGCTTCGCAATATAACTTATAATCTGTTCATTGCCATTGCATATTGTAGAAAATTCTACTGTTTGCAGTGTGGGAAAATAAGTTTTTGTTTCGTCATCGAAACGTGTAGAAATAGTCTTAGGAGACAAAGTTCCTATTCCCTTTATTTCAACAATATTTCCCTGCTTCAAAAATTCTACTATATAATTTGTTATATTCATCAGTTTATTTATTTTTCAGTTTTAATAAATCTTCAGGAGTGTCTATAGCGATATTTTCAATCGTTGTATCCTCTACCCTTATCTTAAATCCATTTTCTATCCATCTCAATTGTTCCAACGATTCTGCTATCTCCAATTCCGTTTGTTTCAGCTCTACTAATTTCTTTAAAACGTCACATCTATAAGCATATACTCCTATATGTTTATAATATTTTTGTTTCTGAAGCCATTCTTTTTCTTCTATTCCACGCATATATGGCACAGCGAAACGACTAAAATATATAGCTTCGCCATTCTTTTCACACACCACTTTTACGACATTCGGCGAAAAAAGTTCATCTTTTAAGAAAATTTGTTTCTTAAGAGTGGCTATCTGCACATCTGTATCTTCAAAACACTTTACTAAAGTTTCTATTTGAGAATGTTCTACATTTGGTTCGTCGCCTTGTATATTTATTACTACATCGTATTCTTTACCCTCGTTTTGGTATTGTTCCAACACTTCTCCACATCTATCTGTTCCACTACGATGAGTTTCTTTAGTCATAGCCACTTTGCCACCAAATGTTTTTACACAATTTGCTATGCGCATATCATCAGTGGCTACCACAATATCCGAAAGTACACTTATTTTTTTTACACCCTCGTACACATGCTGTATCATCGCTTTGCCATCAATAAGTGCCAATGGCTTGCCGGGAAAACGTGTGGAAGCGTAACGTGCAGGTATAATTCCTAATACTTTCATCTTGTTATTTTTAATATTACTCATTAAAATAATCCGTTTATCTCGGCATTTATTTTGTCTATAACCACGCCCAAATCTTCCGGTTTATCAGCAAAATTCAGTTCTTCGATATCTATTACTAACAATTTTCCTTTATCGTATTCTGTTATCCAATCCTCGTAGCGCTGATTTAAACTAGTAAGATAGTCTAAACGAATACTATTTTCGTATTCTCTACCTCGTTTTTGTATCTGTTTTACCAATGCAGGCACATTACCCTTCAAATATATCAACAAGTCAGGTGGTTGAATAAACGAAGACAAAAGTTCAAATATAGCTTGATAGTTTTCAAAATCTCTTGTATTCATAAGTCCCATAGCATGTAAATTGGGAGCAAAAATATAAGCATCTTCGTATATTGTGCGATCTTGAACTATATTGTTGCAAGATTTTTTTATATCCACTATTTGTTTAAAACGGGTATGCAAAAAGTATATTTGCAAGTTGAAAGACCAACGTCGCATATCTTCGTAAAAACTATTTATATACGGATTGTTCGAATTGTTTTCATAAACAGCTTCGTATCCTAAATGCTTCGCCAACAATCCAGTAAGAGTTGTTTTTCCCGATCCTATATTACCTGCTATAGCTATGTGCATAATATTTTTTGTTTTTAGTTTACTGATTCCAAAATTTTGAAATATAATGTTTCATTACCCTTATTAACAGCATAATGTTAGTAGTCATTTTCCATTACACATTAAATATCAACAACTAACAACACTATATCTCAAAAAATATTCTTTGCAAATATACACAAAAAAAAGTAATTCGACAAGGAAAAAATATTTTGACTGCATAAATATTGTTTTCTAATCAAATCAGTTTCTCTTTATTGTTTGCAAACAAACGATGAAATCATTGTATGCGATAAGGTTTCCTCACAAAGAAATTTTATCTACTTCGCGTAGTTGCACCAACTTCCACACGAAGAAAATTCATCTTCCTCACGTGAAAAAACTATCTTAAGGCAATTTCTAAAAATTGCTTTGCAAGTGATTTACGGAATTTTGCTAGAAAGATTTCTACTTTCTTTTGATTGAGCATAGCGGGCTATGCAATTGAAAAAGAAATAGAAAGATTTCGGTAAAAAACGTAAAGCACGCAAAAGTTTCAAAGAACGTCCTTCTATCATTCCGAAACGTGGAATTTTTAGAAGTTGCCTTAAGGCAATAGTTTTATATTGTATTTATAAAAAACTATTATACAATATGATAGAACCATTAATATTTACACCCTATCATCAAACAATTTATACCCGGGTTTTATCCGATGCACAATAGGGTATTAATGTATTGAAACCCCATAATTAATCAAATTAATATTAGTTGGCAGACTATAGACAAAAAAAACAGAAAAATAGAAAATAAAAACAATAAAAGAAGCACTTACTCGTTAATAGCTCGTTATTCATAAAATAATAATAGATGAAACGTAGATATTTTAGATTATTTGGAACTTATTTATTAGCAGGATTGCTATTAAATACAGCTATTGCACAAAGCAACAATCCAACAGCAGACCAATTGGCAGGTAAAGACATCAGCAAAAATTATATAAGCACCGCTGTACCTATACTATTGATAGCCCCCGATGCACGTAGTGGCGGTATGGGAGATGTGGGTGCTGCAAGTACCCCCGATGTTTATTCGTCGCATTGGAACAACGCAAAATATGCTTTCATAAAAGAAGATTTTGGTGTAGGCATGAGTTATGTTCCTTGGCTCAAAGATTTGGGAGTTGGAGATATGAATCTTTTAAATTTAGCAGGCTACAAACGCATCAACGAGCGTAGTGCTATTGCAGCATCACTAACGTATTTTTCGCTTGGCAGTATTGAGTTTACCGAAGAAGATGGAACATCGAAAGGCACTTACAAACCAAATGAATTTGGTGTAGATATTTCGTATTCCATGAAGTTGTCGGATAACTTTTCGATAGGTGCCACCGGACGTTATATCCGTTCCGACCTTACCCAAGGCGTTGACGTAGGTACTACTACCACTCATGCAGGAAATGCTATAGCAGCCGACTTAGGAGCTTATTATCAAAGCGAAACAAACATGTTTGATATGCCTGGCGAATTGGCTGCCGGTTTACTTATTTCGAATCTAGGTTCTAAAATAAACTATTCCGACGACGATAATAACAAAGATTTTCTACCAACAAATTTACGTTTGGGAGGAAGATACACTATGAACTTTGACGACTACAATAGTTTTTCATTCTTGTTAGATTTCAACAAATTATTAGTTCCCACCCCTCCGGTATACGACGATAATGGCAAAATTATTGCAGGTTTGCCCGATGATGTAGGTACTGTACAAGGTGCTATACAATCATTTTATGATGCTCCAAACGGAATGTCGGAAGAATTTCAAGAAGTACAAATATCGGTGGGTGCCGAATATTGGTACGACAATATATTTGCGGTACGTGGAGGTTACTTCTTCGAACACGAAAACAAAGGTGGAAGACAATATCTTACACTTGGTGGAACAATAAAGTATCAAACATTGGTATTAGATGTTTCGTACCTAATACCTACTACTACATTACAGACAAGTCCATTGGCCAACACTGTACGTATATCGTTGGCTATGAATTTCGAACACAAGAGAAGATAAATTTTCATTTCATTATAGTTTACAAAAAAGGGTGTTTAAGGCAAAACATCCTTTTTTGTTTGATACAATCTCACAATTGAAACAAAAAACAAAAAATATGACAGATACCAAAATACTAAAAGACAAACTACTGACACGCAATTTTATTTCAATGTGTGTCGCCAACTTTTTGATGAGTTTCTCGTTTTATATTCTTATTCCCACTCTGCCCTTCTACCTTATAGAAACATTTAAGGCCGGACAGAGTGTAGTGGGTATTATATTATCGATATATACGGTATCGGTACTTATAGTGCGTCCTTTTTCGGGATTTTTGGCCGACACTTTCCAACGCAAACCTTTATATCTGTTTGCATATTTTGTATTTGCCTCTTTCTTTTTGGGCTATCCGCTGGCAGGCTCATTGTTAGTATTCACCATCATCAGGGTTATACATGGTTTGGCATTCGGAATGCTTACCACCACTGGCAACACACTGGTTATAGATGTAATGCCCTCATCGCGTAGAGGCGAAGGATTGGGATATTTTGGTGTAACCGGAAATATAGCAATGGCTATTGGGCCAATGACAGGCTTGATACTTAAAGATATAATACCTTTCGATTACATATTTTATATAGCAGCAATATCGGGAGCCGTAGGTATACTTTTTATATGCTTGATAAAAACTCCTCGTCGACAATTGCAAAAAAGTCAACCCATATCGTTTGACCGCTTTTTCCTTGTAAAAGGTGTTCCTGCTTCCATACCATTTTTATTTTTAGCCATACCATACGCCATGACTAGTTCATACATTGCACTATATGTCTCATCATTGGGACTTACCTCCAACTCCGGATTCTTTTTCTCAATAATGGCAGTGGGAATGATTTTATCGAGAATAACATCAGGCAAACTTGTCGACCAGGGCTTTATTACACAAAACATACGCAAAGGGATAATCATAGCTACTATAGCCATGGTGGGCGAAGTGGCTTTAGGATATGCCTTAACACAAAACTTTACGATAGGCTGCACTCTATATTACGTAGTAGCATTCTTGCTTGGATATGGATATGGAACATTATTCCCTGCAATGAACACTCTTTTCATAAACCTTGCACCTCACAACCGCCGTGCCACTGCCAATTCAATGTATCTTACAGGTTGGGACGTAGGCATAGGAATAGGAGCTTTTTTGGGTGGATACATATCCGAACATTACAACTTTGTATCGGTTTATACCATAGGTTTGATATGTGCCATTGCTGCCCTTGTGCTGTTTATAATTTGGGTAACTCCTCATTTTTTCAAAAACAGATTGGCATAGTAGAATATTATTTGTATATTTGCAACAACTATACAAATAGCAAAAAAGCTATTAAAGTATAACATATCAGACAAATAAATAATGATATTAAATTCGATAAACATACAAAAACAATAGTATAATGAGCAATAATAAGATAAAATTGGCTATTACACACGGCGACATCAACGGAGTGGGATACGAAGTGATAATAAAAACTTTTTCTGACAATAGAATGATGGATGTATGTACTCCTATACTATATGGTTCATCAAAAGTGGCTTCGTATCACAAAAAACTACTAAAAAACGAACTCAATCTAACCAATATCAAAGATGCCTCCGCTATTATAGACAAGAAATTTAATGTTATAAACATCACCAACGAAGAGGTAAAAATAGATTTAGGAAAGTCCACAGAGGTGGCAGGGCAACTGTCGCTAAAAAGTTTGGATTGTGCGTGCGACGACCTTATGAAAAACAATGTTGATGTTTTGGTTACAGCTCCTATCAACAAAAAGAATATCCAATGCAAAGACTTTGTTTTTCCGGGACATACCGAATATCTTTCAAACAAATTTGATAGCGACTCGCTTATGATGATGGTTTGCGACCGCATTCGCATAGGTATAGTTACAAGCCATTTGGCTCTACGCGATGTACCGATAAAGATAACCAAAGAAATGCTACTGCGAAAAATAGAAATAATGAACACTTCGCTTAAGCAGGATTTTGGCATTTCTATGCCTAAGATTGCGGTTTTGGCACTCAACCCACATGCCGGTGACAACGGTGTGATAGGCGACGAAGACGACAAAATAGTATCTCCGGCTATAAATGAAGCCTACGACAACGGAATATTGGCTTTTGGTCCATACCCCTCGGATGGATTCTTCGGCAACTCCGAATTTAATAAATTTGACGGAGTATTGGCTCTATACCACGATCAAGGTCTTATACCCTTCAAACTAATGTCGTTTACTGAAGGTGTAAACTACACCGCAGGATTGCCATACGTGCGTACTTCGCCGGCTCACGGAACAGGATACGATATTGCAGGAAAAGACAAAGCTTCGGAACAATCGTTTAGAAATGCTGTATTCTTGGCTTGCAACATTCTACGAAACAGAAAAGAATACGAAGAACTAACAAAGAATGCAATATAATTTGTACAAATAAGTCGACATGGTTTAGAAACCTTGTCGACTTATTTAGTTTTTTTTTGCAAGAGATACAATTTTTTGAATACAGTTGCGTTAACCAATACATACTAAACACCAAAGACTATGAACAAAATAAATAAATACGCATTACTTTTGGCTGTAATATGTTGCTGTGCATGTTCATCGGAAAAGGATTTGGCCAAATCGTTTGTAGAAAAGTTTTCGATGAAAAGTTACACTCCCACCGAAAAAATATTTATATGTTTGCCACAAGCAGTGGTACATACCAATCAAACTCTGAATCAGATGGAGAACTTTGCCGACCTTGACTACGACACTCAAGACAGCGTGATAAAAGCAAATACAGCTCTCCTCGACAAAATAAATGATGAAATATTTCTACAACAATTCAGCGACAATCTTGTATATAACATTGGTCGTTTGGGAATACCAATAGAGATAGTAACCGACCCTGCTTTGATGCCAAAAGCTGTGCCTAACAAGATATTTACAATAAACATATTGCAGATAGAAGCCGAAGAATATGTGCAAAAAACACGCTCTGACTACGAAGACAAAAACAACTATTACTACTATGATTATGATTTGAGAGGCTTCAGTACCAATGTGTGGTATTTGCTAAACGACACCTCGTCGAGCGAAGATAACATGGTAGTATACTTCAAAAACTTCGAAACAATAGATGAATTTGACGGAAGCATTAAAAAGGTTGAAAACGGTAAAGCTTTAGGAAAGGGACGTTTCGACAGAATAAATGTAAACGACACATACCGCAGTGCCTATCGTGCAGGTGCTATAAGTGCCAAAAAGTTTTGCGAAAAGATAATAAACGAATACGTAAAAGATAACATCAAAGGTAAGAAACCTTTATACTACTATTACTACAACCCCGTAGACAACAGTATAGAACACTACGACTATCAATACTACAAAGACAATGAATCGTTTGTGCCTATAAAATAAATATGATATTTCCTCCTTTTGTATAACAATCAATTAATTAAACTCGTAATGCTACTGCGTTACGAGTTTTTTTTAGTTGCACCAAAAGTCTAAATAGAGATTATATTCGCATCTTTCAAACCATAAATGTAATATCACGCAACCGTAGAGACTCACGGTGAGCCTCTCTCGTTGCCCGTTTATGGCTTCTTAAGGATACATTTTGGGTGGTAAAAGTTAAAATCCATGCCTTCTAAAGGACAATTTTTTCGGCTTTATTTTCCTTTAGTCATAAAATATTGATTCTCAAACACTCTACTTTTCTCTTCTTGAGAGTGCATTCTCAGAATCTAAACCTTCCAAGGTCAGCGTCTAAACCTTCCAAGGTCAACGTCTAAACCTTGGAAGGTCAGCAACCGAACCTTCCAAGGTTATCAAAACACCTCTAAAAAGATATTTTCAGCACATTGTAATTCTTAAAATCCCGCATTCAAATTAAAACTTTTTCACTTTATAGAAAGTATACATATATAATATGTGTATGGTCATGTAAAAAAATGACGAAATAAAAAAGTTCCCCTATGGTTTTGTTTTTCTCCCCTGATGTTTTTGCATTTTCTCCTTAATGATTAAAAAAAACATTAGGAAGGTTTTTCGAAAGGAGCCGTATGTTTTTTTAAGACTCGTAGCCATTCTGTGTTTTCGAAATTCAGAGCTAAGGATTTACAGCTCATAGATAGAAAGCATAGTTGCCTTGTCGTATAAAACATACCTCGCTGATGGCATCAGGACACTATAGTTTGTACGATAAAAGAGAATCACACCTTTTACGATAGCCTCACCATATCTTGCATTACACCTCTACCCTATTTCTCTAATACAAACAGCGGACACACAATGTATTGTCTATTGTATGTTCGCTACCCGATATATACATACCCTTCTAATCAACTATCAGTTGCAATAAGCGTTTTATGTTCATAGGTTTATATACCTAAAGTTATATTTTTATTCTTGTGAATCTGTTACGGGACGAATGGTGTGACCATAGTAACGAGGGAAACCATCTACACCATATCTATCCGGAAACATATAAAGATCGTGTGAATAATAATTATTATTAGGAATAGATGTATTAGGAGTAGAAGTCCAATAAACTCCATATATACGAGTATCTATAGTTAAATCTTCTTTGCGATAGCCTGCGGCCGGAAGAAAAATATATTTTCCATTAGCTCCTGTTACTTTGTATCCGGGAACACCATTTAACAAAATAAAATTCCAAGTACATTTATTCACCAATTCTTCCATTTCGGTCTTGGTAGGTATACGCCATGAGCTACCCCACTTAGCAGCAGCTACATCGTATACCGGTTTACCACTTATATCAAGCATTGGTTTTCCTGTTGTTACAGAATTATTTTCGGTATACGAAGATTTTGTTTCGAGTTCACCCCAAGCATAGTAACCGCCATAATCTCCGACGGAATTTGCTCCTATATTTTGTGATGCCCACTTCAAACCACTTGGCAACCCAAGGTCAACCCATTCATATCCATTAAGAGTTCCACTGTAATGATCTGTCAATGTAGTAAAACTTTTCTCTTCGCCGTAGCTCGTACCATATTCGTTGGTGGCATATGCTCGTACATAATAAGTAGTGTTTTTTTTCAGATTGGTTATATCAGACACAAAACTACCCAAACCTTTGCCATCTACAAGATGATTATCTTCGATGGTCGGATTGGAAAAAGAACTCCAGCATACCCCACGTGCCGACACTTCACGTCCCTTTTCATTCATCACTTCGCCACCGCATATGGCACTAGTTGCAGTAATGGCAGTTACATCGGCAGTGGTTACAACAGGCACCCCTATTATCCTATCTTCTGGAATCTGCAAATCTTCCTTTATGCATGATGCAAAGGCAAACAATACTATCAGTTGCAATAAGCGTTTCATGTTCATATCTAACTAATTAAAGGTAAGTTCTAAAAAATCACTTTCTAACAAAATAGAGAACCTACCTTTGCTATTTTGCTAGAATTTTCAGTCTGCAAAAGTACATTATTTATTTAAACTATCCAAATAAATAGACTGTTTTAACATTTAAATTCTATTCTTACATTACTTATCTCCTTATTATATATTTATTTTTCAGATTATTATATTGTCTACACTTTATTTA
>JAFWZP010000065.1 GCA_017522255.1 Bacteroidales bacterium | reverse complement strand
ATGATGGTGGTGATAATAACCATAGTAATAAGGACTCCAATAAGGATTCCAAAATGGGTCGTAATATCCCCAATAGCTGTAGTAGTAAGGGCGATAGTACCATGACCAAGAAGGATACCACCAATTATAACCCAAATAGATACTTACACCCCAATAGTTGGGATTGTAAGTATACCAATACATATTGGTGTAGTAGTCATCGTAATAACCTATACCTATCACAGGATTGTCGAAACGGCGAATGCGGGCAGTGTAGGAATAATCATAGTAGTCCGATTCATCGAAAACAATGGTTACTTTGGTATTGGCTTCAGCTTTGGTTTCGTCTCTCAAAGGAGTACCTTCAAGTTCCAAAATTACTTCTTCAGGAACATCTTTTATAGTTGTGTCTTTATACAACCCAATAGGGTTATATTTTTCAACAATTACCTCATTTTTTGATGGAGAATAATAAGTTTCGTCGTAATTTTCTATCTGTGCTAACGCTGTTTTTCCCGAAAAAGAAAAAAACATTACAAATATTATACTATTGGTTATTAATGTAGTTAGCCTATTTTTCATGACAAGCTCCTTTCTTTTTATGTTTGTATTTCTATTTATTTTAGTATCTTTGCAATTTGAAATCTTTCGGCAAAAGTACGAAAAATTTCTGATATAAACGCTGAAATAACGATATTATTGAATAGATTAATAGATTTTAATAATGGCAAAAGATTTTGTAACACGTTCGGAAAATTATTCAGAATGGTATAATGAATTGGTAATGCGTGCTGATTTGGCAGAAAACTCTGCGGTACGCGGCTGTATGGTAATAAAACCTTACGGTTATGCAATATGGGAAAAAATGCATGATGCTTTAGACAAAATGTTTAAAGATACCGGTCATGTGAATGCTTATTTTCCTCTTTTTATTCCAAAATCGTTTCTTTGTCGCGAAGCTGAACACGTAGAAGGCTTTGCCAAAGAATGTGCGGTAGTAACTCACTATCGTCTTAAAAACGACCCTGATGGTAGCGGTGTAGTAGTGGATCCTGATGCACGATTAGAAGAGGAACTGATAGTACGACCCACTTCCGAAACCATAATATGGAACACCTATAAGAATTGGATTAAATCATATCGCGACCTTCCTATTCTTTGCAACCAATGGGCCAATGTGGTACGTTGGGAAATGCGTACTCGTATGTTTCTCCGCACTGCCGAATTTCTATGGCAAGAAGGTCATACAGCCCATGCCACCAAAGAAGAAGCTATAGAAGAGGCTGCACGTATGCTTGATGTATATGCCGACTTTGCCGAAAAATATATGGCAATGCCTGTGCTTAAAGGTATAAAATCGCCCAACGAACGTTTTGCCGGTGCCCTTGATACTTATTGTATAGAAGCCATGATGCAGGACGGTAAGGCTTTGCAAGCCGGAACATCGCATTTTCTTGGTCAAAACTTTGCCAAGGCTTTCGATGTTAAATTCCTCAGCAATGAAAATAAGTTGGAATATGTGTGGGCTACATCGTGGGGCGTTTCAACTCGTTTGATGGGGGCTTTGATAATGACTCACTCTGATGACAACGGACTTGTGTTGCCTCCTAAATTGGCTCCTACTCAAGTGGTGATAATACCTATATATCGCAACGCAGACCAATTACCTATGATTTCCGAAAAAGCCAATGAAATAAAACGTAACCTTGAAGCTAAAGGTATATCGGTGAAATACGATGACCGTGACTCGTTTAAACCAGGTTGGAAATTCAACGAATATGAATTTAAAGGTGTGCCGGTACGTATTGCAATAGGTCCTCGTGATATAGAAAACGGCACTGTGGAAGTGGCTCGTAGAGATACATTGCAAAAAGAAATATATCCTATTGCAAATATCGAAACTCAAATAGAAAATTTACTCAACGATATACAAAACAACCTATATGCCAAGGCATTGAATTTTAGAGAAGGCAATACTCGCAAAGCCGATACTTGGGAAGAGTTTAACAGAATACTCGACGAAGAAGGTGGTTTTATATTGGCACATTGGGACGGTACTCCCGAAACAGAAGAAGCCATAAAAGAAAAAACAAAAGCAACCATCCGCTGCATTCCATTTGATGCTCCCGAAGAAGATGGAAAATGTATCTTCAGTGGCAAGCCATCAAAACGCAGAGTGGTGTTTGCTCGTTCGTATTAGTAAAGAGTTTTTTTTGAAAAGCCATTGACTATTGTTCATTGGCGGAAACGGTGGCCGGCTATTGATGTCGGCTATCGTTTTTTTGTTTAAAAGACAATAATAACAGATGTTTTTCTTCTACTTAAGAAGATACTTCGCATACTACATAGAGTATTTTTGATACACATCTATCCAACAAGACATAATCCCATTGGTGATTAAAAATAAATGCGTATCTTTGCATATCCAAAATAATCATAAGAAACGAATAAACATATTGTATAACAAATAAATATTTGAAAAATGAAGAAAAAGATTAAGGCTGCTTTTAAAAGATGCTTTGCAAGCAATATGAAAAAAGCGATATCTACGGCGATGGCATTGCTTGTGGTATTTGCCTTATCGGCCAAGCATATAGAGATTAAAGGTAGTATCAAAGACAAGGCTACGGGCGAACGGCTTCCCTACGTTGCCCTCCAAGTCTCGGGTACTTACGTTGGAACACAAAGCAACGCCGATGGCCATTATGTGCTAAAGGTGGCCGATAATCGCCTTTCGGACACGGTGGTGTTTTCGCTTATGGGCTACGAAAAGTTGCATATATCTATAAACGACCTGCGAAAACAGCGTCATGTAAAACTCACACCCCATAATATAGAACTCAAAGAGGTAACGGTCAAGGATTTTGCTTCGCCACAGTCGTTGCTGGCCGAGGTATTAAGGCGTATTCCGCAAAACTATCATTCCACCCCTACGGTATCTACATTCTTTTTCCGCAAGTGGTCTATGGCTAACGACAGCCTGTATCTTTTCTACGAAAGTCTTACAGATGTGTACCGTGCCGGCTATGGAAACTTTAATAAAAGACTTATTTATATAGGCTTTTCGGGCAAGAGCAATCTGAAAAGTAATTATAAGGATATATTAAAACATCGCTTGCCGGTGTTTGACACCTCCTATCTTTTGTCCGTAGTAGGTTCTCCCTCTACTATGAGGAGAATGATGACATATTATGACCATGATGCAATACAAGATGTTGTAGAATTTCCGAATGCTTCGTATGTTTTTGCCAAAAGGAAAAGAAAAGACTATAATTATAAGTTGGAAGAATTTACTGATGCCGAGGGTAAAGAGTTTTTCCTTATAACTATGACATGCAAATCTGATAAATCGTCTATTTATACTTTATTAATAGGCAAAGCAGATTTGGCAGTATGTAAAATAACTTTCCAAGCTAAAACAGGAGAATATACAAATCCCGATAAATTTAAGTATAAGGTTACGAGTCCGTTCAAATCTGGTGTAGTGCATTACAACACTGCTGAATTTGTATATAAAAAGATAGCCGGCAAATATACATTGTTTTCGTATCGTTCGGGCTATAGTAGCGACAATGTTTGCCACATGGAGTATGGCCATCAAAATGCTATGGAACATCAGTCGTATAAGCATTCGTATGTGTATCAGCTGGTGGATTTCAGGAAAAACGACACCGACACCTTGCCCGACAATGTCATAAAAGAACCAAAACTACAGATGTATTCCACCCTTATGAGCAATGGCGAATACGACGAGAGCTTCTTCGAAAACTACAACTTTGTACCTCTCGAGGACGAATGTTATAAGAAACTAAAAGGCAACTTCTAACAAAAACTTGCCTTTGGGCTTTTTGTAAACCACGGTACTTGCAAGTGCTTATCGATAAAACCACAATATATAAATGCTTAAAACACTTTTCGGTTTACACTGAAGATGGTTTAGAGAAGTGTCCTTTCCCAGTTGGGAAGTGTCCTTTCCCAATTGGGAAGTGTCCTTTCCCGGTTGGGAAATGCCCTTTCCCAAAACACTCTTCCCTCTGAACTAAAACCCGGCTTAACGGAGAACGGCAACTGAATAAACTGAGAAGA
Source organism: Bacteroidales bacterium (assembly GCA_017522255.1). Lineage (GTDB taxonomy): Bacteria > Bacteroidota > Bacteroidia > Bacteroidales > P3 > HGM05376. The sequence goes on along the minus strand of JAFWZP010000065.1, from coordinate 33,662 downwards.
GAGTTTCGTTTTTGTGGGAAGGATGATTTGCGTAATGACATTACGCCTCTCTCTTTTCTCAGAAAATCAAATTCATTATCTCAGAAAAATCAGCTGTATCTCTCAGATAAAGATTCTTAGATCGTTTTGATTGCCTGGCTATATTTTATCAGAAATAATACATGCTTGCGCAATTAGCGAAATAGTTATTTACACCAATGTTGCAGTGAACGTTTATAGGTCATTAGAAAATAGTCTTTATATTTCTAATGACCTATTTGGGTTAAATATGTATATCTTTTTCATGGTGATGTTATTATGTGTAAAAGAATTTGCAAAGTTACATATTTATTTTGGATTATTGGCTGAAAAAGTGTGTTGCGATAATTGTTTTTGTGTTTTTCGGTGGTAGTAGAGCAATCCTCCGTTGCTTGAGAGGAAGGTCCCCCAAAGCCATTGGGGATGGTTCCCAAAGCCATTGGGGAGGTACTGTCTCAAGCATCTCGCACCATAGCTTCAACGTGGAGGGGTGGCCTATTGTACTATCGCAATGCGGTGGAGTAGGGGAAAGGGTGGCGGTGTGTAAACGATTTTGTCCCGTTTTTTACGTAAAAAACGGGACAAAATCAAGTTGTATTATCTTGTATAGTAGTGTTCTATAGTTGTTTGAAATGTTGCTATTCATTCACTGCTTTGCCGGCAGCGTAGCCTGTAGAGAATGCTATTTGCAGGTTGTAGCCTCCGGTGTCGGCATCGAGGTCGAGGAGTTCGCCGGTGATGTATAGGTTCTTTACTAGTTTCGACTCCATGGTTTTTGGGTTCACTTCTTTCAGCGATACTCCGCCTTGGGTAACTATGGCCTCGTCGAAACCACGTGTGCCTACAATGGTAAACGGCAGCGCTTTAAGCATCCGCAGTATCTTTTTGCGGTCGGTGGCCGACACTTGGTTTAGGCGTTTGTAGTGTTCTATAGTCATGGTTTGCAGTGCCAGCGGTATCATTTCAGCAGGCAGCCATAGGCGTAGGGCATCTTTAAGTATGCGTGTTCCGTTCTCGTCCAGCTCGCGTATAAGTTTTTTGTCCAGCACGTCGTGATCCAACGCCGGCTTTAGGTCTAGTGTGGCATGCAACTGTTCACCACTTTGCAGTCGGCGACTTACCATTCGGCTTGCCGATAGCACTATGGGGCCACCAATGCCGTCGGGCGTAAAGGTCATCTCGCCAAAGAAGTTACAAATCTTTTTGTCGTTGCTGTCGGATATTGTGAGGCTGACGTTCTTAAGCGTAAAGCCTATAAGTTCGTCGGGTATCTTTTCGGTACATACCAATGGCACTAGCGATGGCACAGGGTCTACTATGGTGTGTCCCACGTTTTTTGCCAATGTGTATCCCTCGCCGGTAGAGCCTGTTAGAGGGTAGCTTTTGCCGCCGGTGGCCAGTATCACCTTGGTGGCTGCCACTGTGGTGCCATTGCTTAGCACCACTCCGGCAATGCCGGCAGGCGAGGTTATAAGCTCGGTAGCCGATGTGTTTTTAAGTATGGTTATGTTTTTGTTGCGTTCTATGCCGTTGATAAGTGCTAGGAATATGTCGAGGGCTTTGCCGCTTTGTGGAAACACACGGCTGCCACGTTCGATGTTCAGTACCACACCTTTCTGTTCGAAAAACTGCATAAGTTCGTTGTTGAAAAACATCGAGAAGGCGTTTCGCATAAAGCGACCATCGGAGCCTATGTGTGATATAAACTCTTTGATGGGCGAGGTGTTGGTAAGGTTGCAACGGCCTTTGCCGGTTATGCGTAGCTTGCGGCCGGCCTGGTCCATCTTTTCTACAAGCAATATTTTTTGTTGCTTTTCGGCAGCTATGGTAGCAGCCATCAGTCCGGCGGCACCTGCACCTATAATCACTATGTCGTATTGAGGTTGCATGTGGTAAATGTTTTTATCGAGCCACACTATTGATGTCGGCAGGGTGAACACTTAGTATAGGAATAAGCGAGTGGTGAACTAGTTGTTGTGCTGTGGTTCCGATAAACAGCGACGATAATACTTGGTCTTGCTCGGTACTTATTACTATAAGGTCGGCACTTATTGTGTCGGCATACGACAATACATCGTCAGCCAAAGATTTGCTTTGCATAATTTCGGTGGTGTATTGTATATTTTGTTTTTGCAAAAATGTTTCCGCTTGTTTGATATATATATTCACTGTTTGTGCTTGCGAAGTGTTTTCGTATTGCCCAAGAATGTTTATTTGAGAGCCAAAAGCTTTAGCCATTTTAACGGCTACAGGTAATTTTTGACGAGAATTTGTACTCATATTCAAAGGTACTAGAATTCGTTCTAAACTTTTGTGGAAATTAAAACCTTCGCGTATCGATAACACTGGGCAGGTGGCTTCTTGCACAATGCGTACAGCAGTACTTCCCATCCAATATTTTTCAAATCCCGAAGCACCGTTGGTACCTATTACTATCATTGATGCTTTTACTTTCTCGGCCTGTGCAGCAAGCATAGGGGCAACCTTGCCTTGCATTATAATAGGTGTTATAGTGGTGCCGTTTAGTTGTGGTTGATATTTTTCGCAAAGGTCGTCCATCTTTTGTGTGGCCAAATTACGAACGTAGTTGTTTTGGTCGTCGGTGTACAGCATTTTTTCGCGGCATATCCACATTAATTGTATATCTGCGTGTATTTTGTTGGCAATATCCACTGCCAATTCCAAGGCCACATACGAGCCTTTCGAAAAGTCTGTACCTACTATTATTGTTCTTTGTTTCATAATCTATATTTTGCTTATGCTGACTATATAACTGCAAAAATTGTTATTTATTTTTCTTTTTACTCGTTTTCTTCGATTTTGTTGTTTTCTTTTCTTTTTTTGCCGGTTTATCTTTGGCTTTCGAAGTTTTTTTATTTTCTGTTTTGCTATTGCGTGTGGCGATGGGTTCTTCTGTTTCTATCAATGCAAAGTCCATTTGTTTCTTTTCCATATCCACACGTAGCACCTTTATTTTTATGCTGTCGCCAAGTTTGTATTGTCGACCATATCGGCGGCCTATCACTTGGTAGTTATCTTCGTCGAGGTAGTAATAGTCGTCCTGCAGTGTGCCGAGTGATATCATGCCTTCGCATTTGTTTTCTTCTATTTCGGCATATATTCCCCATTTGCTCACACCCGATATCAGAGCCGGAAACACCTGTCCTATCTTGTCTGCCAAGAATTCTGCTTGCTTGTATTTGACTGATGTTCGTTCGGCTTCGGCGGCTTTGCGTTCCATAAGCGATGAGTGTTTGCACTGCTCTTCGCAAAATTCTATATTTGCCGACGAACCATTGTTGAGATAGCTGTGTAGCAAACGATGTACCATCAAGTCGGGATAGCGGCGTATGGGCGAGGTGAAGTGTGTGTAATAGGGGAATCCCAAGCCGTAGTGCCCTATATTGTCGGTCGAATAGTAGGCCTTAGACATGGTGCGTATGGCTATGGAGTCTATCATATTTTGTTCGCCTTTGCCCTCTATATCCACAAATAGTTTATTGAACGAATCGGCCAATGTTTTGCGCGATGTGGTTTTTATTTTATATCCTAGTTTTGCTACAAACTGTACAAATGTTCCTAACTTTTCGGGGTTTGGCTCGTCGTGTACGCGATATACAAATGTTTTGGCTTTTTTGCGTTCTTTTACCTTGCCTATATGTTCGGCCACGCTTTTGTTGGCCAATAGCATAAATTCTTCTATAAGGAAGTTGGCTTCCTTGGCCTCCTTGGTGTATACGCCTATAGGTTTGGCGTTGTTGTCGAGGATGAATTTCACCTCTTTGGTGTCGAAGTTTATGGCACCATCTTTGTAGCGTTGTTCTCGCAGTATGGTTGCCATGGCGTTTAGTTTCAGTATCTCTTCGCTTAGGTCGCCTTGGCCGGTTTCTATTACTGCTTGAGCCTCTTCGTAGCTGAAGCGGCGGTCGGAGTTAATCACCGTTTTACCAAACCATTTGTTTATCACCACAGCGTCGTTGTTCATCTCAAACACAGCTGAGAAGCACAGCTTGTCCTCGTTGGGGCGTAGCGAGCATACGCCGTTGCACAGGCGTTCGGGCAGCATAGGTATGGTGCGGTCTACAAGGTAAACCGATGTTCCGCGGTTGTAGGCCTCGTAGTCTATAGCACCGTTTTCTATTACATAGTGCGATACGTCGGCAATGTGTACCCCCACTTCGTAGTTGCCGTTGTCGAGCTTGCGTATTGAAAGGGCATCGTCAAAGTCCTTGGCATCGGCAGGGTCGATGGTGAAGGTGGTGATGTTGCGGAAATCTTTTCGGCGTGCTATCTCTTCGTCCGGTATATCCATCGTTATTTTGTCGGCAGCTTTCTCCACCTCTTTTGGGAACGATAGAGGGAAGTCAAACTCGGCCAATATCGATTGCATCTCCACGTTGTTGTCGCCGGGTTTGCCTAGCACCTGCACCACCTTGCCCACGGGGTTGTTGAGGTGTTTGGGCCATTCGGTCATCTCCACCAGTGCTTTGTCACCGTTGCGGGCGTTGCATAGGTTTTCCAGTGGTATGAATATGTCCACTGCCATACTCTTGTTGTCCGGGATAAGGAAAGCAAAATGGCTTTGCAGCTGTATGCGACCCACAAAGCGTGTTTTGGCTCTTTGTATTATTTCCACAACCTGTCCTTCCTGTTTGTGCATACGTCGGGCAGGGAAGAGCAGCACCTTTACAGTGTCGCCGTGTAGGGCATGACGCGTGTTGTTGGCCGAAATCATGATGTCTTCCATCGTGTCGTTGTTGGGTATCACGTAGGCCTTGCCCGTCTGTTTCATATCAATGGTACCTATTACATAGTTTTGTGGTAGTAGGTCGTCGTTAATGTATTTGGGGTCTATCTTGTATTTGCCTTTACGTTCTTCGATAAGTATTTTTTCTTCGGCCAAAGACAATATTGTGTCGGCAATCATCTTTCTCGACCCTTTGTCGAAGGCTCCCATTCTGGAGGCTACTTGTTTGTAGTTTAGTGCCTCGAAAGGGTTTTTGGCAAATATCTTTAGTAGTGATTTTATGTATGAGTTCTTTTCTTCCATGTTTTTTTATATTTATTTGTAGATAATATGTGTTTGGTTGTTTATTTTCTCTTTCATAGCTTCAACACCAAAATAGTCTTTAATGTTTTGTACAGTAAGTCCTTCTTCTATATCGCCGTGATATACTATGCGGTGGTTGTGTAGTAGTAGTAGTGTTTTGCAGTAGCGTATGGCTATATTGGGGTCGTGAACTATAAGTAATATGGTTTTCTTTTCGTTTTGACTTATTTCTCTAAGTAGTTTTATTATTTCGAATTGGTGTGATATGTCAAGGTTGGATAGTGGTTCGTCCAGCAGCATTATAGGTGTTTGTTGAGCAAGTGCCCTTGCTAATAACACTCGTTGCATTTCGCCACCGCTCATTTCGGTGAGCGGGGCAAAGCGTAGGTGCCATGTGTTGGTCTTTTTCATACATTCTTCCACTATGTCCCAATCTTTTTGCGACTCATTTTGTAGGTGTGTTTGATATGGATTTCGTCCCATAAGCACTGTTTCGAATGCCGAAAATTCAAAGTCCAGAGGTGTATGTTGCGGCACAAAAGCTATCTGTTGTGCAAGTTTTTTGATAGAGTAGGTTGTAGAGTCTTTACCATTGATGAATATACTATTGGTTTTTACGGGCAAAATGTTGGCAATGCACTTGAGTAGCGTGGTTTTGCCGCAACCGTTTGGTCCCATTATGGCACAGAAGTCGCCTTGACTAATAGCAAAACTCATATCTTCGATAATTATTTTTTTGCCATACGAATATGAAAGGTTTTTGACTTCTATCATGTTTACAGTTGTTTTTTGCTTTTATACAATAAATATATAAACATTGGTGCTCCTGCCAGTGCTGTTATGCTACCTACGGGCAATTCGGCCGGTTGCAATATTGTTCGCGAAAAAGTGTCGCATATTAATAAGAATATACCACCCACGAATATAGAATATGGAACTACCAATCTATTATCAGCGCCCACTACAAGACGTATACAATGAGGTACGATAAGTCCTACAAAACCTATCACTCCGCAACTCGAAACGGCAAACGCCACCATAAGTGTGGTGAAGAATAGTAGATGTTTTTTTATCTTTTCCACATCTACGCCAAGGCTTTTAGCTGTTTCGCTTCCTACCAAAAGAAGATTTAAATCTTTGCTGTAATATATTGCCACACATATACCCACTATTACACAAGGAGCTACCACCAATACGTCGTTCCACGAAGCTGAGGCAAAACTACCCATAGTCCAAAATATTATCTTTTCCATTTTGTCTTGGTGCAATACCATTAAGAATGATATTATGGCTGTGATAAGGAATGTAAAGCAAACTCCTGTGAGTAACAGCGTTGATGTGTGCATGCGATTGCCTATCGAGGCTATTTTATATATAAGCAACACTGTAAGCAATGCTGTAAGTAGAGCTATGGTTCCAATTCCAAACAATCCTGTGTCGAATCCTAACAATATAGATATGGCAGCACCCAACGACGCACCCGATGATATGCCTAGAATATAGGGGTCGGTAAGTGGATTGCGAAATATAGATTGATAAGTGGCTCCACACACCGAAAGTGCAGCACCTACCAGCAAGCACAATACAATACGAGGCAACCTCAAATTCCACAATACAGTGTTTTTAATAGAGTTATCAGGGGTATCAGTAACTTTATTGATTAAAGTATCTATTACTTCAGAAAAAGAAAAACTGGTTATACCAAGCATAAGTGACACAAATACGGCTACAAACATCAGTAACGTCAATGCCAAAAGGCTCAATCGTTTTGTTCGTAATTTGTTCGTTTTCATAGTGCTTAGTGTAGTTCTTCTCGTAAAAAGTATGTGTCTTATAAGTGTATGTTGTACAAGTATGGGACAAGCCAAAAGCGTAAGTATCGCTTATGCTTTTAGCAGGTCTTCCATAGTGTGATATCCTTTTTTATCTACCAAGTATTCGGCAGCTATCACAGCACCCAATGCAAATCCTTTGCGGGATTTTGCTTCGTGCTTTATTGAAATGGTATCCAACATCGACTCGTATCTAACTTCGTGTATTCCCGGTACTTCGCCTTCACGATGGGCAAATATAGGTATCTCGGTGGCTGATTCGACTTCATTTAGATTCCATTCTTCTTTGTGTTCAAGCTCTTCTATAATGTCGTTTGCAATGGTGATGGCTGTACCACTTGGTGCGTCCATTTTGTGTATATGATGTGTTTCGTCAATGGTTACATCATATTCAGGATGCATATTCATGATTTTTGCCAATTGTTTGTTTAGGTTGAACATAATGTTGACTCCAATGCTGAAATTGGAGGCCACAAACAAACTTTGTTCGCGTTGCAAGCAATCGTGTACCACATTTTCGAGTTGGTCGTGCCAACCTGTAGTACCTACCACAACGGGTATGTTGCTGTTGAAACATTTGAAAATATTATCTACCACTGCGTCGGGTGTGGAAAAATCTATAGCAATATCACAACTGCGTAGCTCATCGATTTTTTCCATCCAATCATCTGAACTATCAATTATCACGGACACTTCGTGCCCTCGTTCTTCTGCAATTTCGGCAATCTCTTTTCCCATTTTGCCGTAGCCAATTATAGCAATTTCCATATATAAGTTTTGATGGTTTTCGGTTTGCAAAGATACACATTATTTTTCATTACTGAAAATATTATTTTAATTATTATTGTTATTGATTGTTTTACAAATAAATATTTTTTCACAAGGGGTGGTAATTTGCTAAATATCTTCTTTTTTACTATTGTCGTAGTTGTCGAAAATCTTGATGTTTTGATATGTAAAAAAACACTTTCGCTACGTTGTGAAAAAAATCATCACGATGTTGGTCGGACAGCATCGTGATGTAGCACAAAAAACCTCGTGAGGAAAATTCATCATCCTCGCGAGGAAAATTTAGTCTTATTGTAGCAGACCTTTTTTTCGGGCTATTGCTTCTATGCAGTTTATTCCGTCGATGGCACTTGATGTTATTCCGCCGGCATATCCGGCTCCTTCGCCGCAGGGGTATAGGTTGTGTAATTGAATGTGTTCGTAGTTGTCGTTACGTGGTATACGCACCGGACTTGAGGTACGACTTTCTACTGCCAGCACATTGGCCGATTCGGTATAAAAACCTTTCATCTTGTTGCCAAAATCGCGAAAACCTTGTTGTAATGCCGATACTACAAAATCGGGTAATAGTTGATGTAATGGTGCGTTTGTGCAACCTGCTATGTATGAACTTTTATTTAATCGTCTCGATTCGCGACCATTGCAGAAGTCGTTGAGGCGTTGCGATGGTGCTTTTAAGCTGTTGCCTGCTGCTTTGTACATTTCTTTTTCCACGTCTTGCTGGAATCGTAGTAGTGCCAATGCTCCATGTTGGCTGTATTGCGGAACATCTTTGGTGTCTACAGTTACGGCTATACCGGAGTTGGCGTATGGCGAGTTGCGACGAGAGTTTGACATGCCATTAACAACTTGTTGTTCTGATGCGGTGGCCGCAGGTACTATTATTCCTCCGGGACACATGCAAAACGAAAATACTCCATGCCCATTCACTTGTGTTACCAAGCTATAGACTGCCGGTGGTAGAAACTGTGAATAGTTTTCGCTGTGGTATTGTATGCTATTAATAAGACTTTGAGGGTGTTCTACTCTCACACCCATGGCAAAAGGTTTGGCTTCGATGCTCCAACCTTTGCGGTCGAAGAGTTCGTATATATCGCGAGCCGAGTGGCCGGTGGCTAATATTACGGCACAGCCTTCGTAGGTGTTACCTTTCGATGTTTTTACACCTATTACTTTGTTGCCATCTAATATAAAATCAGTTACTTTGTTCTCGAAGTAGTATACTCCGCCGTGGTCTTCGATGGTTTTGCGTATACGTGTAATTATATCCGATAGTCGATCGGTACCTATATGTGCATGAGCATCAATAGCTATGTTTTCGTCGGCACCATGTTCTATTAGTTTGTCTATCACGTATCCTACATTGCCACGTTTGGTGGAGCGAGTATATAACTTGCCGTCTGAAAAAGTGCCGGCACCGCCTTCGCCAAAACACCAATTAGAGTTTTCGTTTACGATTCCTTCTTTTGCCAAACGTGCGATGTCGAATTTGCGATCACGTACACATTTGCCACGTTCCACTATGATAGGTCGTAAGCCGAGTTCTAAAGCTCGTAGGGCAGCAAACATGCCTGCCGGTCCGCCTCCTACTATTATTATAGGTTCGCTGTGTTCTACATTTTTGTAGTCGAAATGGCGTTTAGTTTTTTTGTACTTGTCGCTGTGTGTATACACTTCGGCTGTGATATGGTATCTTATTTTCGAGCGTCGCGAGTCAATAGACCTACGCAACACCTGAATATGATTTATGTCGCTATCGTTGATTTTTATTTCTTTGGCTACAGCCTGACGTAGACGTTTTTCTATAAAATATTGTTCAGGCTCCAATACAAGTTCTATGGTGGTTTTCATAACTATCCTTCAACAGTGATGCTTAGGGTGAATGTTCTGGATTTTATACTTTCGATAGACTGTGTATAATAAGTGTCGTCGGGAACTTTGAGATCGAGCAATCCGAAGCCCATCTTCAATTCTATTGCAAATTTAAAGTAGGTAAAATAAAAATCGAAACCAACTCCGGCAGTATAGCTTACATCTACCGGTGCAAGGCGTATGATAGACTCGTTGTTCTTATTTTTATTATTCTTTAGAGAAGCAAAGTCAAAGCCCACTTTGCCACCTGTTATAAGGTATGGGCGGAAATTTTTCCAACGAACCGAGCGTATTTTAATATCTAATGGAAGATCGCCATACACCGATTCCACTGTTCTGCGTTCGTCCAATAGGTGTGATGTAGCAAGGTATTGTTCTGACAAAGAATAATTGATGTCGCGGTCTATAAATGTTATGCCGGGCAAAAGGCGTATGTTTAGGTAGTCATTGACACGTAGGTCGCCAATTATTGATAGATGAAAGCCCGGCAAGTAATATGACGTTACCCCTTGTATGTTTTCGCGTATGGCAGCATCAGTGGTGTATTCTACCATAAATTTCGATTGTATGTAGCCTACGGCAATACCATAGTGCAACCTATTTTTGTCGAAGGTTGATATGTTCTGAATTTGAGCAGATAAAAAGCTATTCGAGAACACAAGAACGGCAAATATTAATATCTTGGCAGTATGTTTCAATGTATAACTTCGTTTTTTTGAATACAGCCTTTATAACGCAGATAGTCGTATTTTAGTCTATTTCGATGGCAATATTATTTAAAAATATTTCTTTTTGATGATTTATCCACCCATTTTTAATGGTATATCATCATTGTCTTGATGGTATACCATCACGGCATTGATACCCTATTGTCAATTTTGGGAGTGGTATATGATAAAATAACCTTAATAAAATTACTTTTCTTTCAATTAAAAAATATTTAGTATCTTTGCAAAGGATATAATATTGGTTTTTGCTGATAAGTGTTTGATTGGTAGGTTTAAATCAAATATCGATGTTTTCTTTTTATTCAAATAAAGGCTTTGAATGGCCGATACATGTATAAATAGTATATATTATGGCAATATTAAATTTATTGAACAAAAAGTATAAATGGGAGTTCGTGAATATTGGTGGCTCCTTTAGAGTGTCGATTAGTTCGGGTGAAGACTTGGCTCATTTAGCCGAACTAGATCCTAAGATGTGGACTGTGCTTTCGTGCCCCACCACAGAGTTGGAGATTTCCGACAAAAGTTTGAAATATATGGACTGTGATGGCGATGGCAAAATTCGTGTAAACGATGTAGTGGAAGTGTCGCAGTGGATAACGGGAATTTTAAAAGATAAAGATTTGTTGCTAAAAAGTAGCGACAATATAGATATTAATAGTATAGATTCATCTACCGAGGTCGGTCAAAAACTATACAACTCGGCTAAACAGATATTGCAAAATCTTGGCAAAGAAGGAACTGTTATCAGTCTTGCTGACACAGCTGATATAACGGCGATATTTGCCAAAACACGCTTTAATGGTGATGGTATAATAACTGCTGCCACTGCCGACGACGATGCTTTGAAGGCTACCATAGCCGCCATAGTTGCCACCATAGGCAGTGCCACCGATCGTAGTGGCGAACAAGGTGTGGGTGCCGACCAAGTAGAAGCGTTTTATGCTGCCTTAGCTGAATACAGTGCTTGGTACAATGCTATGCCTCAGATGCCTTATGCCGACAAAACCGATGCTGTTATAGAGGCTTATAATGCCTTAGATCAAAAGGTGAGAGATTTCTTTATGCGCTCTAAATTGGCTGCTTTTTCGCCAAATAGCACTGCTGCTTTGGATATTCAAACATCGAGTATAGAGGCTATAAGTGCCGAAAATCTTGCCGCCAAGAGTGCCGATATAGCTGCTTATCCGCTTACTCATATTTCTGGTAAAGCCGAGATAGACATCAACGCTCCTATCAACCCTGCATGGGATAAATATTTTCAAACCATAAAAACAATAGCCGTAGAGGGAAATACCATTACCGAAGAGGCATGGGACGCTATAGCTGCCAAGTTGGCCGAATATACTGCTTGGAAAGCTGCCAAGGCAGGTGCTTCAGTGGAAAGTTTGGGAATAGATAGCATAAAATCGTTTATAGAACAAAACAATAAGGCTGCCCTTTTGGATTTGGTGGCTCAAGATTTGGCGGTGAAAGAAGAAAGCGAAAACATCGAAATGGTGGATCGTTTCCTTTATATCTTCCGCGATTTTTATCGCTTGGTAAAGAACTTTGTTACCCTTCACGACTTTTACGACAAGAGCAAGGAAACCAAAGCTATATTCCAATGTGGTAAGCTTATTATAGATCAACGCGAATGCCATTTTTGTATGCGAGTAGACGATGCAGCCAAGCATAGTGCGTCTGCCGGTGCTAGCGGTATGTATTTGCTTTACTGCGACTGTACCACCAAAAGTAAACCTGGTAAGATGCAGATAGTGGCCACTGTTACAGTGGGCGATATTGGCGAGTTGTCTGTAGGTAAAAATGGTATATTCTACGACAACAGCGGCTTGGAATGGGACGCCGTTATCACCAAGATTATTGATAATCCTATAAATATTTCGCAGTCGTTTTGGTCGCCATACCGCCGTATGGCTACTGCAGTAGAAAATCTTATCAATAAGAGTGCTGCCGACAAAGATGCCAAAATGATGAGCAAGATGACTGCCGAACTTGACAATGTGTCGGCCAAAGCCAAAACATTGGAAACCCCGCCGGCTGCCGGTGCCGCTCCTGCTACTCAAGCCACTCCCGCAGCTCCTCCTTTTGATATAGCCAAGTTTGCCGGTATATTTGCTGCTTTGGGTATGGCTGTGGGCATGATAGGCACTGCTCTTACAAGTATATTCAAGGGTTTGTTTGCACTTAAATGGTGGCAGGTGATTATGCTATTTGCAGGTATCATAATGGTAGTGTCGGGTCCGGCTATGGTGATGGCTTGGCTCAAACTACGTCGCCGAAACATCGCTCCGCTTCTCAACGCCAATGGTTGGGCTGTAAATGCAATGTCGAAGATAAGTATTCCGTTTGGCGAAACTCTTACCGATATAGCCAAATATCCTAAAATAAAACTAAAAGACCCATACGCCAAGAAGGGATTGCCCAAATGGCAAAGATGGACTTATTCAATAGCATCGTTCTTAGTGGTGATGGCTGTGCTTTGGTTACTCAATATCTTTGCTTTTATAGGTCCTAAGTTGCAATCGCCGTTGCCTTGGTTCAATAAGGAAAAAACCGAAGTGGCGGTAGAAGAAGAAATAGCGGTTGCCGCTAAACAGGAAACAGTAGACTCTACCGCAATAGGACAATAGAAAATCAGATATCAAAAAGTATTGACAACCCACTTATGTTGTTGATACTTTTTTTTAATTAGCCTAAAACCAATTTACCATATAATTCGTTGTACAAACATATTACAGATAAACACAAAAACAGAATAGAATATGTATAATTTTAAATTTCAAAACCCGACCAAGATAATATTTGGCAAAGGCATGATAGCCGAATTGACCAAAGAGATACCTCATGACAAACGCATACTTATCACCTTTGGCGGTGGTAGTGTACGCAACAATGGCGTTTACGACCAAGTAAAACAAGCCCTTGCCAATCATCATACCGAAGAATTTTGGGGCATAGAACCAAACCCGAAATACGAAACACTTATGCAGGCGGTAATTCTTGGTCGACAAAAGAATATAGACTTTATACTTGCCGTGGGCGGTGGCTCGGTGGTGGACGGTAGCAAGTTTATAGCAGCCGCCATACCTTACGATGGCGAGCCGTGGGACTTGGTGAGCAAACACATACGGGTGCAGACCACAGTGCCGTTGGCTACGGTGATAACCCTGCCCGCTACAGGATCGGAGATGAACTGCGGTGCCGTTATTTCGCGTAAGTCGACGATGGAAAAACTAGTGCTTTCTACTCCGTTCAACTATCCTAAGTTTTCGATACTCGACCCCGAAGTAACCTTTTCTTTGCCAAAGGGACAGATAGCTGCAGGGCTTATAGATACATTTATACATACCATGGAGCAATATCTTACTTTCCCTGTTGATGCCAAACTTATGGACCGCTGGGCTGAAGGTATTTTGCAAACCGTGATAGAAACTGCTCCGCGTGCAATGGATATACGTCCCGACTACGACACCATGGCTAACTATATGCTTACTGCCACCATGGCATTGAACGACTTTATAGCTATGGGAGTACCCCAAGATTGGTCTACACACATGATAGGCCACGAGATAACGGCTTTTGCCGAAATAACTCATGGTTATACTCTTGCGATAGTGTTTCCGCAACTGCTACGTGTGATGAAAGACGAAAAACGCGACAAGATATTGCAGTATGGTGCCAGAGTATGGGGAATAACAGTAGGTAGCGCCGATGAAAGGATAGAAGCCATAATAGATCGAACCGAAGGATTTTTCCGCTCGCTGGGCGTAAAAACCAAACTATCGGAATACGGACTGGACGAAGAAATAATATCCAAGATAGTAACCCGCTTCAAAATGAGAGGAACCGTTTTGGGAGAAAACAAAACCGTTACACCCGAAAAAGTAGAACAGATACTACGCATGGCATTGTAGTCTTCCTCTTCTTTTTTAATAACAACGCCTATATTATAAAAACAAAGAGAGGTGCAGTCAGGCACCTCTCTTGTTGTATATTTATCCTTATGTGTTATTTTAAGGGATGGTCTTTGTGGAATTGAGTCAGACGTGCTTCCAAATCGGGAAATTGGTCGCGCATTACTAATGCCACACAGGCTCGTATCCCTTGTCGTGTACTACCTGTGATGTCCAATGATATAGCACTGATACCATAACGGATAAGTTCGTTTAGAAGGTCAAGACCTGTATATCCCGGATAGCAGAACGTGAAGTAAAAACCATCACCGATAGGTTCACCCATGTCTTGGTCGTATACTATGTAGAAACCATTGTCTAAGAACATTTTCTTCATGATATGAGCTTTTTCGCCATATTCGTGAATGTCTTTCACAAAGTTGTATGTACCGTCGTTGGCACCTTTAAGCATGGCAGCCAAAGCGTATTGTGCCGAGTGTGCTGTGCCAGAGCTTAAGCAGTATAGTGTGCCGAATATCATGGCTCGGCCTAATTGTGTTTGAGAGTAATAGCGAGCTAAGTCGGGGCATTCTTTGCCAAATAATTCGGGGCTGATAACCATCATGGCTATACGTTGTCCGGCATAGCTGAACGATTTTGAACCCGAAATCATAAGCACATAGTTGTTGGTATATTTTGCCACTGTGGGTTGGAATGGAGCTACACCAGGTTGCGAGTAATCTTTGCGGAAGTCCATGGCAAAGTATGCAAGGTCTTCGAGTACTATTACGCCATATTTGTTGGCCATGTCGCCTATTATTTTCAATTCTTCGTCGGTAAAGCAGAACCAAGCGGGGTTGTTGGGACTCGAATATATTATGCAAGCCACGTCGCCGTCTTTCAGCATTTCTTCAAGTTTGCCACGTAGTTTTTCACCACGATAGTCGTAAACGTCGAAAGTTTTGTAGTCGATACCAAGTACACGGCATTGTTGTTTTTGTACAGGGAAACCGGGATCGATAAACAATACTTTTGTTTTTTGTTTATCGTAGCGTGTAAGTGTAAGGAACGAAGCAAAGCCGGCTTGCATCGAGCCTACTGTGGGTACACAGCAGTCGGTGGGTACGTCGATGTCCAAAAAGTTTTTTACGAACAACGATATTTGTTCTTTTACTTCTTGAGTACCATATATTTCAGGATAAATGGAAGCTACGCCGTTGCGTAGTGCTTCTATTTCGGCTTCCACGCCTACTTTGGCGGCAGGCAATCCGGGTATACCCATTTCCATTTTCACAAAACGGATGCCGGTTTCGGCTTCTACGTCTTGTATCATTTTACGCATCTCACGGATAGATGCTTTTCCGGGGTTGGCTATCTTGTTGCTTTGGGCAATTCTGTCGATAGTCTCTTTCGTAATTGGTATTTGTGTCATTATATTATGTATTTTTATTTGTTTTATATGTTATCGTCCGTTAAAGTCTTTTATCTTGTTTAGGTTTATCGGACTTATTTCTTTTACTATATTGTATATCTCTTTCTTTTCTGCATCGGAAGCAGGTGCGAAGATGTTGGCTATTTCGGGTATCTTCACGTCGATGAATATTTGAGTTGCCAATAGGTTGGTGCGTATTTTGTGTACCTTTTGCACACTGCGTAGGGCTTCCATGATGTTTTTTCGGGCTTCGTTTTGGTCTTTGGTCATCATATCCAACCCAAGGCGATGATAATAGTAGTTAGCCTTTCTTAGTTCTTGGTATGTAGGGTTAGTGTAGTTTTCCATAAACCAATATCTGGCTTTTTGCCCATCAGTGTTTCGCCAGCCTCTGAAACCCGACTTTTCGGCTGTTTGGGCTATGGTGCGTGCCACTTCGTAAAAGTTTTCGCCTCCCATAAGGGCATAGGAGTCGAAAGTGATACCTAAAAACACATATAAGTAATATGATATCGCCGACGAAAGATTGGAAGTGAACGAGTTGAGGTCAAACTCCAATGGCTGACTTTCGTTGAACGAGAATTGGAAGTCCGACTCTATGTAGTTAAACAATCCTGTGGTATAGTTGGAATTAAACACAGGTCGGCGTATCTGCACGCTTAGTTGCCCTTTAAACTCGGTCAACGATGTGCGTTCGCTAAGTATAAGACCAATGTTGCAGTCCATTTTTTCGTGGGCTTCGAAGGTCAGCGTGGTCCATTTTCGGTTGTTCACAAAATCTTCGATAGTCTGTTTCATGGTCTCGAAAATTTGTTTTTCGGTGGTTTGTATCTGCTGCGAATTGATGGTAACGCTGCAACGAAACTCTTGTGCCGAAACACCTAATGCCATAGCCGACAATAACATAACTATAAGTATCTTCTTTATATATTGCATAAAAGTTTGTTCAATAACATATTTAATTTGCAGTGCAAATGTACGATTTTTTTTTCAATATTCAACAAAACGGCAAAAATAGATTTTTATTTGACTAAATCTCAATTTTATTTTTCGCCTATGTTTATGCACCCCAAAAGCAATGTCAGGGTCTCTTTTTTTTATGGTATATCATCATCGTTACAATACCCTATCATTATTTTGTTGATGATATATCGAAAAACAGATGGTGGTATACCATGTTTTTTATAGCTCTGAATACCGGTTGATTTTTCCTCCCGACGTTGTGAAATTTTCCTCGCGATGTTTTTCGTGCAACGTCGCGATGTAGTGAAATTTTCCTCGCGATGCAAAATTGCAGCCATCAAACTATGGGCAAGCAAGGGTAGGAGAGGTGTTGAAACAAAGGTACAATATCTGTTTTTGAAGTTCTGCAAAACCTTATGCCGATGGCTTTGTGCGAAAAAAATGTGGCAGACTATTGTCAAAACAAAAATTATTGTGTACCTTTGTACTTGCTATCAGTAAAAGATATAAATACGCAAACATTTGATAATTATATGGATATTAAAGAAAATATCTCGTTAAAGGCTTATAATACTTTCGGAATAGATGCCAAAGCGTCTATGTTTGTGGAGTACGATACCGAAAAAGGGTTGCAACAACTGCTCGAAAGCGGGTTGTTGCAGAGCAATCCTTTCTTGATATTGGGGGGCGGAAGCAATATAGTGTTTGCCAACGATTATCGAGGAGTGATAGTGCACCCGGTCAACAAAGGGATAATTAGTGAAAAAGAATGCCATGAGGCTTATGCAGGTCAAATGCAAGGAGGCGACAACCCGGATATGGATAGCAATCATGTATTTGTAGAAGTGGCTGCCGGCGAGGTATGGAGCGACTTTGCTTGGGCTATGACTCGCAAAGGATATTATGGTTTGGAAAATTTGGTGGAGATACCCGGCAACGTGGGCGCCGCACCTGTACAAAATGTGGGAGCATACGGTGTCGAAGCCAAAGATGTGATAGCCTACGTGGTAGCCTATGAGATAGAAACAGGAATCAAAAGGGTGTTCACAAACAAAGAATGTAAGTTTGGTTACCGCGACAGTATTTTTAAAAATGAACTTAAAAATAAATACATTGTTTTTTCGGTATGCTTTATGCTTTCGAAAACGGCAAATTCCAAAACAAACTATAGTGCGTTGAGCAAGATGCTGTCCGAAAAAGGTATAGCCACACCTACACCGTTGCAAATAGCCGAATGTATAGCCGAGATACGAGGCGAAAAACTACCCAACCCCAAAGAGGTGGGCAGTGCCGGAAGTTTTTTTAAAAATCCGATGGTAACATACTCTGAGTTGGAGGCTATACAGCAGCATTATCCCGATGTGGTCTCGTATCCGATCGGCGATAAATACAAATTGGCTGCAGGTTGGCTTATCGAAAAATGTGGTTGGAAAGGTCGCACATTAGGCAATGCCGGTGTTTATCCCAAGCAAGCCTTGGTGCTTTTCAACAATGGTGGCTGCACGGGTAACGAAGTAGTGGCATTGGCTACTGCAATAGAAGCCGACGTAGAAAGCCGTTTTGGCGTAAGACTCGAAAAAGAAGCAATAATAATAAATTGAAATAATACATACAATATATGGAAGAAAAAGTAAATAAATTTTGGGAATGGTTTGAGGCCAACAACGAGAGACTTACAATGCTTTCGGAATATCCTGCTGATGAAAAAGAAAAAATATTAGCTGAGTTGCAAGCCGAGTTGACTAAATATTGTCAAGGATTAACTTACGAAATCAGTGAACAAACAAAAAATGGTCGACAATTGGTCTTCAGTGCAGAAGGCGATGTGGAATTGTTTCGTTATGTGGTGGAATTGGTCGAAAATGCTCCCGATTTGGATTGGTGGGAATTTATACCATTTAAGCAACCTTATGGAAAAGATTTGAAAGTGCATTTTGGAAAATATCTCTACGAAACCAAAAAAATGTATTTTCAACAACTTGAAAGTGTAGAAGAACCCGATATATTGGGAATAAGAGTGGCAGTAGATGGTATGGTGGCAGAAGATGATGATTTTTTGGTAGGCGTTTATGTTACATTGGAAGCTATGGTAGGAGAATTTGATTGTGCCACATTGATGGGATATTTAGACGTATGCCCCGTACCTGCCGAGCCCGCCAAAGAAGGTTTTAAACCCCTTCTCGATTTTCCGGACTTTATAGAATGGTTTAAAACGGAACGCGATAAATAATTAGATTATAATGATGTGATAATTAATAATATATAAGAATTGGTAAAAAGTTTTTGGTAACTTTTGTTGCAAAAAGTAGAAAACTTCCAATAAAAATTATTAACTTCGCAAAAGATTTGAACGATAAAATATACGCTAAAACACTATATTATACAATTAATACTTAGAATATTACAAATAAAAATAAATACAAAAAATATATGAGTAAAGTAGATGTATTGCTAGGTTTGCAATGGGGCGATGAAGGAAAAGGAAAAATCGTAGATGTATTAACTCCCGATTACGATGTTATCGCACGATTTCAAGGAGGACCTAACGCCGGACATACACTCGAGTTTAATGGAATAAAACACGTATTGCATATTATACCTTCGGGTATTTTTCACAAAGAAAAGAAAAATGTTATAGGAAATGGCGTTTTGGTTGACCCATATATTTTTGCAAAAGAAATAGAACACCTGAAAAACAGAGATGTTGATGCCACTCAAAATTTGTATATCTCTAAAAAGGCACATCTTATACTTCCGTCGCATCGTATGCTCGATGCAGCCAACGAACACGCAAAAGGCAGTGCCAAAATAGGTTCGACTTTGAAAGGTATAGGTCCGGCTTATACCGACAAAATTGCTCGTTCGGGTTTGAGAGTAGGCGATATTTTAGAGTTTGATTTTAAAGAAAAATACGATCTTCAAAAGTTTCAACATATTCAATTGGCTCGCACTTTAAACTTTGATATCGAAAACTTCAGAATAGAAGATATGACATTAGACGAATACGAAACAAAGTGGTTTGAATCGTTGGAAACATTGAAAGAATTTAATCTTATCAATAGCGAATATTTCTTGAATGATTGCTTAAACAAAGGAATGAAAGTGTTGGCCGAAGGAGCACAAGGTTCGATGTTGGATATCGATTTTGGTTCCTATCCTTTTGTTACTTCGTCGAATACCGTTACTGCCGGAGTATGTTCGGGTTTGGGTATAGCTCCCTCGAAGATAGGTCGTGTGATGGGTATAACTAAGGCTTATTGCACACGTGTGGGTGCCGGTCCGTTCCCCACTGAGCTGTTCGACAATGATGGCGAAGAACTTCGTCAACGTGGCAACGAGTTCGGTTCTACCACAGGTCGTCCGCGTCGTTGTGGTTGGATTGATATTCCTGCTTTGAAATACGCCTGTATGCTCGACGGAGTTACCGATTTGTTTGTAACTAAGATAGATGTATTGAATAGTTTCAACGAAGTTAAAGTATGTCGCGGTTATATGATTGACGGAAAATTAACCGACCAAATTCCTTTCGAGTTTAATTCGGTGGAAATAGTGCCACAATACGAAAAATATAAAGGTTGGAAATGCGACCTTAGCGGAACACCATCGTATGATAAGTTGCCCGATAGCTTGCAATTATATTTGAAAGAATTGGAAAACTTGATAGGCGTGCCGGTAAAAGCTATATCGATAAGCCCCGACCGAAAAGATGTTTTATTTAAATAAACAATAAAATCGTTGTTTGTTCGTTATACGTCCAAAATAACATTCAAAGTTGAAATAGATGAAAAAAATAGTTTTTATTGCATTGATGAGTGTATGTGTTTTAGCCACAGCTCAAACAAAGATAAAAGAATCGGATGTGCCTAAGGCAGTTTTGTTGGCATTGGAAAACACCTATACTTCTTATAAGGTGAAGAGTTGGTTCCAAAATCCGGGGCAATACGTTGCCGAATTGATTGTTGATGGTCAACATGGTAAGTCGTTCTTTACCGATGCCGGAGATTGGCAATACAGCTCATTTCCTGTTACTGTGGCCGAAATGCCTACTTTGGTAAACACTTATTTCGATAACAATTATCCGGGATACCGTATTAAAACATCGGAATATGTAGAAGAGATGAGTGGCGACAACTACTATCGTTTGGTGATAGCTATGAAAGGTTTGGGGTCAAACGATTATGAATTAGTATTTGACACGAGAGGAAAATTGTTGAAAAACAATGCACCAGATCCCGAAGTGGTTAAACGCGATTTTATAGCTCGTACCAAGCCCGAATTTGATGAGTCCGAAGAAAAAGAACGTCCCGAACAACCTGCAAAGAAGAAAGGCAAAAGACGTAGTGGCGATATGGATATAGACAGCCCAGATGTGGAAAGATATACTCCTTCGAAAGCTATGGTAAAAGACTTTGAAAAGAGAAATCCCAAAACCAGAGTAGCCAAAGGTCCTTTCTGGATAGCACGCGACGAAGGCGGTGTGGCTTATTTCTCAAACAAAGCAAAAGCCGAGTTCGAAGCCGTATATGGTGGCGATGATAAACTTATCAAAACCGGAA
Source organism: Bacteroidales bacterium (assembly GCA_017522255.1). GTDB lineage: Bacteria > Bacteroidota > Bacteroidia > Bacteroidales > P3 > HGM05376. The sequence continues at coordinate 12,526 of JAFWZP010000065.1, read as the reverse complement.
CAGTGATGAAGAAAGAACGCTATTCGCGTCCGATATTGAAATACTTGGCCGAAAAATTTAAGGAAGAGAAATACAAAGTAGAAAAAATGGTTCGTTATGATTTCGATTCCAAATACAGAGACCCGGAAACAGGCAAACGTCCAAAATCATATTTCTATGTGGTTGTTTCGGTAAAAACCAAAGGTCAAAAGAATCTTAAATACACCCGTATGACTTTTGATAACAACGGAAACTTTACAGGATTGCTTGCCGAACCTTTAGATGAAAGAGATATACAATAAGTAGTTTTAATTGAGATAAAGAACGAAGAAGCATGTCGCAATTGATGACATGCTTTTTTCGTGTTTAATCTTGTTTTGCAATACACGTAGGACAAATGGAAACATCTTTTTTACCAATAACAGCCAAAGAGACACAAGAACGTGGTTGGGATTATGTGGATATAATAATAGTGTCGGGCGATGCATACGTCGACCACCCCAGTTTTGGTCATGCGGTGATAGGCCGTGTGCTTGAAAGTGCCGGATACAGAGTGGCCATACTTCCTCAACCCAATTGGCGTGATGATTGGCGTGATTTTAAAAAGTTGGGCAAGCCCCGATTGTTTTTTGGTATCACTTCGGGCTGTATGGATAGTATGGTAAACCACTATACTGCCGCCAAACGCTTGAGGTCAAACGATGCCTACACTCCCGGTGGCGAGGCCGGCTTCAGACCTGATAGGGCTACATACGTGTATGCCAAGATACTAAAACAAATATATCCCGATGTGCCTATAGTGGTAGGCGGTATAGAAGCTTCGATGCGTAGGTTTTCGCACTATGATTATTGGGACGATTGTCTTAAACCCTCAATAGCATCCGAAATACCTGCCGATATATTGGTGTATGGCATGGGCGAACGCACCATAGTGGACATCGCCAAACTTATACAAGCCAATGCCCCTAAGCAAGAGATTCAAAGATTGCCTCAGATTGCTTATCTTACTTCGGAGGTGCCACAATCTGACTGGGATACCATTATGCTTAAATCTCACGAAAAGTGTGTGGCCGACAAGCGTGTGCAAGCCGAAAACTTCCATATCATAGAACTTGAAAGCAACAAGGTGAAGGCCGATAGGCTGGTGCAGCCGGTGGGTAAAAAATATGTGGTAGTCAACCCACCGCACGAGCCTTTTACTCAGCAAGAGTTAGACTCGTATTTTGAGTTGCCTTATATGCGTGTACCTCATCCTAAATATAAAAAACGTGGACCAATACCGGCTTACGAGATGATAAAATTCTCGGTAAACATACATCGTGGCTGCTTTGGAGGTTGTTCGTTTTGCACTATATCGGCACATCAGGGCAAGCAGATTGTGAGCCGAAGCGCAAAATCGATACTGAGTGAGATAGAACGTATATCACAATTGCCCGATTTCAGAGGGGTGCTTACCGATCTTGGTGGTCCCTCGGCTAATATGTATGGCATGAAAGGTCGCAACCAAGACCTCTGTAGCAAGTGTACTCGATATTCTTGTATACATCCAACTCATTGCAAAAACCTCGATTCCGATCATCGTCCGTTGATAGAACTCTACAAAAAGGTTGACAAATTGCCTTACATAAAGCACGCATATATAGGTAGTGGAATACGCTACGATTTGTTTACCAATGGCAATGGAGGAAAAGAATATTTTCGTAGGGTGGTAACCAACCATGTGTCGGGACGGCTGAAAGTGGCTCCGGAGCATACTTCCGAAAAAGTGTTGAAAACCATGCGAAAGCCATCTTTTGAGATGTTCGTGCAGATAAAAAAAGAGTTCGATTATATATGCCGCGAATCTAAGATGAACCAGCAACTGATACCATACTTTATATCTTCGCACCCTTCGTGTACACTATCGGATATGGCAGAATTGGCTGTAAAGATGAAAGAAATGGGATACCGATTGGAACAAATACAGGATTTTACCCCAACGCCAATGACATTGGCTACCGAAATGTACTATACAGGATACAATCCTGCCACTATGGAAAGGGTGTTTGTGGCTCGCCATCCAAACGAAAAAAAGGAACAAAACATAATGTTTTTTTGGTATAAACCCGAAAATAAATCGATGATAAAGAATATTTTGATGAAGTCGAACAATAAAACTTTTATACCAAAACTATTTGGTAATCGATAGTGGAGGATATATGCAAAAACTTATGCCGTCCTGGCTTAGGTGTAAGGCTTGGGACGGTTTTATTTTTTTCCCCATCTTAGAGCCTCCCTCTTATCTCTCCTAAAGGAGGGAAGATCGCAAGCTCACAGTTTAGTTTTGGAGACGCGCCACCGACACGTCTCCAAAACTAAACTGTGAGCTGTGAGAAGAGATTGATGAGCAATGAGAAATGAACCCAAGGCTCGTAGCCCAAAGCTCATAGCTCAAAAAAAATGCTTTCTAAATACGATTTTCTGCGTTCTTGCGTTATAGGTAATAATTACAAAATACAAAACGATTGAAGAGATGATGAAACACATAGTAAGAAGAAGTATAGCACTATTGGCTATGGCATTTTTGGTATTGCCTTTGGCTGTTGATGCACAAAAGATTTCGAACAATCAACGTACCAATATTATATCCGATTTGGACGAAAATATACGTTTGTTGTCTAAGTTTCAGTACGACACGCCCGAACTGATAAGCAACTATGCTTCGCAGTTGTCGGATGCTGAAAAGGCAGTGGCACGTTATGCCGATTATAAGAGCGACATAATGGTGTATGAGCGTTGGTATATGCTCAAAAAATTAGTGGAACAAAACAAGGAGATGATAGCTTTTTTGCAACCCAAGGCGGCCGATTGGTTGTATCGTCAGGGTGTGGCCGAAATGGAGTCAGGCGATGGCAAACGTGCTTTGGCATTTTTTGAAAAAGCTTTGAATGCCAACCCCAATCATGTGTTGTCGCACTTCCAGATAGCCCGATTGGATATAGACAGCACCAAGTTGGGCGACGCTGCCAAACGCTTAAACAATGTGTTGGAAACCATGAATCCCAATAGCGACGAAGAGGCGTTGATAAAAGGAATATTGGCTTATGCCTACGACAAAAACTATATGTATGCCATAAATATGGAAAACCAAGAAAAATATGCCCAAGCGGTGGCTGTGCTTTTGGAGTTGGAGGCTTTTTGTATGCACGACAACTTGGATATATGTGACAGTGCAACGGTGGACAACACCCTCGAACGTTGCCGCACCGGTGTGTATAGCAATCAGATAGAGTTGGCACGTAAGGCATTGAAATCAAAACGCAATGTGGCTGCCGAGGACTTTGCCGTGTCGGCATACGAGTACTATTCGGCCAACAAGGATAAGATAAAAGACGATATGAATTTTAGGACCCTTGCCAAGCAGATAGCCGAGAGCTATATACAAGAGGCATCGACTTTTACCGGCAATAAAAAGGCTACACTGCTTGACGAGTATTTGGAACGTGCTTTGATGATGGCTTCGTATACCGATGGCGATACCAAGGAGTTGCTCGAAGCCAAGGTGGCTGCTTTGCAACCCGAAAAAACACGTCTCGAACTGAAACAGGAAGCTATAGAGAATGCCGCTATAGATACTTCGTATTCCGAACGTTTTGCTCAATATGTGTCGGCCGAAGACGAAGATTTGGTAGATAGCGACGAAGAGATACGTAATATAGAAGAAAACTATGTGAACGGAAGCACCAAGATAACCCAAGAGCCTAAAACCTCGATAAGCAAGGTGATAGACGATAAGTTTGTGGAAACCAAGACTTATCTTTCGGTAAACAGTTTCGATAAAGCTTTGGAGGTGCTCGAAAGTGCCAACCAATTGGCCAAGATAGAGGGCGAAAAAGACGAGGTGGAAAAGATGTATTTGTTGGCCATACGCGAAATAACAGCCAAACGTATGTCGGCAGCCGAATTTGCTATATGGCAGGGCGAACCTGATGTGGCCGACAGTTTGATAAACGTTACCAACGAGTTGATAAAGACTTATAAGGTGGAAAAAGATACAGCCATAGTGCGTATAATGAAATCTTATTTGATGACTTTGGATAAAAAAGTGTGTAGCAAACGTCAGGAAGAACTCAATGGCTATGTGTATAGCATAATGGACTGTTTGAGACGCAACGACTATTACAAGGCCGAAGCATTGGTGAGAACGGCGTTGGCAATACCCGAATCGAAAAATTGCAAGCTGGACAAAAGTCGCCTAAAATCGCTTATGGAACAAATACAACAGCCATTGGAATATATAGATTATATGGATAATGCCTCCAAGTGTTTGAAACGTGGCGACACCAATGGTTATATACAACAATATGCCACTGCCGAAGCTTTATATAACCGCTACGAATTGGGAACTATGGGAATGAGCCACGCTCCGATGAGAGAGGTACTGTTACAGGTAGAGGACGTGGATTTTGCCCTCAACGCATTGGAGGTGATGATAAAATATAAAGAATACATGGTGGCATTAGAGGCTTTGGGTGCCATAAAAGATATGGAATACAAGGCATCGCAAACCAAAAATATTCAAGACAGATTGGCAAAACTTATGTCGTTTGATATGAGCAAACAGGGCTACAACTACGACGATGCTGTGGAAACAATATATTACTATTCTTCCGATAAGTGGTATAAATACTTCACCAAGGCGTTCAAAAAGTATATGAAAACCTGGATTAAAGAAAAGAAAATGTAAAACCTTAAAAATATAATATTATGAATACTACATTGATTATTATAGCAGTGGTGTTGGCAATAGTAGGTTTTTTGGGAGCCATAATACCGGGAATACCCGGCACTCCGTTGAGTTTTATAGCTTTGTTGTTACTGTTTTTTATTCCCGAAATGAAATATACCACAGTTTTTATTTTGGTGATGGGGTTTTTTTGTGCAGTGATAACGGTGTTGGATTATGTAATACCCATATATGGCACCAAAAAACTTGGCGGTACCAAAATGGGTGTGCGAGGTAGCACCATAGGCTTGATAGTATCTATATTGGTGCTACCATTGTTGGGAGTGGTGATAGGTCCTTTTGGAATAGGAGGTATAATATTGGGACCATTTGTTGGTGCATATATAGGCGAAATAATGGCCGGCAATAGCGAAAATGCTTTCCGCTCGGCAATAGGGTCTTTTTTAGGATTTTTGGCCGGAACTTTCATTAAGATAATATATGGTATAGTGGTTATAGTATATGTGTCGAAAGATGTGATAGCTTATTGTTTTTAAAAAAAACAGAAAATTGTTGTCATAAATATACCTCGATTTGTTTTTGATTAAATAAACCATTAAAACAAACTTATGGATATAAATTCCAAAAACTCAGATAAATACATCTACATAAAAGGAGCGAGAGAAAACAATTTGAAAAACATCGATGTGGCCATACCGTCCAACAAACTTGTGGTTATAACCGGCTTGTCGGGTTCGGGCAAGTCGTCGTTGGCTTTTGATACCTTGTATGCCGAGGGTCAACGCCGATATGTGGAAAGTTTGAGCTCGTATGCACGCCAGTTTATGGGTCGTATGAGTAAGCCCGATGTCGACTATATAAAAGGAATATCGCCGGCTATAGCCATAGAGCAAAAGGTGAAAACCAACAACCCTCGCTCTACGGTGGGTACATCAACCGAGATATATGAATACCTTAAACTGTTATACGCCCGTATAGGTAAAACCTATTCGCCTATTTCGGGTGCCGAAGTAAAGAGGCATTCGGTAAACGATGTGGTGGACTTTGTGTCGGCTCTTGCCGATGGAACAAAAATAATGTTTTTGGCTCCGATAGCCGGCGAAAAAAACAACGCTAAAGAATACCTCAAAACATTGTTGCAAGAGGGCTTTGTGAGGGTATATTTTGATGGCGAAGTGGCACGCATAGAAGATGTGTTAGACAATTGGACAGACAGCTGTTCCAGCGCCGATATATTGCTTATAGTGGATAGAATGACCATAAAGCATACCAATGAAGAGCAATCGATACGTATATCCGATTCGGTGCAAACGGCTTTTTTTGAGGGTAATGGTTGCTGTATAGTGGAGGTACACAACACTGACGGTACATTGCAACGCCACGATTTTTCGAATCGTTTTGAAGCCGATGGTATGACGTTTGAAAAACCCAATCCAAACTTCTTTAGTTTCAACAATCCTTACGGAGCATGCTCAAAATGTCAGGGATATGGCAGTGTGATAGGTATAGATAAGGATATAGTGGTGCCAAACAAAAAACTATCGATATACGAAGATGCGGTGGTGTGTTGGCGTGGCGACAAAATGGGGGAGTGGAAAACCAAACTGATAAGGGCTGCTGCCAAGATGGATTTTCCTATCCATCGTCCGTATTGCGACCTTAGCGACGAGCAGTTGGATAAGTTGTGGAACGGCGATAGTAATTTTCCGGGTATATATGGCTTTTTTGAATGGATAGAAAGTCAGTCGTACAAGATACAGTATAGGGTGATGATGTCGCGTTATAGAGGTAAAACAGTATGTCCCGACTGCAAAGGTACACGTTTGAGAAAAGATGCCGGATATGTAAAAGTAAACGGAAAATCGATAATAGATTTGGTGCTTATGCCGGTAAGCGAATTGGCCGAGTTTGTCAAGAATCTTAACCTTACGGACTACGAGCAAGAGGTGTCGCGTCGTATACTTATCGAGCTTAACAACCGTTTGGGCTATTTGTTAGATGTGGGACTGGGTTATCTTACATTGAATAGGTTGAGCAATACTCTGTCGGGAGGAGAGTCGCAGCGTATCAATTTGGCTACAAGTTTGGGTAGTTCGCTGGTAGGGTCTACTTATATATTAGATGAGCCAAGCATCGGACTTCACTCTCGCGATACCGAGCGTTTGATAAAGGTGCTTAAGCAACTGAGGGATTTGGGCAACACCGTGATAGTGGTAGAACACGATGAAGAGATTATACAAGCTGCCGATTATATTATAGATATAGGACCATACGCCGGTAGATTGGGTGGCGAAGTGGTGTTTGAAGGTAACTACAAGCAGCTTATTGGCAAGAAGTCGAAATCTCTCACAGCTGCATATCTCAAGGGTGAGGAGTGTATAGAAGTGCCCACATTGCGACGAAAAGCAATAGATCATATAACCATAGAAGGGGCATGGGAAAACAACCTCAAAAACATAGATGTGAGTATACCGTTGCAAAATATGGTGGTGGTAACGGGTGTTAGTGGTTCGGGCAAAACATCGCTTATCAAACATGTGCTTTACGATGTGCTGCAAAAACGTTTTGATGGTGCCAACGATTATGTGGGTAAATGTAGTGGCATATCGGGCAATTTGTCGCGAATAACCGGTGTTGAACTTATCGACCAAAATCCCATAGGTCGCTCATCGCGTTCCAATCCTGCCAGCTACACCAAGGCGTTCGATGAGATACGTCAAATATATGCTATGCAGCCTTTGGCTAAATCACGAGGCTACAAAGCCGGATATTTTTCTTTTAATGTAGAAGGTGGACGTTGCGAAGTGTGTCAAGGCGAGGGTGTGGTAACTATTGGTATGCAGTTTATGGCCGATGTCCATTTGGTGTGCGAAGAATGTCATGGTTCCAGATATAAGGAAGAGGTACTTGAAATACTATATAACGGTAAGAATATAAGTGAAATATTGGATATGACTATCGACCAAGCTATCGATTTCTTTGCTCAAGATGGTGGTGCTGCTCCACAACGTGTGGTAGAACGTTTGAAACCTCTGCAAGATGTTGGTTTGGGATATTTGAAGATGGGGCAGGCTTCCAGTTCGCTTAGTGGTGGCGAAGCACAGCGTATCAAGTTGGCATCATATTTAATAAAAGGAGCGTCAGATAAGCCAAAAATCTTTATCTTTGATGAGCCTAGCACCGGATTACATTTCCATGATATAAAAAAACTGCTTAAAGCTTTTGATACATTGTTGTACAATGGCCATTCGATAGTGGTTATAGAGCATCACCCTGATATTATAAAAACGGCAGATTGGATTATAGATATGGGACCGGAAGGAGGAAACAATGGGGGTGAAGTGGTGTTTCAAGGCACTCCGGAGCAGTTGGTGCAATGTGCCGAGTCGTATACCGGTAAGTATTTGAAAGGAAAATTGTAGTTATGAAAAAAATAGTATTATTGCGATGAGTATAAAAAAATAGGAGCTACATAAATGTAAGCTCCTATTTTTATTACTTTATTATACTATTAAAAATAAAATTAGTCTATAACAGTATTCCAATTGTGTACGTCTTCGCATTCGCCAAGTTGGATACCACGTAGACGTTCGTACAATTTCTTCGACCATGGACCCGGTTCTTTACCGAAGTTGTATGATGTTCCCATTTCGGGGTCATCAACACGTTCGATAGGGCTGATAACTGCAGCAGTACCGCAAGCACCGGCTTCTTCGAAAGTGGCAAGTTCTTCGATAGCTATTGGGCGACGTTCTACTTTCATACCCATGTCTTGTGCTAATTGCATCAAGCTCTTGTTGGTGATAGAAGGTAGGATAGAAGTCGATTCAGGAGTGATGTAAGTATCGTTTTTGATACCAAAGAAGTTGGCTGCACCTGCTTCGTCGATGTATTTCTTTTCTTTAGCGTCTAAGTAAAATTCGCATGCGTATTGTCCACCTGCACATGCTTCGGTATGAGCACGCAAGCTGGCTGCATAGTTACCACCCACTTTGTAGACACCTGTTCCAAGAGGAGCAGAACGGTCGTATTTGCGAGTTATAACGTATGGGTTTGCCATAAAACCACCTTTGAAGTATGGTCCTACAGGGGTAACAAAAATCATAAACAAGTATTCGTTAGCAGGTTTTACACCTACTTGAGCACCTGTTCCTATCAATAATGGACGCAAATACAAAGAAGCACCTTCGCCATAAGGAGGTAAGAATCTTTCGTTCATTTTGATAACTTGTATACACATTTCGCGGAACAATTCTGTTGGCAATTCAGGCATCATAATACCGCGACAAGTGCTTTGCAAACGTGCTGCATTTTCTTCCAAACGGAAGATGCGGATTTTACCATCTTTGCAACGGAAAGCTTTTAAGCCTTCGAATGCTTCTTGACCATAGTGCAAGCATGTTGCTGCCATGTGAATAGATATTTCTTCTGAAGAAGAAGTTTCTATTTTACCCCATTTTCCATCACGGTAATAACAACGAACGTTGTAATCCGTTTTCATGTAACCAAATGGAAGGTTTTTCCAATCTATATTATTCATAATACGTGTTTTTATATTATTTACTTGTTTTGTTTCGAAGTACGAAGTTACAATTTTTTTTCCGATTATTGACAAAATATTGCAAATTAATTATTTTGTTCTTTGCAATATGTTATATATCAATATGTTATTTTTTATTATTTATTCTCGAAGTAATTCTTCAAGAAAACAGTACATTCTTCAAAACTTTTGAATGTGTTTTCTTCGGGTACTACATCGGGTATAAGATTCATGTTTTTAAGCATATACATGGGTTGTGGTTGTATTATTGTCATCAACACTGTTATGCCTTGTGCTTGTAAGTCTTTTATGGCTGTTTCCATAGCATAAAGTCCCGATTGATCCATAAACGATACAAGTCTCATGCGTATGATGACAATTTTTACATCATCAGGTACATCGTGCATAACTTCTTGGAAACGGGTGATGGAACCAAAGAAAATAGGACCATTAAGACGTTGAATATATATTTGATGACGTATATCTTCTGGTATTCCATGTTCATCGGCCCATGGCGATTCTTTGTCGAAGTTGGATATTTCGCCCGATTGATAGCTTTCTTCTACCAAATCGCCGGCGCGTTTCATAAATAGCACACAAGCTATTACCATACCTATACCTACTGCTACAAGTAAATCAACAAATACGGTAAGGAAGAATACAGTAAGAAGAACTACAGCATCGGCACGTGGTATTTTGAGCAAATCTTTGAAGCCTTTAAAGTCGATAATACCCCAACCTACGGTGATGAGGATACCGGCTAATACAGAAAGTGGCACATATTTTACTAAAGAGCCTAATCCCAATAATATCGCTAATAGTAATAACGAGTGTATCATACCCGATATTTGAGTGCGTCCACCACTTTTTACATTCACTACAGTACGCATAGTTGCACCGGCTCCGGATAAACCACAGAACAAACCTGCTATCATGTTACCTATACCTTGTCCGATAAGTTCTTTGTTGCTATTGTGTTTTGTTTTGGTAATATTGTCAGCCACAACAGATGTCAATAAAGTGTCTATAGAACCTAAGCCGGCCAATGTAAGGCCTGGTATGATAGATGCTTTAAGTACTGTCATCCAATCAATGCCGCCCAAGTCGATACCTTCTTTGGCAAAGAATGGCATTGGAAATCCCGATGGAATATCGCCAATAGTGAGGCGTGAAGGAAAGTTGATAAATATCGAAACCACGCTGATAATAATAAGAGCCACCAATGTTGAAGGTACTTTTTTTGTTATAAAAGGGAATAGGTATATGATTGCTATAGTGCCTAAACCTAATAATAAGGCTACAAAGTTAAATCCTTCTTGTATACGAGACGGTAGTTGCGTAATCATATCCACCACTAATACAGGTGATTTGAGACCAAACAATGGGTATATTTGTTGTAAGATAATGATAACACCTATACCGCTCATAAAACCCGAAAGCACAGGGTAGGGGATATAGCGTACGTATTTACCTATCTTGATTGTGCCAAATAGTATTTGAAACAATCCGCAGAATATGCCGGCTAACGACATAGAGATAAGCACTTCTGATATACTAGGATTTGCCGACGAGGCCCATACTCCCGAAATCAAGGTAGCTGTGATAACTGTCATAGGTCCGGTAGGTCCGCTGATTTGAGAATGTGTGCCACCAAATAAGGCTGCAAAAAAACCTAACATTGTGGCGCCTACCAATCCTGCCAATGCTCCTATCGAACTAGCTGCGGGGTCGTTGATGCCTCCAAAGGCTTGAATACCGAATGCCAATGCCAATGGCAAGGCAACTATACCGGCCGTTATACCCCCGAAAATATCTCCTTTTAAATTTTTTGTAGATATAAAACTCATATCAATTTTTGTTTGTTTTTGTATTTTGTAATTGTTTTTAATAATAAATCGAATGCCGATAAATCATTATTTTTTCTTTATAGTCTTTTGAATATAAGATGAATATAACGTCTATTGTACATTCGAACACTTGTGCAAAGATACGCTTTTTTTGTTTATTAAAAAACTATTTCTCGCCATATTTTATCAAGGTACACCACATGGCGATAATTTATTGCTTTTAAAAACTCAAATACGCCTTCGTATTTATCGAGGTCGTCGGGACAATGTGCGTCGGTAGATACTACAACGGGTATCTCCATTGTATTCATAATATGTATTATGTCTTTAGAGGGATAATAGTCATTATATCTACCTTTGTATAGTCCACGAGTGTTTATTTCGCACACACAACCTGTACTTTTTACTATCTCTAAGGTTTCGCATACCAAATCGATAAACCATTTATCCGAACTCTTGAAATAGCGTTCTTTGTTGTGCATCACCACTTTGTTGAAGTGTCCTAAAATGTCAGGGCGTTGAGATACAAGCATGTCGTTGGTTTGCCTGAAAAAGGCTTTAACAGCAGTTTTTATATCGCCACCAAACACTCGATTCAGTCCCTCATCGTAGGTTTCTTGTTTGTTGCCGTCAATAAACCATAAATTATTGTCATTGTTTTTGTTTACTAAGTGTACCGACCCAATGCAGTAATCCAAATTGCCTTCGTTGATAAGTGTTGAAAAATTGTCTAGTATGCCGGGAATATAGTCTATTTCCAATCCAAGAAATATCTTTATTCTATCTCTGTATTCTTCTTTTAGTAGGGATATTTCGTTGCAGTAGTTCTTATATTCGTTTTGTGATATAGCAAAGGTGTTGTCGAAAGGCACAGGAGCATGCCCCGAAAAGCCTAAGTGTGTAAAGCCTTTGCTTATAGCTGTTTCTATATATTCTCTAATCTTTCCTTTGCCGTCGCAGTAGCACGAGTGTGTATGGTAGTTTGTTTTTATCATCTCTTTTTTCAGTTTTGTTTGCTATCTAACGTTTATTCAATTTATTTATTTTCCTTGCTTCTAAATTTTAGGCAACTTCTAAAAATTCCACGTTTCAGTAATTTAGAAGAATTATTTTTTAAACTTTTGCGTGCTTTGCGTTTTTTACCGAACTATTTCTATTTCTTTTTCAATCGCATAGCCCGCTATGCTCAATCAAAAGAAAGTAGAAATCTTTTTGGCAAAAACTCGCAAATCACCTGCAAAGCAATTTTTAGAAATTGCCTTTATAATATGTTTTCGGGTAAATGTTTCTAAAGTATGTCGTTGGAATGAGAGAGTGAACATATCATCGTGAGGAAATTTTATCATTGTCGTGATGTTGTTCGAACAACTACGCGAGGAAAATTCAACAACGTCCTGAGGAAGATTTTGACTCTAGAGTGGTATAAAAAGAACT
>JAFWZP010000064.1 GCA_017522255.1 Bacteroidales bacterium | reverse complement strand
GTTTAAGAAAGATATTTTGGTGGCTATAGCAAAGGTGTTCACCTCTTCCCATTCCGAACAGAGAAGTTAAGCCCTTTAACGCCGATGATACTGCACTTGTTTGTGGAAAAGTAGGTAGCTGCCAATCTTTTATAAAGGGAATCCATAATAGGGTTCCCTTTTTTTGTATATAAATAAAGATGTATGCGAATCTTGAAAATTATAAACGAGTTATGGATATTACACATTATTATATCGAAAAAGGTCATGGCGAAACTATTATTATGCTTCATGGCAATGGGGGTAAGAGTAGATATTTTAAACATCAAATAGATGTTTTTGCTCAAAAATATCATGTTTATGCTATTGACACAAGAGGTCAAGGTAATACACCTCGTGGTGTGAAGCCATTTACTATTCTTCAGTTTGCCGAAGATTTGTTGGACTTTATGAATGAACATAATATTGAAAAGGCTAATATTTTAGGTTTCTCGGATGGAGGAAATGTAGCAATGACTTTTGCTATTAAGTATCCGGAACGTGTGAATAGGTTGATTTTGAATGGAGCAAATCTTAATCCAAGAGGTGTGAAGTATTCCGAACAGATACCTATTGAGATAAAATATGTATTTGCAAAGATATTGTCGTGGTGTAGTTCTAATCAAAAGAAAAAAGCGGAGTTGTTGGGACTTATGGTGAAAGAACCGAATATTTCGGTTGATGATTTGAAAGCGATACAGGCTAAGACTTTGGTGATAGTAGGTACTAATGATATTATAAGGGAAAAGCATTCCGGATTTATAGCGGCTAATTTAAACCATTCGGAATTCGAAATTATAGAAGGAGACCATTTTGTAGCTTTGAGGAATCCTGAAGAATTTAACAAGAGAGTGATGACTTTTTTGTCGGAATAGGGGTGTTATAAAACAGCATAGATTTGGGTTATAAAATAATGGCGAGCCAACTAAGTTGGCTCGCCATTATTTTATAACTATTAGTTATTATTAGCGAGTGGGGTTAAGGGTGGAATATTTTTTACCATAATCCAAGTGTTGTTGCAAGAAGTCGGTTGGATATTCTACTTTGTAATCCGCTGTTTTGCCATCTTTTACAACCGGCACTATTTCGGGGTTGATAAATCCTCCGTATGGTTTTATTCCAAGTGAGGCGTAGCGTTCTTTTACTTCTTTGTGTAGTTCAGGGTCTACTTGTACTGCGTATTTTTCAACCATGTTTTTACCGGCTTCGTAGTCGCCTTCCGATTTAATGCGTTGTATTTCGCTCAATAATTGTCCGAAAAGGTCGCGAAGTTTTTCGAAGTCGTTGATTACAAAATATGTTTTTCCATCTTTGGTTTTCTTTTCTATAACGTTGTCGGCTTTACCGTTTTCGTAGCACCATTCCGAGATAAGTTTTCTATCTTGCATGTGCGATTCGGTTATTGTTTTACCCAATTCCACACGTGCCAATTGTCCCATCAATCCATTGCGAATGAATGAGATATATTCGGCTTTGTAGGCTTCGGCATCGGGCATGATGCCAAGTTCTACCATTTTTGGGTCGGCACAATAGTATAAACCAAACAAGTCGGCACGAGCTTCTTCCAATGTGGAGTTATATTCTTTTAATGCACCGGGTTGTGTTCCGGGCAATAGTTGACCTGAACCGTGTCCAAGACATTCGTGCAAGTCGGTGTGTACTACGCTGGTGTGTGAGCCATATTTTTTGCAGAGATCTATTTCGGTTTGGTCGTAAGCAAATTCGCTTAGCATGCTTTTGGGCGATTCTTCGGCCGCTTTGTCGTAGGCTTCCATAAGGTTGGTGATGGTAACCGATTTAGAGCCGTGGTTTTTGCGTATCCAATCGGCGTTGGGAAGGTTGATACCGATAGGAGGTGCCGGAAAACAATCGCCGGCCAAGGTGGTGGCTATGATACCTTTGGCTGATACTCCTTTTACTTCTTTTTTCTTAAAACGAGGGTCGACAGGCGAGTTGTCTTCAAACCATTGTGCGTTGTCGCTTATGGTGTTGGAACGTTTGCTGGCTTCAAAGTCGCGGAAGTTTACTACGGCTTCCCATGTGGCTTTGCGTCCTAGTGGGTCGCTATAGTCTTCGATAAATCCGTTTACATAGTCCACTGTCGATTCCACATCTTGAACCCATGCCACGTTGTAGTCGTCCCATGTTTTAAGATCGCCGGTTTTGTAGTATTCTATCAATAGATTGGTGTAGTTGCGTTGTGCCTCGTTTTCGGCTACGGCGTTGGCTTTTTCTAACCAATATATTATTTTGTTGATAGCTTCGGCATACAATCCGTTGGCACTGTACACTTCTTCGCATACTTTGCCATCTTTTTTCACCAACTTTGAGTTTAAACCATACGATATTGGTGTTTCGTCTTTGGGGTCTTGCATTTTGGCATAGAAGTTTTCGGCTTCTTTTTGTGATACTCCTTCGTAGAAGTTTACTGCCGAGGTGGCCACTATGTCTATTCCTTGACCGCTGTTGCGACGTGTTTTATACATTTCTTTGTCGAAGACAACAGGTGTGATGAAATTGATAAATTCTTCAACCGATTCGCCTTCTTTCAAAGGTAGTTGCGAAGCATCGCTGTTTTTAATCAACGTTGCGAAATATTCTTCCGAAAATTCGGGAAAGAATTTATCTTCGGCATAGTGGTGGTGAATGCCATTGCTGAAGAAAGCTCGTTTGGCATATACTACAAAGTTTTCGTAATCGGTGGCTGTTTTGTCGCCCGAATAGGTGTTGAGTATACTTTCCAACGTTTTTCGGATTGTCAAATTATGTTTAAAGTGTTGATCCCAAATAATATCTCTACCATATTTTGCTGCTTCGCCAAGGCAATAGATATATTCTTTTTGTTGTAGGCTTAGCGAGTCCCATTCTGGTATTTGGTATCGCATTACTTTAAGGTCGGCAAATTCATCAACAAGGTATTTAAAGTTGTCTGACGAATTTTCTTTTTGTTCTTTGGGACTACATGCAAACAATAGTCCGGCTGTTCCAATGTACATAAAGATTTTTTTCATCGTATATTATTTACTGATTTTATTATTCTTATAAGTATATATGTATGTTTTATGTGTGTCGTTTCGTTTTGCAAATATACAATTTTTTTTCTTTATGGCATAAAAATATTTTATTTGTCAACTTTTTACATTGTATAGTTGTTTTTGGATAAGTATAAAATTAAAAACGAAAGAAATGGAAAATCAAATATTTTGTTTTCAATGCCAAGAAACTTATAAAGGTATGGGCTGTGCATCACGAGGTGTGTGCGGAAAAGATGCCGGATTGTCGTCGCTTATGGACTTGTTGCTTTATGTTACCAAGGGTATATGTGTTATCAGGGCCAATTTTCCGGTCGAAGAACTTAAAGATGAGGATAATCATTTTGTATATTCTTCGTTGTTTAAAACAATTACGAATGCCAATTTTGATGCCGATGACATCAAGCGGCAGATAGCCAAAGGAATGGAAATAAAAAATAAATTAAAGTCGAGAGCCAAGGCTATGAATGTGAGGGTGCCCGATATTGATGCTGTGATGTGGAATGGCGGTGTGCCCGAATACGAAAAAAAGGCTAAAACATTGGGAGTACTCACCGAAAAAAATGTTGATATACGGTCGCTTAGCGAAACAATTCTTTATGGTATAAAAGGCATTGCCGCTTATATGTATCATGCCGAAGCGTTGGGTTACAGCAATAAGGCTGTGGACAGATATGTAGATGAAGTGATGGCAGCTTTGGTTATGAAAACCCTTTCGATACAGCAACTTACCGATTTGCTGCTCGAAACAGGGCGTGTAGGTCTCGAAGCTATGAAACTGCTGGATAAGGCCAACACCGATACATACGGCAACCCCGAAATGACAAGGGTGAATATTGGTGTAAGAAAAAATCCAGGCATTTTGGTTACAGGACACGATTTGAGAGACTTGGAAGAACTATTGGAGCAGACAAAGGGTAAAGGTGTAGATGTCTACACTCATGGCGAAATGTTGCCCGTGGCTGCATATCCTTTTTTTAAACAATATGAGCACTATGTGGGTAACTATGGCAACGCATGGTGGAAGCAAGCCGAAGAATTTGCTGCATTTAAGGGACCTATATTGTTTACTACCAATTGTATAGTGCCTCCTGCGGAAAATTCTACATATCGAAATAGAATTTACACGACGGGTGTGGCTTCTCTCAAAAATTCTCTCCATATAGATGATAGAAAGGAGGGTAAGCCAAAAGATTTTTCCAAAATAATAGAACATGCTAAACATTGTGCTCCTCCAAAGGAGTTAGAGTATGGAAATATAATAATAGGTTTTGGACATAGACAGTTGAGCCTGTTTTTTAATAAGATAATGGACGCTGTGAACAACGGAAATATACGACAATTGGTGGTGATGGCAGGCTGCGATGGCAGAATGAAAAGCAGAGAGTATTATACCGATTTTGCACAACTTCTACCATCTGATACTATGATACTTACGGCAGGGTGCGCCAAATATAGATACAATAAACTCAATTTGCGTTCGATAGATGGTATGCCAAGAGTGATAGATGCAGGGCAGTGCAACGATGTTTATTCAATAGTGTTGTTTCTGCAACGTATGAAAGAAACTATGAATGTGGAAGATATAAATGATTTGCCGGTATTTTATAATATCGCTTGGTACGAACAAAAATCAGTAATAGTACTTTTGGCATTATTGTATATGGGGGTCAGGAATATAAAATTGGGACCCACTTTGCCGGCTTTTCTATCTGAAAATGTTCTTGATATTTTGCAGAAAAAATTCAATATCACAACAATAAGCACTCCAAAAAATGATGTGGATATCTGTTTGGATAAGACTGAAGAGGTTATGGTTACTCTTTAGAAATTACCTTTAGAAATTGCAATAAATGATGGTAGGGTATAAAATTATTTACACCCTACTGTTGTTGAATTTATACCCTATTGTCAAATATCTGAAACCCCGGTGTGATAAAGGCAATTTCTATGCCGAAAATCCCTCGCGATGTTGTTTGAAAAACATCGTGATGTAGCAACAACAACGTCGCGAGGAATTTTACACAACGTCGTGATGTAAATTTCCACTCTTGGCAATATAAATTTCGCGCTCGGGCAAATGATGTGAAATGTCAGATACTCAGTATTCTAAAATAAAATAATAAAAAACGTATAAATATAGTATTTCCGTGGCAAAAATATAGTGGAGAAATAAAATATTTTTTTGCCATGTAAATGCTTGTAAATTAATTCTTTTTTGTCCGAAATATCTCTTGTGGTGAAAAAAATATCGCTAAAAAAATAAAAAACACTTGCTTGAATAGCGAAATGTGTGTAAATTTGCAGTTGAAAATGAATAGTGCCAATTTTGAAACTTTGTGGTGAATATCGATTGTAATGTATTGTGCATTAGTGAAATATAAATCTTTATAAACAATATAAAGTTGAATAAAAAGGTGCGAATTTATTGATGAAAATGAAATTTTTTTATTAATCAAAAATCAATTACAATGAAAAAAACATTAATGGCTTTAGGTCTTGCATTGTGTACTTCGTTAGTATTTGCACAAATGCCGGCAAAAAAAGCAACTCGTGCTTCGTTAGAAAGCAACGGAGTTGAAAAAGTTGCAAAAATTGATGACAGCTATCAAAACGAAGCAACTTTTAAAGGTTCAATCTTCACAAAAACTGAAGTATTCGAAACAGTAGACTTTTCTAATACTTCAGCTTACACTGTAGGAACAATGGGAGCAAACTCTTACTCTCCTCAACACACTCAAAACAAAGGTTATGCACAATGGTTCCGTTTAGCTGATACTTCGGCTGCTTCTTGTGCTGCTGCTGCTACAGCTAACGAAGCTGTGGTTATGTTTAGCCAAAACTGGTTCCCAACATTAGATTTCTTTACTTCTGCTACTCCGGCTAATGGTCTTATGGCTATGTCTATGATTGACTATATCAATGGCTATGCAACAGGTACTTTCAACTCATATATTCAAATCAACGACATTAACACCGTTACTGATGGTTCGCAATTTGCATTGGATCTTAAATTGTTCCAATACTATCAAAAATTTAATGCAGACGTTTGCTGCATCGACTATTCTACAAACAATGGTCAATCTTGGGATACATTGGAATTCAACATTAAAAACATTGAAGTAGCCGTTAATGATGGTACTTTTGGTTGGAAAAGAGTTGCTTTGCCTACAAGTTTATCTAACCAAGCAGATTTGGATTTGAGAATACGTTGGTATTCTGCTTCTGCTAATGGTGGTACTTATGGCTACTATTGGTTTATCGACGACGTTACAGTAGAAAGTGCTGCCGACAGCCGCATATCTGTAACTAAAGAACAATACTACCATGGCGCTTATCACTTGGTTCCCGAAGGAATGAATTTTAATACTCTTGTATGGTATGCTTTGTACAGAAATACAGGTCTTATTCCTCAAACCAACATTCAAGGTTATGTAAAAGATGCTAACACAGGTGCTGAAATAGCTACTACTGCTGTTGACCCTGTTATCAATCCTGATGTATACACTTTCCACTATTCTTTCGTTGATCAAAGCTACGACGTAAACAACACAAGCGGTGACCAATCTGTTTTAGGATTAGGTTTAGCAGGTACTGTTAATTCTTATGCTTCTACAGAAGGTGTTCACGATATCTATTCGGGTATGCGTTCTGACTCTTCTGACTTCGTATTCGATACAGTGCGTTACACTGTGTTGGAAGCCGAAGAAGATGGTACTCGCGTATGGGGTCGTGATAATGGTATCCTTACTCAATACAGCTCTTGGATTCATGGTTTGACAGCTACTGGTCTTTTAACCGACGAAGCTAACTATATCGATGCAGGTTACTCTGTAAACGTTGCTTTGAACACCGGTTCTGAAGTTCCTGAAGGATGGGTAATCCGTGGCGTTGAATACGTAGCAAGTACCGATCCTAACCTTATAAATGCAACCGATGTGGAAGAAGGCTATGTTAAAATAAGCCCAACATTGCATTTTGACTCTATGGTTACTGACGGTGTTTATATCCTTTCAATAGAAACAGGTGCAGGTGTTCACACTGTAACTTCTGATGAAGTAATGTTGGATGATTCTCTAACTAACTACTTTATGCCCGGTACATACAACACTATCCGTATTATGTTCCCAGAACAACCCGAATTGAAAGCTAACACTACTTACCGCGTAGGTTACGAATTGGCTGAACAAGGATACTTCTGTTTGGCTTCTGATGCTAACCGCTATTGGGATAGAGCAAGTGGTGCCGACACTGCTGTTTACTACTACGAAGATGAAAACTTGGCTCCTTATTATAACCGTTTTGGTAATGGTTGGGGTATGAACGTTCGCGTATATACTCCTGAAGCCGGTTCTGCTACTTGGTTTGGAACAAGTGCAGGTAAAGATGCTCCTATGATTCGTATGTTGGTTGGTCCAAGACAAGATATCGAAAAACATGCTATCAATATCACTGTTAATGATACAGCTATGGGTTACATCTACAATGGTGCAACTCTCGAAGTATGCTTAGGCATCGACTCTGTTGCTAACGGTGGTTCTCGCACTTACCTTGTTGCTCCAAACGCAGAAGTTTATGAAGTTGAAGCTATCCAATTAGATGGTGAAAACTTAGATCTTTATGGTGAAAACCCTGTTTACAATGTAGAAGGTGGTTTCTATGAATATACTCTTGCTGATGTAACAGCTCCTCACACTCTTCACGCTATATTTAAAGGTGTTGGTTTGAACGCTGTAGAAGATAACGTAAAAGTTTCGTTGCAACCAAATCCTGCTAACGCTCAAACTAAATTGGCTATCGAAGGTGTAAACGGCGAAGTTAACTTTACTTTGATAGATATGAGTGGTCGTGTAATTTCTAGCGAAGTTATTAATGCTAACGAAGTTAAAACTATCAACGTTTCCGGTTTGGCAAAAGGTACTTACTTTGTACGTTTGACCAACAGCAACTTCTCGAAAGTTGAAAAATTGATCGTTCGTTAATTTCATTTGTAATTACATAAATTCAAAAGGCTCGAAGAAATTCGAGCCTTTTTTTGCACATTGTTTGGGTTATAAATCGTTGTTGGGAAATGTAAATCTTTTTGTATAATAGCTTATTGCATAATACATAATACTTGTTATTATTATTTCTTTTGCCTTTTTTTTAAAACTAATGTGCAATATCTTTTTTTATATCAAAAAAAAATCGTATCTTTGCACATTCAAATATACCGAAAATGGAACAAGAAAAGTATCAAGAAGACAGTTTGGAAGCCATAGATACGTTGGAAGACGAAGGTTGCAAACTGGTACTATATAATGATGATTATCACACATTCGATTATGTGATATTGGCTTTGCGAACTATTTGCGGGCATTCCGAGGTGCAAGCCGAGCAATGCACATTGCTTGTACATTGTAAGGGTAAGTGTGTGGTAAAAACCGGAGAATATGATAAGTTGTTACCTATGCACGCTGCTTTTTTGGACAGACAGTTAACCACCGAAATAATACATTAATCATGACTTGGACGGCTATTATTATTTTGTTGATTGTGGGGTTGTTGCTTATAACACTCGAAATTGTGGTTTTGCCGGGAGCCGTTGCCGGAATTGTGGGGGGAGTGTGTATGGCAGTAGCTGTATGGCAGAGTTATGCGGTATATGGCACAGTGGCAGGAAACATAGTGTTGGTGCTCTCGGTTGTAGCTACTATACTTTTGTTGGTGTTTTTTATGCGTTCGAAGACATGGCGTTTTTTTGGATTGAAAACCGAGATAGATGGCAAGGTGAATACTGTCGATGAAGGTGTGTTGCCGATAGGGGCAAGGGGTAAAACATTATCGCGTTTGGCTCCAACAGGCAAGGCTTCCATCAATGGACAAATAGTGGAGGTGCATACCATAAATGAATTTGTCGACGAAAATGAAGAGATAGAAATAATAAAAATAGAAGGATATAAAATTACGGTAAGAAAATTATAAAACAAGCAAATAAATAATATAACTATTAACGAAGGAGAAAAACATGGACTTATTTTTTATTTTGATTGCAGGACTTTGTTTGGCAGGATTGGTGATATTTTTATATTTGGTGCCAATCGGATTGTGGTTTAAAGCATTAGTGTCGGGAGTGCATATCTCGTTGTTGCAGCTGGTGTTTATGCGTTTGCGTAAAGTGCCACCCACAATAGTGGTCAACAATATGATATCGGCCACCAAAGCCGGTCTTAAATTGAATCAAAGCGAATTGGAAGCTCACTATCTTGCCGGAGGTCGTGTGTCGGCAGTGGTTAACGCTTTGATATCGGCTGACAAGGCTAATATGAGTTTGGATTTTAAAACAGCTACTGCTATCGATTTGGCAGGTCGCGATGTGTTTAAAGCTGTTCAGATGTCGGTAAATCCTAAAGTTATAGACACACCACCGGTGGCTGCAGTGGCCAAAGATGGTATACAACTTATAGCCAAAGCACGTGTTACCGTTCGTACAAATATCAAACAATTGGTGGGCGGTGCCGGCGAAGAAACCGTTTTGGCTCGTGTAGGCGAAGGTATAGTAACTTCTATAGGTTCGGCTATGAGCCATAAACAAGTACTCGAAAATCCCGATTCGATATCTAAATTAGTATTACAAAAAGGTTTGGATAGCGGTACTGCATTCGAAATATTATCTATCGACATTGCCGATATAGATATTGGAAAAAATATTGGAGCACAATTGCAGATGGATCAAGCCGAAGCCGATAAGAATATAGCACAAGCCAAAGCCGAAGAGCGTAGAGCAATGGCTGTGGCTTCGGAACAAGAAATGAAAGCCAAAGCACAAGAAGCTCGTGCCAAGGTGATAGAAGCCGAAGCCGAAGTGCCAAGAGCAATGGCTGAAGCTTTCCGCAATGGAAATTTGGGTATAATGGACTATTACAAAATGCAAAATATACAAGCCGACACTGCTATGAGAGAATCGATATCAAAGCCTGCCGGTATGGACAAAAAACAATAGTTACTAACTAATACTAACTCAGATGATAAGTTTTGAAAACATAAATAAGCCCGATTGGCGATACAACTTGATGTATAAATATGTTCATTTGATGCATAATAATGTATATTATCGTCAGTACAGAGTTTTGCATCAAGAACGTATACCCAAAGGTAAGCCCGTGGTGGCTATTTGTAACCATCAAAATGGATTGACCGATGCTTTGGGTATATTATTCGCTTTTGCCAAAGATGGCAGACACCCGGTGTTTATAGCCCGTGCCGATATATTCAAGAAAGAAATAGCTGCCAAGGCTTTGCGTTTTCTTAAAATAATGCCTGCTTTCCGTGCCCGCGATGTGGGTAGTGCCGGAGTGGGCGAGAATGATGCTATATTTAATCAATCGGCAAAGATATTGCAAGAAAACGGAGTGGTGGCACTATTTCCCGAAGCCGGACATCAAGATTGCCATACATTGGGAACGTTTAAGAAAGGTTTTGCCCGTATAGCATTTCGTGCTGCCGAAATGATGGACTTCAAAGAGCCTATTTATATATTGCCAATGTCGAACCACTACGATAATTATTTTTCGGTGCAAGGACGATTGGTGATTACTATTGGTGAACCTTTCGAGTTTACCGATTTGTATGACTTGTATAAAGAACAACCTCATCGTGCCGAAAAAATACTCACCGACAGGGCAAGAGTTATAGTAAAAGATTTGATGTTGGATATATCTAACTTGGATTATTACGACGAATACGAATTGCTTTGCACAATGTATGGCAGAGAAATAATGAAGCGTGAAGGTAAATCGCAACGCTATTTCCCAAACCATTTAGATGCTTCGAAAAAGGTGGTGGCAATGCTCGACGATTACGAAAAACAAAATCCTGTCGACTTTGCAGCATTGATGAAAAAAACTCGTCAATATTCGAAGGCATTGGATAAAATGCATTTAAGAGATTGGATATTCGCTCAAAAACTAAGCGGTTTCGGATTCTTTTTGAGATTGTTGTTGAGTTTGGTATTGTTGCCTATAGTGATAATAGGTTGGGCTATAAATGTATTGCCATATAGTATGAGTTCGCTCATAACTCGCAATATCAAAGACTATATGTTGCACTCGTCGTTCCACTTTGCAGTGGGTGTGTTGGTGGCATATCCTTTGTGGTATATTATCACGGCATCTATTTTGTGGAGCGTTACCGGACTGTGGTGGACTATATTAATTTATTTGATACTTCTGCCTATTTCGTTGATTGTGTATTTGCGTAGCAAACTTATGTTGAAAAAACTTTATAACAGAATCCGCCGTTTCCGTTTATGGTTTAGAGGTAATAGATACTACAATACTGCTGTAGAAAATCGCAAAGAAATAATGAAAAAAATGCAAGAAATAGATGTAAAGTAAATAAAATGTAAATGTATTGATATTCAGTGATAAAAAAGAGACTTTGAATAATATTTATATTTAATGATTCTTTTTTCGACGAAAACTATGAATAATCCGAAAAAAAAACGTACATTTGCAAATTATTGTATCTAACGAATAAAATAATAAAACATTGATAATGAGACCTAATTTTTCAAACGTTGATTTTAAATCACAAGAAAAACCTCATGTTTCTTTCCAAGAATGGGAAAAAGCAGAAGGAATAGAAAAGAATTGGAAAACTCCCGAACAAATAGACGTTAAGCCTGCATACGGCGACGTTGATTTGTTGGGTATGGAGCATTTGAAATATGCTGCAGGTATAGCTCCATTTTTACGCGGACCTTATTCGACCATGTATGTTATGAGACCTTGGACTATCCGTCAATATGCAGGTTTCTCTACTGCCGAAGAATCTAATGCATTCTATCGTCGTAACATCGCTGCCGGTCAAAAAGGTTTGTCGGTTGCTTTCGACTTGGCTACTCACCGTGGATACGACTCTGACCACGAACGTGTGGTAGGCGACGTAGGTAAAGCAGGTGTGGCTGTTGATAGTATTTTGGATATGAAGATTTTGTTCGATCAAATTCCATTGGACAAAATGTCTGTGTCTATGACTATGAACGGTGCCGTGCTTCCTGTGTTGGCATTCTATATTATAGCCGCCGAAGAACAAGGTGTAAGTCAAGAACAATTGAGCGGTACTATCCAAAATGATATTTTGAAGGAATTTATGGTACGTAACACCTATATCTATCCTCCATTGCCATCAATGAAGATTATCGCTGATATTTTTGAATACACTTCGAAAAATATGCCTAAGTTTAATTCAATATCTATATCGGGTTATCACATGCAAGAAGCAGGTGCTACCGCTGATATCGAATTAGCTTATACTTTGTGCGATGGTTTGGAATACTTGCGTGCCGGCGTTAATGCAGGTATGTCGGTTGACGACTTTGCACCTCGTTTGTCTTTCTTCTGGGGTGTAGGTATGAACCACTTTATGGAAATAGCCAAGATGCGTGCTGCTCGTATGTTGTGGGCTAAATTGGTAAGCCAATTCAATCCTAAGAATCCAAAATCGTTGGCATTGCGTACTCACAGCCAAACTTCGGGTTGGTCGCTTACAGAACAAGATCCTTTCAACAATGTAGCTCGTACTTGTGTTGAAGCTATGGGTGCTGCTTTGGGTCATACTCAATCGTTGCACACCAATGCATTGGACGAAGCTATTGCTTTGCCAACCGATTTTTCGGCTCGTATTGCTCGTAACACTCAAATTTATTTGCAAGAAGAAACCAACATTTGTCGTGTGGTTGACCCATGGGCCGGTTCGTACTACGTAGAATCATTAACTCACGAAATAGCACATCGTGCTTGGGCTCACATCCAAGAAATCGAGAAACTTGGTGGTATGGCAAAAGCTATCGAAAGTGGTATTCCTAAGATGAGAATAGAAGAAGCTGCTGCTCGCAAGCAAGCTCGTATCGACTCTGACACCGACGTTATTGTTGGTATCAATAAATATCGTTTGGATCACGAAGATCCTATCGAAACTTTGGAAGTTGACAACACTGCTGTTCGCGAAGCTCAAATTAAACGTTTGGCTAAACTTAGAGCAGAACGTAACAACGAAGAAGTACAAGCTGCTTTGGCCGCTCTTACCGAATGTGCCGAAACAGGTAAAGGCAATTTGTTGGAACTTTCTATCGACGCAGCTCGCAAACGTGCTTCGTTGGGCGAAATTTCTTACGCTTTGGAAAAAGTATTTGGACGTTATAAAGCTAACATTAATTTGATTTCGGGTGTGTATAGTTCGGTAACAAAAGAAACAGAAAGCTTCAAGAAAGCTCAGGCAATGACTGCTGAATTTGAAAAAATGGAAGGTCGTCGTCCTCGTATAATGGTGGCTAAGATGGGTCAAGATGGTCACGACCGTGGTGCTAAAGTAGTTGCTACAGGTTATGCCGACCTTGGTTTCGACGTGGATATGGGACCATTGTTCCAAACTCCTGCCGAAGCTGCTAAGCAAGCTGTTGAAAACGATGTTCACGTATTGGGTGTTTCGTCGTTGGCTGCAGGACACAAAACTTTGGTTCCTCAAGTTATTGAAGAACTTAAGAAACTTGGTCGCGAAGATATTATGGTTGTTGTGGGTGGTGTTATTCCTCCTCAAGACTATGACTACTTGTTCCAAGCAGGTGCTGCCGCTGTTTTCGGTCCCGGTACTGTTATCAGCGATGCCGCTATCAAGATGTTGGAATTGCTTATTGCTGCAAGACAATAGTATTATAAAAACTTTACATCATGTAAGGAAGAGGTCGGTTTTTCGGCCTCTTCTTTTTTTAATACCCTTCTTTTAAAAAATTGCTTGTAGGCAATAATTCTCTGACTAAATCGTTTATTGTTGAAATCAATAAATTCAAAGTATTATGAAATATTTAGCCCATACAACATGTTTGCTAATATGCTTATTGGCTGGCTTTCTTGCAAAAGCCGTAGCACAAACCGAAGAGTATCCCACCAAAACCCTTTCGCCATACTTTGTGGTGCTTAGCGACGACCCGGCGGTGGACAGGCTTCCTCTAAAATCTACAACCGCCGATGTGAAGATTGTGGGAACGATAGCCGATGTAAAGATAACACAAATGTATGTAAACACCGGCAAGAACACCCTGGAAGCCATCTACACCTTCCCAATGTCGACCAAAGCAGCCGTTTACGGAATGACAATGACCATAGGCAACCGCAAGATACGTGCAGTGATAGAAGAAAAACAAAAAGCACGCAAGGACTATGAGGAAGCAAAGAAAGAAGGCAAGCGTGCCTCGCTGTTGGAAGAGAACCGCCCCAATGTGTTCACCATGAATACGGCAAACATTATTCCGGGCGACACCATTGTAGTGGAACTAAGCTACACCGAAGTGCTTACACCCGAAAAGGGCGACTACACCTTTGTTTACCCAACAGTGGTAGGTCCACGCTATAGTGGCAAAGAAGTAGACCCAAACAACGAGGACAACAAATTTATCGAAAGTCCATACACCACCGAGGGCACTATGCCTACATACTTATTCGATTTCAAACTAAACTTATACTCGGCCATACATATCGAGAACATCGGCTGCAACTCCCACCGAATGGATGTAACCTACAAAGACCTAAACCATATAGAGCTGAAGCTGAACAAAGCAGAAACAAACGGTGGCAACAGAGATGTGATTGTAAACTATTCGCTGAAAGGCAAGAGCATAGAATCGGGAGTGATGCTATACGAGGGCAAGCACGAAAACTTCTTCCTGATGATGGTGCAACCACCCGCCCAAGTGCTTAAAGAAGACATTCCACCAAGAGAATACATATTTATAGTAGACGTGTCGGGCTCCATGAATGGTCAGCCACTGGATATATCCAAAAACCTTATGCGAAACCTGGTGCTTAACCTCAAACCTACCGATATGTTCAACGTGGTGCTGTTTTCGGGAGCGAGCCGATTGCTAAACGAAACATCGCTGCCTGCCAACGAAGAGAATATAAAGAAAGCAGTATCGTTTGTGGACAACACCCGAGGCGGAGGAGGCACCGAAGTGCTTGGAGCCTTGAGGATGGCCAACGCCATACCGCGAGCCGACGACGATGTGAGCCGCACCTTTGTGATAATAACCGATGGATACGTGGCTGTGGAACAAGAAGCATTCCAAATAATAAGAGAGAACAAAAACAATGCCAACTTCTTTGCCTTTGGCATAGGCAGCAGTGTAAACCGCTACCTTATAGAGGGTATGGCATTTGCCGGTAACGGCGAACCGCTGTTTATAACCAATTTCCAAGACACCGAAAAAGAAGTGGAACGTTTCCGCAACTACATAAACACTCCGGTGCTTACACGCATAAAGCTCGAAAGCAAAGGCATAGAGATATACGACGTGGAACCTGCCGGCATTCCCGACCTGATGGCCGAACGGCCAATAACCGTATTTGGCAAATACAAAGGCAAAGCCAAGGGAACACTTACGCTAAGCGGCAAAACAGGAAGAAAGACCTACAAACAGAGTTTCGACATTGCAGCCGCAAAGCCATCTGCCAACAACCTGGCTCTACGATACCTTTGGGCAAGGGAACGCATAAAGTATCTGGACTATATGGAAAATCCGGATAGTAGATGGTGGAACAGCACTGCCGACTCTTCTATATCCAAAGAAATAACACGCCTTGGACTAAAATACGGCTTGATGACCAAATACACCTCCTTCATAGCAATAGATGAAGAAGTAGTGGAAAAAGATGGCAAGCCGGTAACCGTAAAACAACCACTACCATTGCCCGAAGGCGTATCGAACGACGCAGTGGGAGGAGGACGAGATGGAATGGTAACATATACGGGCAACGCACGCAGGCTATCTTCGAGCAGCAATGAAACAGCAGCAAGCCTTAATCTTTCTCTTAATTCTGTAACAACCGTAAACGAAGAAGCCGAAGAAATTGAAGAAGAAATATTTACAGTAGTAGAAACACAACCACAATTTCCGGGTGGCGAAGATTCGCTCTTTAGCTTCATCTACTCCAACCTACGCTATCCGCAGGAGGCAATAGATAATGGGATAGAAGGAAATGTGTATATAACATTCGCAATAGAAAAAGATGGAAGCATTACCAATATAAAGATACTTAGAGACATAGGCTATGGTTGCGGAGCGGAAGCGGTGCGAGTGCTGAAAATGATGCCTAAATGGATACCTGGCTCACAACGAGGCAAACCCGTAAGAGTACAGTTCAATATACCTATCAAATTCGAACTTAAACAATAGAAACCTACCATAAATAATGCTCAAACGCCCCAAAAACTTTCTCAACAGTTTTGGGGCGTTTGTTTTTTTATTGGGCAAATTCACAAAAATACATTGCGGGCTGTTTGGCGGAATACTACGATTTTTCGAGAAAAAGAACGCAAAATCAAAGCGAAGTTCATGGAAGATAAAAATGTTAAAATACCATTAAAAGTTTTTTGATTATACACTGTCAAAAAAAGACCTTTGGAGAGTCATTTTGCTGACATTCGAATGTCAGCGTCTTGACATTCGAATGTCAAGCTCTTGACACTCGAATGTCAGCGGCTTGACATTGGAGTCTCAAGACGCTGAGATTGGAGTCTCAAGAAATGAAGAATAGAGTATTTGAAAATCAAGCATTTATAATTACGGAAAAATGACTTCGAAATATCGACCTTAAAATCGGGTAAATTTATTTTTTTTGTTCCATAATCACCTTCTTACAACAATATTCTATATCGAAAAAAGTGTTAATATTACAAGAAAACTCATGCAATATTCAAGCCCATCGGCAAGGCAAACAAGGGTTGAGAAGCACTTGAGGTGGATAAGAAGATTTCAAGAAAAAAACATTGACTGAGTCAACAACGAAAAGGTTCAAAGAAGGATATGGACACTTGCTCGGAACGTGGAATTTTGGGAGGTTGCCTAAATCAAATCAATATTTCGGACTAACCAAAACTCTAATGTACTACTATTGTTATATACAAACAAAATAGTTGTAGTTATGAGTTATTTAAATATAAATTCCGATATATTGAGTAAAAAAACGGAGTTGCAAAGCAAAGAAGTGTTGATGACAAATCCACTTGGTTGTTATTATAATACCACGTTGTATCAGTGCAATACTCGCAAATATCACGGTGCGTTGGTTATTCCTCAAAAACATATAGACAGTGATAACCATGTTGTGTTGTCGTGTATGAGCGAAACCATTGTTTACAAAGATGAACAATATGGATTAAATTCGATGTTGTTTACCAACGGGGTTGAATTGCCCAAGCAGAGGGCTGTAGTTGTGGCGGCCGATGTGTCGCCAACACTGCAATACACCTACGCTTGTGGCGAAATGAAGATACGCAAAACGGTATTGCTTATGCAAGATTCTGCTCAATTGATTTACTGCTATCAAGTATTGGAAACGCCCCTGCCCATAGTGCTTCGTTTGCAACCATTTTGTGCTTTTCGTAATGTGCATAGTCTCAACCATGGAGGGGCAGAAATGCCAACGGTGCGAAACTCAAGCAATGGGATAAAAATCATTAAAGGTTTTCCGTTTGATATATTGTTTTTGCAATCGTCGCAACCTCCTATGTTTACCTATTCGCCCGATTGGTGGCACGATGTTTATTATCCACAAGAAGAGAGTAGGGGCTACGATGCTACCGAAGACCTTTTTACTCCGGGTACTATGGAGTATGCCTTGCATAGTGGCGATATGCTTTATGTTTCGGCATCGATGACCGAAATGGAACCTTATTCCATTCGCTCTAAGTTTAACAAAGAATTGGCTCATCGCCGCGATGTCGGTTCTTATGCTTCGTGTTTGCATAAGGCTGCCAAGCAATTTATTATTGCCGATAAGGATAAGCGTGTCAATATCAAAGCCGGCTTTCCGTGGTTTGGCTCGTGGGGTAGAGACACCTTTATATCGTTGCCCGGAATATCGTTGGCTCAATTAGATATCATACCTCGTGTGGTGGACACTATGAAGCATTTGCTCAACCATGGTTTGATGCCGAATATTTCGGTTAACGACCGAAGTAGCTACAATAGTGCCGATACTTCGCTATGGTTTTTTTGGACGTTGCAACACTATGCCGACTCTACACGATACTATAAACGCTTGTGGCACAAATATGGAGCAGTATGCAAAGAGATATTGAACAACTACCGCAATGGTACTTTTTATTCTATTAGAATGGACGATAGCGGATTGCTGTGGCAAGGCGAAGAGGGCAAGGCTTTGACTTGGATGGACGCAATAGTGGACGGCAAACCCGTAACGCAACGAAAGGGTTATGCTGTAGAGATAAACGCTTTGTGGTACAATGCTATATCTTTTTCGATAGAGATGGCTACATACGCCGGCGACGAAAAGTTTGTAAACGAATGGATAGACATTGCTGAAGATATTCCGTTGCACTTCCGGGCTGCTTTTTGGAACGACGATTATGGCTACTTGGCCGACTGTGTTTTGCCCGACTACAAAGACTTTTCTGTCCGCCCAAATATGATATTTGCCGTGTCGCTACCCTATTCGCCTATCGACGAACGTATGCGTAAAGCTGTGGTGGATAAGGTAAAAGCCGAATTGCTGACCCCAAGAGGGCTGCGCACTCTTTCGCCTTCCGATGTTAATTATCATCCACGTTGCTGTGGCTCGCAAGCCGAAAGGGATTTGGCTTATCATCAAGGTACGGTATGGCCGTGGTTGTTAGGACCATTCGTGGAAGCATACCTTAGGGTGTATGGCAACGATGGCCTTTTGTTCGTAAAAACCATATATGATAATATGGAAGCTGCCATTAAAGAAAATTGCATAGGCACTATAGGAGAAATATATGATGGCGACGAGCCTCATAGTCCACGAGGTGCAGTGGCTCAAGCTTGGAGTGTGGCCGAACTGCTGAGGATAAAAAGTATGGTTGATAAGGTGTATTAAAAACTTATCAACAGACAAAAGGTTCCAAAAGTAGCATAAATAGTGAAAAATATTTGTGTCGGTTGATAACATTACACGCTTTTTTGCGTTATCCGATTTGTAGAATGATAGCAAATGTGTATCTTTGCATCACGAAAGGCAAGAATAAAAGTCTTGCACAGAATAGTATAGAGATTAATTGTCAGATGATTAAAAAGGAATAAACTATGGCAAATCAGAGTAACGTAAACAGCGAAAAGAACTGCTATTCGGCTGAAGAGCTACAAGAATTTAAAGAACTCATTCTTCAGAAATTAGAAAAAGCAGAAGAGAATTTGGCACTACTTACTGCAGCAGTAGCCAACGAAGGAAGCGACATTAGCGACACTGCTCCCACTTTCAAACTTATGGAAGAAGGCAGCAATGTATTGTCGAAAGAAGAGAATGCCAAGTTAGCAGCACGTCAGTTGAAGTTTATCAAAGACCTAAAGGCTGCTTTGGTGCGTATCGAAAACAAAACATACGGTATATGTAAAGTTACCGGAAAGCTGATACCCAAGGAACGTTTGCGTGTGGTGCCACACACCACGATGTCGGTAGAAGCTAAACTTTCGCAAGGCAAACGATAGAAAACTACACAATATTAAACGATACTAAAAACTAAAAAGCCGTTATCTTTATGTTGAAGATAGCGGCTTTTTAGTTTTATTTGGACTCAGATGTCGACTTTTCTAATTGAAACATTATTGGTAGGTTGAACTGCACACGCACAGGCTTGCCACGTTGAGTGCCGGGTTTCCATTTTGGCATATTCTTTACTACACGGATTGCTTCTTCGCCACAGCCTCCTCCAATGTCGCGAAGAATTTTGGCACTGCTCACTTGTCCGTCTTTCTCGATAACGAAAGTAACGAAAACACGACCTTGTATTTTCTCTTTCTTTGCAGCTTCGGGATATTTGATGTTTCGACCAATGTAGGCATACAACGAGTCGTTGCCACCCGGAAATTCGGGACTGTTTTCTACAACAACAAATATTTCATCGTCTTCCACCACACTTTGTGCCATTGCACTTGTGCCGCAAAATATTGCTACGGCTACTAATAATATCAGCTTTTTCATTTCGTATATATTATTTTGATTGTTATTTCTTCTTCGTTTCTATTGCTGTATATCAATCGCAAATTGTTGCTAATGCGACTAATATGGCAGCTTTTTCGTAATTGTATATTATTTAAGCATCGGCAAAGATACGTTTTTTTTATATACCATGTGCTTAAACACTTGTATATTAACATTAATTATTAGTTCTGCTTGTAGCCATACTTTTTGCCAATTGCAAATAAATGTGTACTTTTGCAAGCAATTAAATGTAATGAAGTATGGCAAAGAATAAATATGATACTGTGGCTTTTATATACGATTTTGATGGCACTCTTTCGCCCGATAATATGCAGGAATATGGTTTTATAAAGGCCATAGGTAAGAATGCTGATGAGTTTTGGACCGAAAATGCCCGCCTTTCTAAAGATAATGATGCAAGCAATATACTCTGCTATATGAATTTGATGATAAAGATGGCTCAAACCAACAATATATCGCTTAAGCGTGAATCGTTTCAACGTTTTGGCAATGATGTGGAACTCTTTGAGGGAGTGAAGCAATGGTTTGCCCGTATCAATAGTTATGGTCGATCCAAGGGTTTGGATGTGAAGCATTATATTATCTCGTCGGGACTGAAGGAGATGATAGAGGGTACGGCTATAGCCGGCGAATTTGAGAAGATATTTGCTTGTTCGTTTCTTTACAACATCGATGGTGTGGCCTATTGGCCTGCCGTTGCGGTGGACTATACTGCCAAAACACAATTCCTTTTCAAGATAAACAAAGGCATAAACGAGGTGAGCGACAACAGCCGAATCAACGAGTATAAGCCCGAAGATGAACGCCCTGTCCCGTTTACAAGTATGGTGTATTTTGGCGACGGCGAAACCGATGTGCCTTGCATGAAGATGATAAAGGAACATGGTGGCCATGCTGTGGCGGTGTATAAGCCCAAAGATGCAAGGCGTAAAAAGAAAGCTTTGCAGCTGATAAGCGATGGACGTGCCAACTTTGTGTCGCCTGCCGACTACTCCGAAGGTCGTGAGATAGACCGAATAGCTCACATCATTTTGGACAAGATAGCGGTGGACTTGCGAATAAACAAATTATTGCAAGAACACTCCAAAAGAGTGGAATAAGAAAGTAACGAGTCAACAAGGTTTTATCATCTTGTTGACTCGTTGGTTTAACGGGATATCCCCGATATGTTGCCGCCGCAGGTGTCGGCTTTGGCTCCGGTTACACTGCTTAGGCAGTTGTTGATGCCGCTTATTCGTAGCACACCGAGGAAGGCAAATATTATGGCTTCTTTGTAATTGATTACATCTTTGTAGGGTATCACCACCTTGGTGTGGGGGCAGCGGCACGATATACATTCTATCAAAAAGGTGTTCAATGCACCTCCGCCGGTTATCATTATGCTTTGCAGCTGATGGCTGTTTATCACCGAGGCTATTTGGTAGCCTATATGTTCGGTGGCTGTACGTAGGAGGTCGGAAGTGGGGCTATGGGTAGGTATAATAGGCAGAAGATTTTCTACCAACCATTCTTTACCCAACGATTTTGGAGCCTTGCGACTATAGTATTCCAGCGAGTTAAGTTTTTCAAATAGTTCTTCTATAAGTGTTCCGCTTTTGGCCACAAGGCCGTCGCGGTCGTAGTCCATACCTATTTTGTTTGCCAATAGGTTAAGAATCATATTGCAAGGCGAAATGTCGAATGCCTGTCGTCTGCCGTTTTTGTTGAACGATATGTTCGAAAATCCGCCAAGGTTTATGCAACCGTCGTAGTCGGCAAACAGCAATTCATCGCCTATAGGTACAAGTGGTGCCCCTTGTCCGCCCAAAGCCACATCAAAAGTCCGAAAGTTTCCCACCACCAAATGTCCGGTTTCGGCGGCTATACTATCTATATCCCCAATCTGAGTGGTGATGCCTATATCGGGACGATGAAATATGGTATGCCCATGCGAAGCTATAAAATCCAACTGTTCCACCCCATATTGCAGCTTAAACTCGTTGACCTTTTGGCCAAAATAATGCCCAAGATCTACATTCGCTTGTGCATATTCCCATGCCGATTTTTGCTCCAAACGGCTTAGTTTTTCCTTCCATTCGGAGGGATAGGGGTAGGTGTGCGATGCCAATAGTTCAAAATTCCATTTGTCGCTGTACTCAAAGCGGCAGTAGGCTATATCCAATCCGTCGAGTGATGTGCCTGACATTAATCCTATTGTGTATAAGGTTGTTGTATTCATGTCGTGATGATGTTGTGTTTTGCAAATATACGTTATTTTTTCGTTATGGCATGTGTTGTGTGTCATTATTTTGAAAGCTATTGCAAAAAGAGTGGCGTTTATCCGAAAAAAAAGCGTACCTTTGTAGTCGCAAAAACAATATTTAAACTAATGCAAATGAGTGGTAATAAAGTTCTTGAAATACAAAATCTGACTGTCGATTTTTATCACGAAGGCAGCTTTCGCACAGTGGTGAAAGGAGTGAGCTATGGTGTGGAGCGTGGCAAAACATTGGGTATAGTAGGCGAAAGTGGCTCTGGCAAGAGTGTGAGCTCTATGGCTGTGATGGGGCTTTTGCCTGGCAAGGCCAAATGCAGAGTGGCTGGTAATATATGGTATTACGATGCCGATGGCAACAAAACCGACCTTTTGACTCTTACCGAAGACCAAATGCGTGAGTATCGCGGCAGACATATATCGATGATTTTTCAGGAACCGATGACCTCGCTCAACCCCGTTCACACTTGCGGTGAACAGATAATAGAGGTGCTGAAAACGCATCAAAACATCTCACATAGCGAGGCATACACTAAGGCGTTGAAGCTGATGGAAGAGGTGCTTATACCACGCCCGGAAAAGATAATGAAGAGCTATCCGCACCAAGTGTCGGGCGGACAAAAGCAGAGGGTGATGATAGCTATGGCGTTGGCTTGCAACCCCGATGTGCTTATTGCCGACGAGCCTACAACGGCCCTCGACGTTACGGTGCAAAAAACAATATTGGAACTGCTGGTCAATTTGCAGCAAAAGTATGGTATGGCCATAATATTCATCACCCACGACCTAGGAGTTATTGCCAACATCGCCCACGATGTGGCTGTGCTTTATAAAGGCGAGATAGTGGAACATAAATCGACCGGCGAACTTTTTGCCAATCCTACGCATCCCTACACCAAGGGTTTGTTGGCTTGCCGCCCGCCGTTGGACTGTCGTCCGATAAGACTTTATACAGTAGCTGATTATCTTAGTGGAAATGCAGATGCCAATCCACCATGCGAAACCTTAGAACAACGCTTGTTGCGACACAAACAAATCTATTCGCAGCCTCCTATACTTCAGGTGCATGACCTTGAGGTAACTTATCCGTTGAAAAAGAGTTTTACAGGCAAGGTACTCCAGAGCTTGACGGCTGTGGATAAGGTTAGCTTTGATGTATATCGGGGCGAAACATTGGGATTGGTAGGCGAGAGCGGTTGCGGAAAAACCACTTTGGGACGAACTTTGATGAGACTGATAGACAAAAGCAGTGGTTCCATCACTTTCGAAGGTACACGCCTTGACCTCCTTTCGGCCAAGCAAATGCGTATGCTACGGCCCAAGGTGCAGATAATTTTCCAAGACCCTTATTCGTCGCTCAATCCGCGTATCACAGTGGGCGATGCCATTATAGAACCGCTGAGGGTGTGGAACAAAGGTGGCAACAACAACCACGAGCGTAAGCAATATGTAATAGACCTTATGAAAGAAGTGGGATTAGACGAGGAGCATTACAACCGTTATCCGCACGAGTTTTCGGGTGGCCAACGCCAGAGGGTGTGTATAGCACGGGCATTGGCATTGAAACCCTCGCTAGTGGTATGCGACGAAAGTGTGTCGGCTCTCGATGTATCGGTGCAGGCTCAGGTGCTTAACCTCCTCAATGACCTTAAAAACAAATGGGGTTTCACCTATATATTTATCTCGCATGACCTATCGGTGGTCAAGTTTCTTGCCGACCGATTGATGATAATGCGACAAGGCAAAGTGGTGGAGATGGGCGATGCCGACGCCATATATGCCAATCCGCAACAGGAATACACCCGAAACCTTATAGAGGCCATACCCAAGGTGGAAAGCAATACTTTGGATGCCGATTGATAAGCAAGCCAATAATACTGCTGCAAGAGGCAACGAAACTACAAGCAAGTTTCGCTGCCTCTTTTTCTTACATTCTACTCCTGATTTCGCCACCTCACGATCCATTGTGCCGACAGACACGTTTAATAAATTTCACCGACTCGACTACAAAACTTCGTAGACATGCTTATAAAAGCGATTCCAAAGTTTGAAATATAGAAATGCAGCGGGCATTGATAACTTTTCTGTCTTGCGCTGAAAAAAGTTGACACAAAAGTCAACAAAATGAATAAAGAAAGTAAAAGAAAACGAAGAGAAAATTTCAAGTACGATGAGAAAATAGACATCGTTAAGTTACACTATTTTGAAGGTGTAAGTTTAAAAGAATTGGCACG
>JAFWZP010000063.1 GCA_017522255.1 Bacteroidales bacterium | reverse complement strand
GAGGAAAATTCAACAACGTCCTGAGGAAGATTTTGAGAATATTAAACGAGTGAAACATCAGGCCATGACACTATTTTAACTTGTTGATAAATAAATACTATTGAAAGTAGGAGTAAAATAAAAGGAAATAAAAAAAGGGTAAGCTACTTATATCGCACCGCTACAACCAAACACCCTTGCTGTATTCCTACCCTGGGGGATTCAATGGGAGCTGGTCGTACAAGACTTACCCGACTGCAAAAGTACTAATTTTTTTCGAAATGGCAAATCTTTTAGAATAAAAAAAAGAATATATATATATAGATGTCTAAAAATCAGAGATATTATAAAATTAAAAGTTTCAACACATAAGCACCGGATAAATATAAAATGGATAGAAAAATGGCAAAAAAAAACGTTTTTAGACTCTCTTTTGTGTTATGAAATGTTATGAATGAAATAAGATATTGATAATATGATTATTAAATGAAATATTGACAATATATGCCATTTATCTGTTTTTGTAAATAAAAAAAAGATATTTTGATATGATAAATTAAATGTTTTTTGAGCAAATAAATAGCTATGATAAATAAAAAATATAAATTTAATTAGTTGTAATATAGTAAAATAAAATAAAAGACAAAAATAATTCTTGCGTGAATGAGAAAAAGTTTATACCTTTGCAAAGTAATATCAAAATAATATCACTTTAATAACACATAAAACAATAGAACAATGAATGCACAAAACACAAACAAAACAGAAACAAGAGAACGAGTAAAAAATCCTACAATCTTAAACAATGGTTTCGTTCATATTTTAGTAAACATCGTATTGGGGCTAGCGAGCATTTTCTCGTTCGTTTGCTTTGAGATGTATGGAACAGGAATACTAATAGTAATAGCTATAGTGTTACTCATACTATGGACTATCCACTTTATTGGTTTCAAACTGCTTCAACCCAACCAAGCCGGTATCTTTACCTTTTTTGGAAAATATGTAGGCACCGTAAAAGAAAACGGTTTCTTTTGGTTCAACCCATTCTTCGTATGCAAGAAACTTTATCTTCGCATAAGCAACATGGACGTTGAACCCATAAAGGTGAACGACAAAAAGGGCAACCCTATAATGATTGGCCTTATAGTGGTTTGGAAGATAAAAGACACCTACAAAGCATGTTTCGAAGTGTCGTATGCTAGTACAACAGGCAAAAACACTATCGACTTGCGTAAGTTCGATGGTTTTGTACGCGTGCAAAGCGATGCTGCATTGCGTAAAGTGGCAGGAATGTTTGCCTACGACAATATTGATGGCGACCCCAATGAGATAACCCTACGCTCGGGTGGCGACGAAATAAACGAACGCTTGGAAGAAGAACTTCGCGGACACTTGGCCATTGCCGGTATAGAAATCATCGAAGCACGTATCAACTATTTGGCTTATAGCTCAGAGATAGCAAGTGCTATGTTACGTCGCCAACAAGCCGACGCCATAATATCGGCTCGCGAAAAGATAGTGGAAGGGGCTGTAAGCATGGTAGATTTGGCGTTGAAAAAACTTAGTGCCGATAATATTGTTGAACTTGACGAAGAACGCAAAGCCTCTATGGTAAGCAACTTATTGGTAGTGCTTTGTGCCGACGAATCGGCAAGTCCTGTTATAAACACCGGTAGCTTGTACTAATTAATTCAAAAAGTTGAGAAATGAAAAAGTCATTTGCCTTACGCGTTGATGCCGAGATATTCGAAGCCATCGAGAAATGGGCTGCGGACGAGTTCCGCAGCACCAATGGGCAAATAGAATGGATACTGAATGAAGCTTTGAAGAAAAACAAACGTTTACCAAAGAAATCAACTACAAAGAAAGATAAAGAATAGATAATTATGGAAACAAAAAGAATAATCGTTTTCTTGGTGCTGGTGTTTGCTATCACCTTTGGTATAGAATTTGGAGTTATATACCCCCTTGTAGAACAATATGGCTATGGCACCAACGCCACTGTAACCCTTGCCGTTGCCGGTGTGATGTTTATACCGGCACTATGCGTGGTGCTTACACGCCTTATCACCGGCGAAGGATTCCGCAACTCGTGGCTTCGCCCACACTTCAAAGGCAACATAAAGTATTATCTGTTTGCATGGTTGGCACCATCGGTGCTTATCACAATAGGAACTGTAGTGTATTACCTATGCTTCCCCGAACAGTTCGACCCCAATTCTTCGTACATAAAAAACACGATGGCTCAAGCTATGCCAAACGCCGATCCCTCGAAGATGTCATCAGTAATGACACTCTTTGTCAGTCAGCTGGCATTGGCAGTATTGTTTGGTCCTATCTTAAACTTCATAACCTGCTTTGGCGAAGAATGGGGGTGGCGTGGATACCTGTTGCCCAAAATGGCAGCCAAACTGCCACGCATACCTATGCTACTGATAACCGGAACTATATGGGGACTATGGCACGCACCCGTAATAGCAGTGGGGCACAACTATGGTATTAATTGTTTGGGCGGTCCTATTGTTCGTATATTGGTTATGTGCTTATTCTGCATTGCGTTAGGAATCATATTCTCTTATCTTTGTATTAAAACACAAAGTTGTATACCCGGCGTTATAGCCCACGGAGCAGTTAATAGTTATGCAGGTATTTCGCTATTTTTCTGGAACGGCGACCCCAAATTTTTGCCATATCTTATACTTGGCCCTACTCCTTCGGGACTGATAGGCGGCATCGGGCTGATAATAGCAGCAATAATAATTCTTGTATATTGGGACAAGGACGAAAAAATATTTCATTTCATCCGCCTGAAGCTTTTCCAATTCAAACTATTTGGCAACCACAAAACATCGAAACAAATCAACCGTTAAGCCCTCGCTTTAGGGAGTGTCTGATTGGGCGAAATTGCCTTTATGGCAAAAAGCTTTTTCTTGTCAAAAAAAACACCTTTAAAGGTCGTTTTGCTGACCTTAGAAGGTCAGCGTCTTGACCTTGGAAGGTCAAGAAACTGACCTTGGAGGGGTGAAAAACCGAACTTTTAATCTCAAAAAATAACCCATTCGAAGAAACAAAAATAATAACTGAAATATGGAAACAATACTTGTAGCCGAAGGGCTGAAAAAGACGTTCAGCCTTTCGCGAAAACAACAGAAGTTGGAAAAGACCAACAGCAAGACAAAGGTTGCCGTCGACAACCTTTCGTTTTCGGCCTACAAAGGCGAGATATTCGGGCTGCTGGGCCCAAACGGAGCAGGCAAAACCACCACTCTGCGTATGATAGCCTCGCTTATCCGTCCCGACCAAGGCGACGTGGTGGTAGATGGTTTCAGCGTGGTGAAAGACCCGCAGAAGGTTCGCGAACGAATAGGTTTCCTTACCAGCGAACTAAAACTCGAAGACTTTTTTACACCAAACTACCTCTTCGATTTCTTTTCCGAACTTTACGGAATAGACCCCACTACCCGCAACGAACGCAAGCAGAAACTCTTCTCCCGCTTTGGTATAGAAAAGTTTGCCGAAGTGAAGGTGGCCAACCTTTCCACGGGTATGAAACAAAAAGTATCGCTGGCCATATCGCTGGTGCACGACCCCGATATAATCATCTTCGACGAGCCTACCAATGGCCTTGATGTGCTTACCGCCAAAACCGTTACCGACTACCTTTTGGAGCTTCGCAATATGGGCAAAAGTATAATACTTTCCACCCACATTTTCAGCCTGGTGGAAAAGGTGTGCGACCGAGTGGGCGTGGTGATAGACGGCCGTATGGCGGCGTGCGACACTTTGGAACAAATCCGAAACGGCAAATCATTGGAAGACCGTTTCTTTGACATATATTCCGAAATGAAAGGAGGCAACGATGAATAACAACATCACTACTATAATAAAGAAAGAGTTTGCACGCTTTTTTGGCGACAAACGCATGGTTTTCACCACTGTGATAATGCCGGGATTGCTCATATACATTATCTACAGCTTTGTAGTGGGCGGAATAAGAGACACCTTTGAGAGCGACAAGGACTACCGCCCCAAAGTGTATGTTCAACAAATGCCGCAACTGCTACAGCCCATGTTCGAAGCTCTAGAGATGGACATTACCGATGCTACAACTACGGACATCGAAAGCATAAAGCCCCTTATCGAGAATAAAGATATAGAACTTTTGGTAGCATTCCCGACGGACTTTGACAGTGCCATGGCCAACTACGATATATCGGACAGCACACTTGCGGCTCCCAACGTTCTTATTTATTCCAATGTTACAAACATGGAGTCCGGCAAAGCCGAAACAGTCGTTAGAAGCATACTCTCCTCCTACGAAGAAACAATATGCAACAAGTTTAACATCAACGCACTTACTGACGAAACAGCCAACGAGGAGTTCAACCTTGCCACCGACGAGGACTTTATGGGACAAATACTGTCGGCAATGTTGCCATTCATGCTTATTATCTTCCTCTATTCGGGCTGTATGGCAGTAGCCCCCGAATCCATAGCCGGCGAAAAAGAACGCGGCACCATAGCCACATTGCTTGTTACGCCAATGAATCGTAGCCACTTGGCTTTCGGAAAGATTATAAGCCTCAGCTTTATAGCACTCATCAGCGGATTGTCGAGCTTTTTGGGCGTAATATTATCGTTGCCCAAGTTTATGGGCAGTGCCATGGAGGGAATGCCTACAAACATATACACCACTTCCGACTACTTGCTGATACTGGGCATAATATTATCCACAGTGCTGGTGCTTATTTCTGTCATCTCCATCATTTCGGCCTACGCCAAAACGGTGAAAGAAGCCTCCACACTGGTGCTCCCACTGATGCTGATTATAATGATAGTGGGCATACCATCAACAATAGGCGGTGGCAACGCACAAACAGCCATATCGTGGTACTTTATTCCTATATACAACAGCATTCAAGCCATGACGGGCGTATTCTCGTTCAGCTACAGTTTGATTAACGTTGCTACAACCATCGCCATCAATATCGTTTATGCCGCAGCATTCTCGTATGTGTTGGCAAAGATGTTTAATAGCGAAAAGATAATGTTCGCCAAATGAGAATAGAAATGGAACTTTTGAAACCATGTAATGTTTATTTATAAAGGTATGAGTAGAACCAAGACGAAAAAAAATATATATTTTATCGGCCTAAAACCGTTTCAATTCAAATTATTTCGTAACTTTGCAAAATCAAAACAAATTAAATATTAGAATAAAAGATGAAAAAAGTATTCAAAATCTTATCGTTAGCAGTTGTTTCGTTTGTGATGATAACTGCTTGCAACAGCGACGAAAAAGAAATAAAAACCGTTGCTACCAATTATTTGCGTGCTATAAACTTCGACTGTGATTTTGAGAAAGCAAAAGAGTATGCCACTCCCGAAACATACGATTTGTTGGATTTATTAAATCAATTTTGGAGCATGTCGATGGATTCGATAGATAGCGATTTTAGAGATATGTACGCCAACAGCACAGTAGATATCACTTCGGTGGAAATATTCGACGACTCTACTGCCAATGTTCAATATTTGCTAACGGTTATCGACAAAGAAGGCAATGTGGATAACGAAGCATTTGGCGAAGAAGGAGGTAAAGGCGAATTGATGGTGAAAAAACTAAATGGTCAATGGTTGGCACACCAATCCAAAGAAGAATCGCAAGACGATGAAATATTGGAAGATGAAATATTGGAAGAATCGGAAGAAATAGACGATTCCATATAACAAGAGAAAATAAATAATAGAAAAACGAGAATCACAATTGTGGTTCTCGTTTTTTTGTTGTCTGTCATATCATTACCTTATATAAACTCTACATGTACTTCCTTTAGGAATTTCTCTTCCAGCTGTTTTTCTATTCTCTTGATAACATTTCGACGTATCTCCAATTCCACAGGCAACGATGGGTCTTGGTGTGCCTCGTTGATTTTTGTTCCTATGAGGAAATAAATACAATCGCTCTGCATCAAGAGATTGAATATGTCGTGAGCCGGTGTTTTGTTTCCTTTTATATCCGAAGCCCCTTTGTGTTCCAATAGCTCGCTCAGTTTTCCTAAGGTAAGTATACCTTCGGTTATCAAGTCTATACCTTTCATTATCGAAGCAGGTGGCATATCGGGTGAAAGGTTGGTAAGAGGCACTTCGATAGGCTCGTTCAACTGTCGCGATATTATCTTAGAAGTGGTACCTCCGCATATTACTTTTTTGCCATTAAAATCACGCACCATATTGCCGAGATATTTATCCTTGCTTTCGTCGAAAGGAGGACCCGACACCAAGAGTAATCGGCGAGGATTGCGGATATAGATGGTGCCGCACGTGATATCGTCTTTTGATTTGTATCCATCATTAAATACAGCACGTGTAACAATGTCATGAGCCAACTCCTGTGCCGATATAGTAGGATTTTGTGCTATCACTCTTTCGGCGTATGCCGCTATTCCGTCTACTCCCCAACCAAACGGCATGTTGGCCGAGCTGATGCCCATACCCGATTGTACAACGCCGTCCGAAAACATTATCAAACGATCTTCGGGTTGAAAATCGACATTATAAAGGTATACATTGCCAACAGGAGGGTGTTCCTCGTCGGTGAATGTATAATCTACGTCGAGCAACTCTTTTTCCAACTCCATTACTTTGCCGTTGCGTATAAGCAAAAACGGAGGATTGTCGTATTCCACTATCTTGCCTTTGCCCGTAAGTGCGTCTACATCGGCTATTGTAAATGTGGAATAACTGATGTTTCGCGACGAGTCGATGGGCAAAGTGTTTTTTATAATATTGGCAGTACGCACCACAGGCTCGTTTCGCAAGCAGAAGTTGAGTGCCATCGACGCTGTCATGGTCGACAATATATTGGCTCTTACTCCACTGCCCAAGCCATCGGAAAGCACACAAACCAAACGGTTTTCGTCTTGCAATTTGCGAGACATAAAGGTGTCGCCACAGCAAAACTTACCATTTTTGTTTACGTTGTACATTCCCACTTCGAAGAAGTACTGCACTTGTTCTTTTTTCTCGCTCATAGCCTTTATTTTTTAATTTCGTCATGAGATTCTACAATGCTGTTCAACATTGTTTCGGTAAACGATGCATTTTCGCCCAATAGGAATGCTATTTGTTGCACCACTTTGAGGTTTTGCAATATCACTTCGCGGGTACGGTTTATAACCAAATCTTTTCGCACTTCGGGTTCGTGCATGTTTTGCACTATACCACACACCGTTTTGCCGGCTTGAACTGTCATTATCGATACATTCAAATATTTGTCGTTGTATCTCACATCGTGTTCCAATTGGTCGTTTCCGTTTTTCAATACTTTTTCGAACAATTGCCAGAATGGTATTAGTTTTCGAGCATCGGCACCCACAAGGTTGGGCACATTTTCGTGGATAAACTGAGCGTCTTCGCCCAATATGTTTATAAACTTTTCGTTAGAGTCCACTATGTGCATATTTTCGTCAACTATAACCACACCGTATGGTATTTTTCGCAACAAGATGTTTGTTTTATTGAAAGCCACCGAACGCATAAAGGATATACACATCGAGCTTTCGGCACGTCCATCGATGAGTGCTTTGGCAAACTCTCGGCAGTTGTCGTATCCGCAACCCGAACAATTCAGTTCGGCTTGTTTCGAAAATTTGTTCA
The DNA here is from genome assembly GCA_017522255.1 of Bacteroidales bacterium. Lineage (GTDB taxonomy): Bacteria > Bacteroidota > Bacteroidia > Bacteroidales > P3 > HGM05376. Next base: position 42,138 of record JAFWZP010000063.1, on the reverse strand, counting down.
CCGATTGTAATGCGTTTTCTATCTCATTTTCGGGATATTCTATAACAGGAGGCGCTGTAATAGTGTCAAAAGAATAGCTCACATCTATGTCGTCAAACAGTTTGAGATTGTCTTCCAACGATGGTGTGGGTTGCTCTTTTTTCAGCGACGAAAATATTTTTATTCGTTTCGAAGCCACAGACTTTTCTTGCAATGTTCCCGGTCCTTTTACACATCCGCCTTCGCATATCATCAGTTCCAAAAACAGCTTGCCGGAGGCTTCAAGGCGTTCGGCATCTTTTACTATTTCGCGTATATTTTTCACTCCCGAAAAAGTCATATACGAGATGGGGTTGCTGCTGTTTTTGATACTTGCCACTTCTTCGGTGTTCATTAGGTTGGCTATCATGCCACCGTCTACCGGGAACAGGCGACCTTTGTAGGCTCGTTGGGGTATAAAGCTGTCGTTTTCGGTGGGAGAGGTGAAGTCAAAATCAACGCCAAACCAATCCATCATTTCCACAAACTCTTTGTATGTAAGGGCATAATCAACTATCGAAGTGTTCATGTCGCTCTCTTTCTTTTTGGCCACACATGGACCCACAAACACCACCTTGCAGTTGGGATATTGTTTTTTCAACATCTTGGCATGAGCCACCATAGGGGTGTCGATGGGTGCAAGCAGATGTTTCTTTTCGGGATAATATTTGCATATAAAATGCACTGCTGCAGTGCAGCACGACGATATATACACGCCTTGTGGCTGTTGTTCAAGCCATTTTTTGGTGGCTTGCGATACTTTTTCGGCTCCTAACGCTGTTTCGCTAACACCATAAAAGCCCATTTCTTTGGCTGCCGCCACAAAACTGTCCTCGCTTACGTTGGGAAACTCCGATATATAGCTCGGTGCCAATGATATAATCAGTTGTTCTTTGTTTTGCAACGCTGTTATTATTTCCTGTGTGTCGTCGCGTAGCTTTTTGGCATTGGCAGGACATATTGTGAGGCAGTGTCCGCAATAGGTGCAATATTCATAAAGTATCGAAGCACTGGTGTTTTCGATTTTTATCGACTTAACAGGGCATTCTTTGATACATTTATAACAATCCTGACAGTTGTTTTTTTCGGTGTATAAGGGTTCCAATCTGTTCGACATAACAATTCTCTTTTTTGTGTTTGTAGTTGACTATTTTTTCTTTTTTTGACAAGGCAAAAGAATTAGGCTTCGTTGGCAAAATTTTCGTGCAATATTCGTTTCAACTTAGCTTCGTCGAGCTCAAAATATTCCACATCTCCAATTTGTATTACAGGCCCTTTGCTACAATTGTCGCTACAAAGTTGTCCTTTAAAAACTATTTTATTTGTCAAATTATGTTCGTTTAGATATTTCTTTATTACCTCAACATAATTCTTATTACCTCGTGCAAAACACGAACTACCCATACAAATTACAATCTGTTTTTCCATATATTTATCTTTTTAATATTCTTTATAACAATTGTTTATACAGTATATTTTATTTCGATACAGGCTACAAATATACATTTTTTTTGCGATAATGCAAATCTCTTTTTATTTTTTTGAGCTACGAGCTTTGAGCTCATTGTCCGTCGAAAGTCTAAAGTCGAAGGACGAAAGTCGAGCCCCAAACCCCTAAAGGGGCTTTTATCTTCCCTCCTTCAGGAGGGATAAGAGGGAGGCTTCGTCCTTTGCCCTTTAGTCGTTTGACTCAAGTCCTTTGTCCGATAAAGCCTCACCGCTCGTAGTCCAAAACCATGTGGGTTACGATCCAAAACTATGGCACTTACGACCCGTAACCATGGGAGTTTTGACCCAAAACTATGGCACTTACGACCCGTAACCATGGGAGTTTTGACCCAAAAGTGTGGCACTTATATTTTCCGTGGCAACAATGAGCAATGATTTTTTTGATTATAAAATTTCTTTGAGTATTGAGTCTCGAACGGTGGGCTTTCGAGTCGGACTGTAGCTGTTGCATAATTCCGCCAATTTAGCCAGCTTATGGTTCGCAACTTATCAATTATCGTATGTAAAAAAACTGCTTTCCGCCGTTGTTAGCCCGACCTCACCCCTGTATACCCCCTTTAGGGGTATACTTAGGGGTGGTTAGGTCGTAGGGCTTACAACGGCGCCGCCGATTCTTCTTTTTTTAGACTACGGACGACAGGCTTTGAGCGATGAGCTTTTGTGGCTCGCTACCCAAACGAAAAAAAGGAACAAAACATAATGTTTTTTGTATAAACCCGAAAATAAATCGATGATAAAGAATATTTTGATGAAGTCGAACAATAAAACTTTTATATCAAGCTTGAACTGTTAGCTTTCCAAAGTGTTTGTGGAAATCATGCTGTTAAGCATCGCATACCATCTGCTCAACGTGTCGATGTCGGAGACTCAACCTTTCGGCAACTTATAAAAAAATGCATTCTTGATGAAATGACATTACATTCTAAAAGTCACATGAAAAGCAATTTTTAGAAACAGCCTAAAGATAATTTTCGAATGACGGTTATTAGAAAAAAAACTCAATGGTATTTCGAATAACTAATTTGAGCTGAAAAAAAGATAAAAAATGATTAAAAAGTTTAATTTTATTGGATAGAATTGAAAAAATAACAATTATATATATTACGATAAATCAGATAATTAACCAAAAGTTTATAACTAAATTTTGTCATATCAAAATAATATCTTATATTTGCACTTCAAATAGTTATAGTATTGATGTTATTAGGTATAGCTATAGGTTGAAAAATTAACACATTGAAAGATGAAAAATTTATACGCAATATTGTTGCTCTTTATGTTACCCACGATGGCTTTTTCGGGTAAGGAAAAGATAGAAACAGTGAGAGTAAGAGGCGAGTATATACTTACCACCAATGCTGATGTAACTTTTAAGCAGGCTGCTACCGAGGCTTTGAATGAAGCCAAAACTATGGCGGTGAAAAAGGTGTGTGGCGAAATGGTGAATGTGTGGACAAGAATGGCATCATCGGAAGTAGGGGAATCGTTTAATAGTTTGTCGTTGAATGAGGTAAATGGAGAGTTGGTGGAATACAACGTTATAAACGAAGGCTACGAACATAGTGCAGAACACAAGGGCGAGATGACTTTTTATTGTGAGATAGAAGCAAAGGTGAAAAAAGGTTTGGAACCCGACCCTGATTTTGTTGCCGACATTGAAGGTATAAAAGGTGTATATTTTGAGGGAGATAAAATAGAGTTTAAGGTAACGCCATACCGCAATGCTTATCTAAAGATATTTTGTATGGAAAATGATAAATTAGGCTATCGCTTATATCCCAATGACATAGATGGTGGAGTAAAAGTGTTGGAAGCCGGCAAAAAGCATGGAATATTAGAATATTCGGATCTTGAATGTGCCAAAAGTACCGACAAAAGGGTGGAGATAAATTATTTGGTGTTTGTGTTCACCAAAGATGAATGCCCATATTATAAAGACGAAAACTCGTGGCAAGAAATAGAAAGTTGGATGGCTAAGATACCGAGCGACCGCAAGTATATATACTATGTACCTATCGAAATAAGAGAAAAACAATAATAAAAAAATAATAAGTAATTAACTAATAATAAATTATCATGAAAAGAGTAGTATTTATGGCTATGTGTCTATCTGTGATGATGTGTATGGCACAAAACAATGCTGTAACCAAGAAGAAAACTTTGGTTATAAACCAAGAAACTCCCGAGATGAGGGCTGCCAATGTGGATAGAGATATTCCGGTATCAACCACTACGCAAGACAAAACTTTTGCCTTGATTATAGCCAACGAAGACTATGACCAAGTGGCAGATGTTGATTATGCTTTGCATGATGGCCGAAGTTTTAAAAATTACTGCATGAAAACATTGGGAATACCTGAGAGTCATATCCTATATTCCGAAAATGCTACAGCAGGAAAGATAAAATCGGAGCTAAAAAAGTCTCGCGATATACTTGATGCTTACAAAGGTGAAGCCTCGTTGATAGTGTATTATGCCGGTCATGGAGTGCCCGACAAAAACTTCGATGGTTACCTTTTGCCTACCGACTGTTCGGGTAGCGACCTTTCGATGGCAGTGGCTTTGAATGATATGTATAGCCAATTTGCCGAAGCACCTGCTCAAAGTATAGTGGTGTTTTTGGATGCTTGTTTCAGCGGTTCGAAGCGTGGTGAAGGTATGTTGCAAAATGCACGTGCTGTAAAAGTGGTGGCCAAAGACAATAAACCTAAAGGAAAAGTGATAGTATTTTCGGCTGCTCAAGGCGACGAAACGGCTCATCCTTATAAGGCTCAACGTCATGGTATATTTACATATTATCTGCTTAAGAAGTTGAAAGATACCAAAGGAGAAGCCACTTTGCTGGAACTTGGCGAGTATGTGCAAACACAAGTACGCCAAAACTCGGTGGAAATAAGCGAAACAAAACATAGTCAAACACCAACAATGGTGGCATCGCCTAAATGGGGTGATGATTGGAAACAATTAAAATTGAAATAACGATATATGAAAAGAATTTTACTCTTTTGTGTCATACTCGTGGTTACTATTTGCAGTACGGCAATGGCACAAACTGCTTCGAACTTGGATTTTAACCTGAAAGATGGTAAGGTGGTGATAACATACGCTTTGGACTATCCTGCCGATATTAAGGCGTATTATTCGCTCGACGATGGTAATACATACAAAGAAATAACCAAAGCTACCGGCGACTTGGGTGCATTGATAACACCTTCGCCTATGAAGCGTATAGACTGGGACGCTTTTGCTGAGGTGAAAAATTTGGAATACGAATCGGATGTAGCATTGGTGATTAAGGTAGAGGCTATTGCAAATGTTTACACTGCTCAAGCAATAGAAGCTACCAAACGTGCTGTTAGCAACGAAAAAGCCGATCAATATCTTATAGTACGTTGCGACGCTATAGATGCTATGATATATATAGATAGCACCGGCAAGGGGTTGCCGTTCGACAAAGGTGCAATACGTATCCCTATTGATGTAGGAAAGCATTCTTATAGAGTTACTGCTCCTATGTATGAGCCGAGTAGCGAAATGGTAGAGATATTGGCTTATCAAAACAAAGAAATATCTGTGTCGTTAGTGCCAATGTTCGCCACTGTAAAGATAGAAGCCAATGCCGGCGACTTGATATATATAGATGGAGACTGTGTTGCCAAAGGCGACTGGAGTGGTCGTTTAATGGAAGGCAGACATAAATTGGAAGCTCGAAAAGATACTTCCTATTTGGCTATGCCATACCTCTACGATGCAGTGCGTGCTACTAAACATACTATTAATTTAAAAAATCTTATTCCTGCAGCTCTTATGATGATAAAAAGTGCTGAAGAGGGTGCCACAATATATATAGATGATAAGGACAATGGTACTACAAAATCTGCCTCATTGATAGCTGTAGGTAAGCATAGTATAGTACTCAAGAAAAAAGGTTTCGAAAATACCGATACCACTGTGATGCTAGAACATGGCAAGGTGGCAAACATAACTTTGGCAATGCAACCTGTGGTAAACAAATTCTTTGCCACTGCCAATATTGCTTATTCGTTGGCTCCTCAAATGTCGTATGGTCTTACGGTGGGTAGCGTTAAGTATTGGGGTTGGTATCTGACAGCTATGACAAATTTCTCGTTTGACTTTGCAAACCATGAACTTGCTTCTATCGGCGAAGGATACTATACAGGCGAAGAAAAAACTACACGTTTTGCTGTCACAGCAGGTGTTATACGTCGTTTGAACAAAATGTTCTACATAAAAGCAGGTGTGGGTTATGGTATACGTTCCCTTTCGTGGCAAAAGAGTGATGGCAATTGGGTAAATATTGATGGTAATTCGGTGAGAGGATTGGAAGCCTCGCTGGGTATGCAGATGATGTTTGGACGATTTGTATTCTCTCTTGATGGGGCATTACCTGTATCTAACTTTGGCAATTATGGCGAAATACGTATCGGTGTAGGATACACTTTTTAGTTTAATAGATAAAAAATAGATATGAATATGAGATATATAATAAAAATATTTCCTTTGTTTGTGGCACTGATGATAGTTTCGTGTGCCAAAGATCCCGAAATGTCGAAGGCTAGAATATATACAGGCGATGCCACCGATATTATAGGCACTAATGCCATTGTGAGTGGCGAGGTAATTGTCAATGACAATGCCACGGTGTATGAACGAGGTATATGTTGGAATACTTCGGGTATACCTACTACTGATGGTAACCATTCGAAAGCCACTCTTAGTGGAAATAGTTTTAGTGTAAGTATAGGTGGATTAACCATAAACACTACCTACTACACTCGCGTGTATGTGATAGATGAAAATGGTACATACTATGGCAATGAAAAAACTTTTACCACCACCGATGAGCTTTACCCCGATATACGCACCAAGAATGTAAGTAATATTACCAAAAACTCTGCTATAAGTGGAGGCGTGGTGGTATTTGGTGGAAATCCTATGGTGGACGAACGAGGTATATGCTGGGCCAAAACACACAATCCAACTATTGAAAACACACATATAAGCAATGGTGTGGGAGTAGGCGATTATATTTGTGATATAACCGGTTTGCAAAGCAATAGCACATACTATGTAAGAGCCTACACCAAATGCAACGAAACAGGAAAAGTGTTTTATGGCGAAGAAAAGAGTTTTAAAACACAAAACTAAGGAGGAATGGTGATATGCGGAAAGATAGGTTGAATAGAAAAGCTAATAATAAAAACATTATAGCGATGAACAAGATATTAAGTATTAAAAAGTATGTAGTAGCCCTTGTGGTGCCACTGTTTACCGTCGGCCATGTATGGGCATTTGATTTTAGTGCCCTTAGCAGTAGCGGACATAGGTTGTATTACACCATAGTGTCGGATGTGGCACCGCGTACGGTAAAGGTAGTAGCACCGGCCGATGATAGGTATTATTATGGTGTCACGTGGGATGGATATACAAAACCTACAGGCAATGTGGTGGTACCCGATACTGTTACTTACGGGCAGAATACCTATACTGTGATAGGGTTGAAAAACAAATGTTTTAAAGAATGCGATGGAATAGTTAATATAAGTTTGCCGGCAACCATAGATAGCATTGGCGAAAATGCTTTTTATTATTGTACTGCATTGACTTCAATAGTAATACCTAACTCGGTGAAAGCTATTGGTGAAGCAGCTTTTTATTATTGTGCTGCTTTGCAATCTGTAACTTTGTCCGATTCATTGAGGTGCATAGGGAGTAGTGTTTTTAATTCTTGTTGGAGATTAACTTCAATAAGTATTCCATCGTCGGTTGATAGTATATGTGATGCAGCTTTTGGAGGTACGGGAATTTCTTCAATAACTATTCCATCGTCGGTTAAGTTTATAGGAGGAAGTGCTTTTCGTAATACTTATAATCTTGCTTCTATTTCATTGCCATCATCGATAAGATGTATACAACAATATGCTTTCGAAGGTTCGGCGTATTATAATAATTCTGCCAACTGGGTGGATAGCACACTATATATAAGCAATCATCTTATAAAGATGGATAAGGTGGTGAGTGGCACTTTGGCTTTGCCTGCCGGTACTATAGGTATAGCAGATAATGCTATTGCCTCGGCCGATAATATAGAAGCCTTGTCGTTGCCTTCGTCGCTCAAATATATAGGCAATAATGCGTTTGCCAATAGCTATATTCTTACTTCGGTAAATTTGCCAAGCGGATTGGAACGTATAGGTAATAGAGCTTTCAGTGGTTGTTTGGCTTTGGAAAACGTCTCTTTCGGCTCTTCGCTTAAGCATATAGGAGAGTATGCTTTTGAAAATTGCAATCTTCTTACCTCGGTGGAGATTCCTTATTCATTGCAAACCATTGGCGGAGGTGCTTTTGAAACTTGTGATAATTTAAGCACCGTGATATGGAATGCCACAAATGTAAAAAAGGTAAGTAGCTACAATAACAATACTCTCCACTTCTCCGACTTGTTCAATCAATGCAACAACTTTAAAACCCTTATTTTTGGCGACTCGGTAAGATATATATCCAATTATACTTTGCAATATACGCAAAGTTTGGATACCATTATAATAAGGGGCGACTTGGATTCCATAAGTAAAAACGCATTCATTAATTGCAATGGCTTGGATTATCTTTCTTTTGAAAAAGGGATGTCTTCGCTTATAAGAATAGGAGAAGGTGCTTTTAATAATTGCAAGGGATTTAAAGTGGATTCTCTTATACTTGGCAATAGACTTGTATATATAGGCGATAGAGCTTTCTATAATTGTGATTCCATACGATATGTATATATACCGCATATGGTGGATACATTAAAATGGGAAACCTTTAAAGATTGCGACAACATACACACGGTGGTGTGGAACACCAATAGCAATAACACTGATTTATACCAATATAATAGTAATTGGTACGAATCCTGTAATATGTTTCCTTATGTTAAAACTTTTGTTTTTGGCGATTCGGTAAGAAATATACCTTACAGAGCGTTGTATGATAGCGACAGCTTGCACACCGTTATTTTGGGTAATAATGTGGATACTATAGGAGATGAAGCATTTAGAAATTGTTATAACTTGAGAAATGTAGATTTCGCAAATGCTACAAATTTGAGGGCTATAGGATATCAAGCTTTTTATGATTGCTATAATTTGAGAAATATAGATTTCGTAAATGCTACAAATCTAACAACTATAGGAAATAATGCATTTTATAGTTGTGACAGTTTGAGAAATATAAATTTTGGAAATGCTACAAATCTGACAACTATAGGAAATAATGCATTTGATAGATGTATTAATCTTAGATATGCTGCCGGTTTGGAAAATGCTACTAATTTGGTAAGCATAGGACAGAGCGCATTTAGAGGCTGCAGTTTATTGAATATAGATACACTACGCTTTAGCAATAATCTTAAATATATAGGAGGTGGTGCGTTCTACGATATTGATTCGTTGAGGTATTTGGAGATTCCTTATTCAATGGATAGTATAGACAATTATGCATTTGAACATTGCGATAATTTAAACACTGTGGTTTGGAACAGTCCCAAAGCAATGCTTGTTTATCCTAATTCTTATGGCTACTATGATGATGGTGTTTTTCATGAATCAAAAATTAAAACATTTATCTTCGGCGATTCGGTAAGATATATTAGTGAAAAGGCGTTATATTACCAAGATTCTTTAAGAACCGTGGTATTAAGCAATAATCTCGATTCTATAGGAAAAGAAGCTTTTGGATATTGTGAAAATTTGAGAAATATCACTTTTGGTAACTCTCTAAATACTTTGGTTAAGATAGACGAAAATGCTTTTTATAATTGCCATGATATGAATATAGATACCTTGCGTTTAGGTAATAGATTAAAATTTATAGGTGGCTCTGCTTTTCGAAATTGCGATGGTATCAAGTATGTGGAAATACCTTATTCGTTAGATACTATAGGAGGTGGTGCATTTAGTTATTGCTATGGCTTAACCACTGTGGTTTATAACAACCCTAATACTAATAGTGTTTTTTACGGTTCAAAAATCAAAACTTTCGTTTTTGGCGATTCAGTAAAATATATTGCTGAAGAGGCATTTGAAAATATTGATTCATTAGAAACCGTGGTCTTAAGTAATAATCTTGATTCGATAGGCAAAAAAGCTTTCTATAATTGTTCTAATTTGAGGAATATTACCTTTGGCAATTCCCTTAATACTTTGGTTAAGATAGGATATTGGGCATTCTATGGTTGTAAATTTGAAGTGGATACATTACGCTTTGGCAGCAGATTGGAATATATAGGTGAGGCTGCTTTTCAGAATTGCAACGGTATTAAGTATGTGGAAATACCTCACACTGTGGATACGATAGGAAATTCAATTTTTAGAAATTGTGACAGCTTGAAAACCGTGGTGTGGAACAACCCGAAAATGATGCCCTATCATGCTGTATGGGATTGCGGAAATATTGAAACCTTTGTACTCGGCGATTCTATAACAGCTCTGTCTCAAAACACTATTGAGGGTAGTTCGTCATCATACTATCGCACTATTATCAGAAAGCTGGTGTTTGGTAGTCGTTTGGCAAGTATAGCATCGGATGCTTTCAATTACGTATGGGTAGATACAATAGTGTGCAAGGCGAATGTGCCTCCTACTTTGGGCAATTACTATTCGTTGCCAAATTATGCAATGAACTCGCAATTGCTTATTGTGCCATGCGAAAGCACTCAGGCTTATTTGGCTAATACAGATTGGTACTCTCACTTTTATAGTAATATTGTGGGCGATGTGCATATAAGTGGCAATGCCGACAAGTTGGCTGTAAACAACGCAACCTACGGGCATGTAGACTACGATTGCTCCACCGGCCAAATGACAGCCGTACCTAATTATGGCTATCACTTTGTACAATGGAACGATGGCAACACTCAAAATCCTCGTACTGCAAGCCTTGCCGGCAATGTGATGTACACTGCCATCTTTGCCAAGAATGTTTATACAATATCATTAACCAATACTACGCAAGGTGTGCTTACCGGTGCAGGACAATATGAGTACTTGGATACCATTACTATTTCGGCTACTGCTAACTATGGATACACATTTTTGCGCTGGAACGATGGCGACACCAACGCTACCCGCCAAGTAGTGGTGAGAGAAAATAGAGTTTATGCTGCCACATTTACTCCAAAGCTATACACTATAAATGTGGTTAGCAACGATACTGCATTGGGCTCAGTGAGTGGGGGTGGTTTGTTTGCCTACAATACCACACAAACTATTACCGGTACGCCTACTGCATTTGAATACTGCCTATTGCGTTGGAGCGATGGCAACACCGATAATCCTCGCACCATAACCGTAACTTGCGACACTACTTATTATGCTATATTTGGCGAAAAACCTACTTACACCATTACGGTGCTATCTTCGGATAGTGAACGGGGTTCGGTGAGCGGTAGCGGTTCGCATTTGCATGGTACTAATGTAACAATAAGAGCTAACGCCAACACAGGCTACCACTTTGCTCGTTGGAACGATGGCAATACTCAAAATCCGCGTAATATTCAATTGCTGAAAGATAGCACATTTACAGCTATATTCGAGCCTAATACTTATACCATAACCACGGGCGTTTATAACAATTACAACGATAGAGGTAGTGTAATAGGAGGTGGTGTATTTGAATATAAAGCTACTATTACATTGTCGGTTACAGCCAATTATGGCTATCATTTTGAGAAATGGACCGATGGGGTAACGTCGCCCACACGCACCGAAGTGGTAACTGCCGATAAAAAGTATATTGCCGTATTCAATCCAAACACCTACGCTTTGACATTGAGCAGTGCCAATACTGCAATGGGAACAGTGGCAGGTGCCGGTAGCTACGAGTATGGCAACGAAGTGGTGATACGTGCCAATTCCAATACAGGCTACTTCTTCGATTGCTGGAGCGATGGTAACCGCGACAATCCGCGTACTATAAAAATAACTGCCGACCTTTCGCTGACTGCATCGTTTACCGATACGTATATTGGTATAAAAGATGCTGATGAAGAATTGGAAACCCTTGCATTGTATCCCAATCCTACTACAGGTATGATTACTTTGAACCGCACCGATGTACAAAAGATAGAAGTTTTGGATATGATGGGTAGAGTGGTGACAGTATGCGAAAACTCAAATGTGGTAAATATAACAGCATTAACCAAAGGGTATTACACATTACGTATAACAACCGATAAAGGTGTGGCAGTCCGAAAAGTGCTGAAAGAATAACACTAAAACTACTTATCAAATCTTTAGGTATTTGAGCGAGGATAATATTTTGTTATTCTCGCTTTTTTTATAATTGATATACTTCAATTTTTTTTGCGACTCTCATATATACGTTTTGTAACTATCTGGGTTTGCAACCCTAAACCTTATGGTTGCGACCTGCAATTCCCATACCTTTGCCACCTAACCACATGTTTTGTGATTTGCTGATTTAGGTTGTTACATTTTTGGGGGGCAGTGAGCAATGAGCTGTGAGGCTTCATCAGACGAAAGACAAAAGACTACAAGTCAATGGGACAACGAGACAATGAGTTACTCTTAGACTCTTAGACTTGTGGACTTGTAGTCTTTTAAAAAACCGGCATCGCCCGACTTGTAGTCTTAAGGAACTCCACAACTCTGTAGATCCAATGTGAAGAATATTTTGTTTAGTAGGCGTGTTTGTTGTGTGAATTTTGCGGAACAACGGAACAACGAACAATTGGCTTTGAGCAGTGAGCTCAAGGCTCAAAGCTCAAATTACATTATTACATACATTTTTTGAGACAGCGGATTATGGGTAGTGAGTAGTGAGACAAGAGCAATGAGTAGTGGGCTTGCTATCTTTCCTCCTTTAGGAGGGATAAGAGGGAGGCTCCAAGCTCGTAGTGTCAAGTTTAAGGTGAAAAGCATTAAGTTTTTACTCAAGGCAATTTTTCTATTTGTATATTGCACAAAATGTTGTATCTTTGTAGATGTATAAGTAGCATGTTGTGGCGACGTATTACATTTATAATTAAATAGTAGGAGTTGGTGTTGTGTTGTTTTGCCAACTTTGTTTTGTATATAAAATGCCAAACATGGGCTTTTATTTGATAAAATTTGGGGTAGATGTGATAAAAATATTTTTTGATTATGTCTGCTGATGAAAATGATTATGAACAATTGTTCTTTAACGATATGAACGAGAATTTAGATGCCACAGGCAAGAGTCAATCAAAGAGCGACCGTGAAATAGAACGAGCTTTGCGACCTTCGCATTTTGATAGTTTTGCGGGTCAGGCTCAGGTGCTTGACAATTTGAAAATATTTGTTCAGGCCGCACGCGAACGCAACGAGCCCTTGGATCATTTGTTGCTACATGGTCCTCCGGGTTTGGGCAAAACCACGTTGTCGCACATTGTGGCCAACGAATTGGGTGTGAATATGAAGATGACATCGGGTCCGGTGCTTGATAAGCCCGGCGAGTTAGCCGGTATACTTACTAATTTGGAACCTAACGATGTGCTTTTTATTGATGAGATACATCGCCTTTCGCCGATAGTGGAGGAGTATCTCTATTCGGCTATGGAGGATTATAAGATAGATATTATGATAGAGTCGGGGCCAAGTGCTCGCAGTGTGCAGATATCGTTGAATCCGTTTACTCTGATAGGAGCCACCACACGATCGGGATTGCTCACCGCTCCGTTGCGTTCGAGATTTGGTATTACATCGCGTTTGCAATACTACGATGTGGATACTATGGCTCAAATTATCAATCGTTCGGCAGGTTTGCTTGATGTGCCTATCACAAGCGAGTCGGCATTCGAGATAGCACGTCGCAGTCGTGGAACACCTCGTATTGCCAATCTTTTGATACGCAGGGTAAGAGATTTTGCTCAGGTGAAAGGTACAGGAATAATAACATTGGAGATAGCACAATATGCTTTGTCGGCATTAAATGTGGATAAGCATGGTTTGGACGAGATGGATAATAGGATATTGGAAGTGATAATAGAAAAATTTAAGGGCGGTCCGGTGGGTATATCCACCATAGCTACTGCTGTGGGCGAAGACGCCGGAACAATAGAAGAGGTGTATGAACCTTTTTTGATACAAGAAGGTTATTTGATGCGTACTCCTCGCGGACGTGAGGTTACTCCGCTGGCATATCAGCATTTGGGAAAGTTTAAAGCCACCGGAGGACAGCAAGAATTATTTTGATAAACATAACAAAACATATAAATAGCAGATGAAGACACTGATAAAAAATATAAAAGAACTTGTACAAGTAGAAGAAACGCCACGCCTTAAAGTGTGTGGCAAAGATATGGCATCGATAAAAACAATAAAAAATGCTTATCTTATTATAGATGGCGACAAAATATTGTCGTTTGGAACTATGGATAGCTTGCAAGAACAAACTTTTGATAAAGAAATAGATGCTACAGGACGAATGGTATTTCCATCGTTTTGCGATTCGCACACTCATTTGATATATGCCGGCAGTAGGGAAATAGAATATATCGACAAGATAAAAGGACTATCATACGAAGAGATAGCACAACGCGGTGGCGGTATATTAAATTCGGCTAAACGCTTGCAACAAGCCACGGAAGATGAGTTGTATGACGATGCTATGCAACGCTTAAACGAAATAATAGCATACGGCACAGGAGCAGTAGAAATAAAAAGCGGTTATGGTTTGACTACCGAAGCCGAAATGAAGATGTTGCGTGTGATACGTCGTCTTAAAGAAAATTCGCCACTTACCATAAAATCCACTTTGCTTGGTGCCCATGGTGTGCCTATGGAATATCGTGGTCGACAAGGCGAGTTTGTAGATGTAGTGATAAACGAAATGATACCACAGGCTGCTGCCGAAGGTTTGGCTGACTATATAGATGTATTTTGCGACAAAGGCTTTTTTACTGTAGACGAAACTGCACGCATGCTCGAAGCCGGTGCCAAATATGGTATGCGTCCCAAGATACATGCCAATGAGATGGCTTGTTCGGGAGGTGTGCAAGTGGGTGTTAAATATAATGCTCTTTCGTGCGACCATTTGGAATTTGTTGAAGATGCCGAAATAGAAGCTTTTTTAAATTCGGAATGTATGCCTACCGTATTGCCCGGAGCAGCATTTTTCTTGAATATGCAATTATCGCCGGTACGCAAGATGATGAATGCCGGATTGCCGGTGGCAATGGCAAGCGATTTTAATCCCGGTTCGTCGCCGTCGGGAAATATGCAACTTATAATGTCGTTTGCATGTGTTAATTATCGTATGACTCCCGAAGAAGCAATCAATGCTACCACCATAAATAGTGGCTATGCCATGGGAGTTAGTGATGTGCTTGGAAGTATAGCAGTGGGCAAAAAAGCTAATCTTTATATTACCAAGCCCATTCCATCGTATGAATATATGCCATACTCGTATGGAAACAATAAGGTGGAAACTGTTGTTTTAAATGGAAAAGTAATAAAATAACGAAATATCTATTAATAATGACCGGATACCGAAACACGAAAAAAATGCATAGAATAGCCGACATATTTACGTTGGTGTTATTATTTTGTATCGTAGTTTCGGTACAAGGTCAAAACTCCATTGATACCTCGTTGCATAGACCCACCGTAGGGTTAGTGCTCAGCGGTGGAGGTGCCAAAGGAGTGGCTCATATAGGTGCCATAAAGGCTTTGGAGGAAGCAGGCATACCCATCGATTATATAACGGGAACTTCGGCAGGTGCCATAGTCGGAGGATTGTATGCTTCGGGCTACACCACCGAACAGATGGAAAAACTATTTCTCTCCGAGGAGTTTATAGATTGGATAAATGGACGTATCGACGAAGCATATTCCTATACTTTCAAAAAAGAAAATCCCAATCCGAAATGGTTGGGTGTTAATATGAATATCGATAAAAAGGGGATACACTTGAATATGCCATCGAGTTTGGTGTCGCCGGTTTTGATAGACTTTGCTTTTATGGAGATGTTTGCCGGAGCTTCAGCGGTGTCTAAGGGAAATTTTGATAGTTTGTTTGTGCCTTTTCGTTGTGTGGCTGCTGACATCAACAAGCGTAAGCCGTTTTATTTTTCGAATGGCGACTTGGGGTTGGCTATCAGAGCTTCTATGACTTTCCCTCTTTATTTTAACCCTATTACTTATGACTCTGTTTTATATTTCGACGGTGGTCTCTACGACAATTTCCCTATACAGAAAATGAAAGATGATTTTTCGCCGGATATAATAATAGGGATAAAAACTTCGGGTGAATTTCCGGAAGCCAAAGATGGTAATATAGTGAGCTTTGTTCGGCGTATGGTTACTATAGAAACTAAGTATGAGTTGGATAGCAATACAATAGGTATAATACTTGAGCCAAAGGTGCCTCAGCTTAATGTTATAGATTTTAGCAACACATTAGAGGTTATACAGATTGGCTACGACGAGGTGAAAAGCAATATGGACACCATAAAGGCTTTGATACCTAAAAGGGTGTCGCCCGATGAGGTGGTAGCAAGAAGGTTAGAGTTTATTTCGAGACAGCCTTTGATGATTATCGATTCGGTGTTTGTGAGTGGTGTGAATAGGTCGCAGCAAAAATATGTAAAACACCTATTGTCGATGAAGGATAAGGATTTGTATACTATGAATTATATGAAGACTTCTTATCTGCGATTGTTTTCGGACAATAATATAAGTTCGGTTCACCCTACCATAAATTTTGACACTGTGAAAGGCAACTATAATGTAAGGTTAAAAGTAAAAATGAAAGATGCCTTTAGTGCAGCCATTGGAGGTAATGTGTCGTTCGGATCACCAAGTCAAATCTTTACTCATCTAAATTATAGGCATACCGGATATATAAGTACACTTATGGCTGCAGATGTTTATGCAGGGCGTTTTTATAATTCGGTTAACCCATATATTCGTATCGATTTTCCTACTCGTATGCCATTTTATACACAATTGGAATATGTGTTTAATGGTTGGAACTACTATGAGTCATCGGTGTTTTCGTTTGACGCAGAGCAACCGATATATCTGAAACAACGTGAACATTATTTTGCCGGTAGTGTGGGGCTGCCGATTGGACAGTATGCAAAGCTTTCGCTAAAATTGTCGCAGAATTTCGAACACAGCCGATATTTTCAAGACTTTATGCATATAAATTTTAACGACACATCGGATTATACTTCATTTAAACCATTTACGGCATCGCTGTGTTATGAACGTAATTTTTTAAACTATTGGCAGTATCCTACAAGCGGAATGCATCTTTTGATTAATGCTTCTTTTGTGTCAGGTAAAGAACGATTTAGCGAAAATGGGTTGAACCCTCAAGTAATCAAAACTCACGATTGGATACAGTTCCATGCTAAATATAATCGATATTTTAAACTTGCTGACAAATATTCGTTGGGAGTGTCTGCCGAAGGTCTTTATACTATGGGCTTTAATAGTTTGTTGTTCTCCAATTATTTGGCAACGTTGTTGCACGCCTACAATTTTGCTCCTATTGTGGAATTGTCGCAAAACTTCATACAGGAATATCATTCATTTGAATATATTTCGATGGGTTTGCAGAATATATATCATATAAATAAAAAGATGCATTTGCGAGGCGAGTGTTACATATATCAGCCGATAAGAGAGATATGTAGAGATGAATTTAACAAAGCATACTTTGGACCATATTTTGCCAAAAGATATTTGTTGGCATCGGCAGGTGTTGTATACCATGCACCTATAGGACCTATAAGTTTGATGCTAAACTATCGTCAAGAAGGACGCAACGCAAAACGACAAATATTTTCGGTAGTGGGTACTATAGGCTTTACATTATATAATAAGAGAGTAACCGAACATTAAAAAATGATATGATAAGGATAGAACAGATATATAAATCGTATGGCAATGTTCAAGTGCTGAAAGGCATAGACTTTGCCGTTGACAAGGGCGAGATAATTTCTATAGTGGGTGCGTCGGGAGCTGGTAAAACCACGTTGCTCCAAATCGTAGGCACATTGGAAAAACCCGATAGAGGCTCGGTTGTGATTAACGGTGTTGATGTGAATACTTTAAACGAACGTAGTTTGTCGCAGTTCCGAAATACAAACATAGGTTTTGTTTTTCAGTTCCATCATCTTTTGCCGGAGTTTACTGCATGGGAAAATATTCTTATTCCGGCAATGATAAAAGGCACCGCTAAAGACGAGATGGAAGAGCGTGCTAATCAGTTGATGACTTTTTTGAAAATAGACCACCGTCGTGGACACAAGCCGTCAGAGTTGTCGGGAGGAGAGCAGCAACGTGTGGCTGTGGCTCGAGCTTTGATAAACAATCCTGCTGTGGTGTTGGCTGATGAACCTTCGGGCAATCTTGACAGTATTAATGCCCGAGAACTGCATCGATTGTTTTTCGACTTGAGAGAACAATATAATCAAACGTTTATAATAGTAACACATAACGAAGAATTTGCCGAAATGGCAGATCGTAAAATAATAATGATAGATGGAAAAAACATTGAGTAGTAAGAATACGAGCAAAAGTAACGAAATGACCATTTATGGTATACGTCCGGTAATGGAAGCAATAAAATCGGGTAAAGAAATAGATAAAATATTGTTGCAAAACAATATTTCCGGTCAGCTAATTGGCGAATTGCGTAGCATGATAAAGGAATATAATATTCATTTTCAGTTTGTGCCAATCGAAAAACTTAATCGTACAACCCGCAACGGCAATCACCAAGGGGTGGTAGCTATTATTTCGCCGATAAATTATTTTTCGATAATGGATATAATACCTACCGCTATAGCCGAAGGCAAAGTCCCATTTGTAGTGATGTTGGATAAAGTTACGGATATTAGAAATTTGGGAGCGATAGCCCGTACTGCAGAGTGCGCCGGAGTAGATGCAATAGTAATACCCACACATGGAAGTGCTGCTATAAACGATGATGCAATAAAATCGTCGTCGGGGGCATTGCTTAGGGTTCCTATATGCCGAGAAGATAATTTGAAAACGGTTATAAACTTTGCCAAGCAATCGGGGTTGCAGATATGTGCCGCAACAGAAAAAAGCAGTGTGCCATACACCACGGTAAATTACACCTTACCAACACTTTTGATAATGGGTGCTGAAAATAGTGGAGTGTCAAACGAATATCTTAAAATGAGCACAGTGAAAGCCAAATTGCCGATGCTTGGACAAGTGGAGTCACTAAATGTGGGTGTGGCAGCAGGTATATTTATGTATGAAGTATTACGACAAAGAGGTATACAATAGACAAAAAAACATCATATAAATATTAAACACATTAAATACAATGAATAAGATAGTAAAAGTACTTACCATCTCCATAGGTATGTTAGCTATGGTGGCGTGCAGCAATGAAGCACATTTTATAACAGATAAAAAGTATCGCAAACAAGTGGAAAGCGATTATGCTAAACGAATCCTTACTCAAGAACGTAGAAATGAGTTGGATAAAATAATGAACAATCCTGATATAGCATTGGAGCAAAAAGAGGCCTTAAAGTTTTTGTATGCTTATATGCCTTTGAGTGATATAGCCGACTATACGGCCGATTTCTTTTTGGGACAAGTGGAAGGAGCTTTTCGAGCTCGCGACACTTTTGCATGGGGCAAAACAATTCCTGAAGATATATTTCGTCATTTTGTATTGGTATATCGTGTAAATAACGAAAATCTTGATTCGGCTCGCAATGTGTTTTTTAATGAGTTAAAAGACCGTATAAAAGATATGAATATGTATGATGCTGCATTGGAAGTCAATCATTGGTGTCACGAAAAGGTAACATATCGTCCGTCCGATTCTCGCACCTCCTCGCCATTGGCTACTATGAAAACATCGCTTGGACGTTGTGGAGAAGAAAGCACATTTACAGTTACTGCTATGCGTGCAGTGGGTATACCGGCACGTCAGTGCTATACTCCACGTTGGGCACATACTGACGATAACCATGCATGGGTAGAAGTTTGGGTTGATGGAAAATGGTATTATTTGGGAGCTTGTGAACCTGATGTAAAATTAAATATGGGTTGGTTTTCGATACCGGCAACACGTTGTATGATGGTGCATTCCAATGCTTTTGGAAAGTACAAAGGTGCTGAAGAAGTAAATCATGAAACAGAATTGTTTTCGCGTGTGAATATGTTACCAAACTATACCGAAAGCAAAAAGATTGCTATAAAGGTGGTGGATAAAGAAGGCAATGCCATAGAAAATGCCAATGTGAAGTTTAAACTATACAATTATGCCGAATATTATCCCATAGCTGCAAAGGTTACCGATAAAAACGGCGAAGCATCTCTTACAACAGGTTTTGGCGATTTGCTGATTTGGGCAAATAAAGATGGATTGTACAACTATGCCAAAATAGATGTTAGAACCGATTCGACAATTACAGTGCCGTTAACTCGTAATATGGGTGAAGAATATGTGGAAATACTTGACATATACCCACCTAAAGAAGGACGAGTAAGTGTAGAGGTTACAGAAGAAGAAACTGCAAAAAACAATGCTCGTTTGCATTACGAAGATTCAATAAGAAATGCTTATACTAGCACATTCCCCAAAAAAGAAGATGTAAAAGTTATTGTAAACGAAAATCTTACTCACGATCAAATATGGGAGATAATAGAAAAGAGCGAAGGTAACTATAGCGAAATAGCAACTTTTTTGCAACAAGATGGTTTGAAACAAAAAAACACATCATTCCCATTGTATGATTTTATGAAAGCCCTTTCCGAAAAAGATTTGAGAGATTGTCAAGCAAACGTGCTGACACAATTTGTAATACCATATCAAGCCGAAAGCAACTATTCATTTGATGTGTATAAGAAAGGGATATTGCCGGCTCGTATATCGAATGAGTTGATACGTCCATACCACAAATTTTTGCAAGAAAACTTGAATATAGAAAACACTACTCCATTGAAAGTTAGAGAGTGGATTGTCGAAAATATCACAATTGACAACGAAGCTAACTATTATAATTGTCCAATATCCCCCAAAGGTGTATTTGAGTTAAGATATTCCGACAAACATTCGCGTGATATATTCTTTGTAGCTGCTTGTCGTAGCTTGAATATCCCTGCATATTTGGATAATGCAACCAACCAATTGTTTGCATACTCTGATGGTGAATGGAGAACGTATTCGTTTGAAGAAGAGAAACCTAAAACAGAAACAGGAACATTGATTCTTAACTATACCGACGACACCGAAATAGAACCTCAATATTGGATACATTATACTATAGCTAAATTCGAGAATGGCGATTTTGTAACTTTTGATTACGAAAACGATCCACGTGTAGCAAAATTCCCTATAACTTTGGATTTGGAACCCGGATATTATATGTTATCAACCGGAAATCGTTATAGCGATGGCACCACATTAAGTAAATTGGTGTTTTTCAATATCGAAGCAGGTAAAACCATTACTCAATCTATAGAGCTTAGAGCATTGGTGCCTCGCAAAGACATATATGGTAAAGTGTCGCTATCTATGGAAGTGCCATGGCATAAAAATGCTACTATCCAGGATTTTGTGGCAAACAAAGACCTTGTGCTTTGCTTTATAGATCCAAACAGAGAGCCTACTCGCCATTTGATAAATGATTTGCAGCTCTTCAAATCGCAGTTTAATGAGTGGAATGGAACAATAGTGTTTTTGGTACCTTCGAGCAAAATGACAAAAGACTTTAATCCTGATAAATTGGCTACTAAGCTTCCTAATAATGCTATTATATTGGAAGATAAGAATAATGAATGGATGGATAAGTTGCTTAAAGATGCCGACCAATATTTCAGAGACAATTATCCATTGGTATTTATCGTTAACAAAGATGGTAATATCATATTCAAAACCGAAGGATACCGAATAGGTACCGGTGAATTGATATACAAAAGTTTGGAAAGATAGTGCGTAAAATTTCATGCTTGGAGATTTGATATTTAGAAGATGATTAAAAGAATGATGTTTGCCAATCGAAAATTTCCTCGTGATGTGTATAGAATTTCCTCGCGATGAAATTGAAAATTCTACGTGAGGAAAAATAACTTTCCTCGCGTAGAAAAAATGGCATTGCAGGATAGGGGAGTTGAAAGATAGTAAACGATATTACCTAGTACAAAAGACTTGCACATCTCTTTTTGATAAAGTGAGAATGATATACAAGAAATAGAGTAAAAAAACAGACAAAAAACATCGAAAAAAGTATTTTTTGCCGTTTTTGAAAATGTTAATTGAAAAAAAAGATTTAGCAAAAAGAAAATCTATTTCATTTTAAGATGTTTATATTCAGTCTTGTATGGAGGAAGGATAAATTAGAGATGAATTACTTACTAATATAGATTATATAGTGTTGAAAATAAGTTGATTGGTTGAAAAGGTGATAGATTTTTTGTTAAAAACTAATGCAGAAAGGAAAAAAAATTGTTTCTTTGCATTTGCAAATATTAATGTGGAATTAGTATGACAAGACAAGAATTGGAGAGCAAAATAGTAGAAATTGTTGCCGATAAATTAGGCATAAATAGTAACGAAATAACAATGGACGCTGATTTTCGTAAGGATTTGTCGGCAGATTCGCTTGATGTAAGTGAATTGATAATGAATTTGGAGAATGAATTTTCAATTAGAGTTCCCGAATCAGAAATGATAAATTTGAAAACGGTTGGAAACGTAGTTGAC
This sequence comes from Bacteroidales bacterium, assembly GCA_017522255.1. Lineage (GTDB taxonomy): Bacteria > Bacteroidota > Bacteroidia > Bacteroidales > P3 > HGM05376. Next base: position 19,863 of record JAFWZP010000063.1, on the reverse strand, counting down.
TATGTAGAAAAGATAGTTAATTGATAAGTTATGTCTAAGTCTAAGTATTAGAGAGTCATATTTAATTCGAGTAAAAATAAAAAATAGATAAAGAAATGAAGAACACTTTACCAAGAGTTGTTATAACAGGATTAGGGTGTATTACCCCTATTGGAAATGACGTTGATGCATATTGGAATGCATTACTAAAAGGCACAAGTGGAGCGGGCTTAATTACTCGTTTTGATGCTTCGCAACACAAGACAAAGTTTGCTTGTGAAGTAAAAGGTTATAATCCCGAAAATTTCTTTGACCGTAAGGAGGCAAGAAAACTTGATTTATATACACAATTCGGGCTTGTGGCTGCTACTCAAGCTATGGAAGACTCCGGATTAAATACCGAAACATTGGATAAATTCAAAGCCGGTGTTATTTGGGCATCGGGCATAGGTGGTATAACTACTTTTGAAGATGAGTGCAACTCGTTTGTAAAAGGCAATTATATACCACGTTTCAGTCCCTTCTTTATTCCTAAGATGATTGCCGACATGTGTGCCGGACAAATATCGATAAAGTACGGTTTTTGTGGACCTAACTTTGCCACAGTATCGGCATGTGCTTCGTCGTCGCATGCTATTAGCGATGCTTTCAACATGATTCGTTTGGGTAAAGCCGATGTGATGATTACTGGAGGTTCTGAGGCTTCGGTATGTGCTGCAGGTGTTGGCGGTTTCAATTCTATGCAGGCATTGTCTACTCGCAACGACGATTTCTTGACAGCTTCTCGTCCTTTCGACAAAGACCGTGATGGTTTCGTTATAGGCGAAGGTGGTGCCGGATTGGTTTTGGAAAACTATGAACATGCCAAGGCACGTGGAGCCAAAATATATGCTGAAATTGTAGGTTGCGGTCTTACTGCCGATGCTCATCATATAACAGCACCTCATCCCGATGGATTAGGAGCAATGATGGCTATGAAGTATGCTTTGGAAGAAGGCGGTGTCAATCTTTCGGAAGTTGACCATATCAATACTCATGGTACATCTACACCTATAGGTGATATAGCTGAACCAAAAGCCATAGTTTCGTTGTTTGGTGATCATGCTAAGAATATCAGCATCAACTCTACCAAGTCAATGACCGGTCACTTGCTTGGAGCTGCCGGTGCGGTAGAAGCTATCGCCACTGTTTTGGCTGTAAAGAACGACATCGTTCCTCCAACAATCAACCACTTTACCGACGATCCTAACGTTCCGGATTTGGATTACACTTTTGGAACTGCCAAGCATCGTACAGTAAATGTTGCTCTTAGCAATACATTTGGTTTTGGTGGTCATAACGCATGTATGGCTATAAAGAAATATAATGAATAGAATGTTCTCTTTTTAGGAAGAGCCATTATAAATATATTGATTATGAGTAAAATCAGAGCTGCTATAACAGCAGTAGAAGGTTATTTGCCGGACTATGTTCTTACTAACGAGGAGTTGAGTCAGATGATGGATACATCAGATGAATGGATAATGACTCGTATTGGTATCAGAGAACGCCGTATGCTAAAAGAAGAAGGTAAAGCCACTTCGGATATGGCTGCCATAGCGGTACAAAACCTTTTGAAAAATAATAATATCGCACCCGAAGAGATAGATGGTGTTATCTGTTGTACCGTTACTCCCGATATGCACTTTCCTGCCACTGCGAGTATTGTGGCTGATAAGTGTGGCATACACGGTGGTATGAGCATGGATATGAATGTGGGGTGTTCGGGATTTATTTATGGTCTCAAAACGGCATCGTTGTATGTAGAGTCGGGTTTTTGCAAGAAACTTTTGTTGATAGGTGCCGAGAAGATGACATCGGCAGTAGACTACCAAGACAGAGCTACGGCTCCTATATTTGGCGATGGTGCCGCTGTGGTATTGTTGGAACCTACCGAAGAGGAGGTAGGAGTGATGGACGCAATACTTTGTAGCGATGGTGTTGGACGCAAACATCTACACATGAAAGCGGGTGGCTCGCTTAAGCCTGCTTCGCACGAAACGGTGGACGCTCGTGAGCACTTTGTCTATCAAGAAGGTCAGGCTGTGTTTAAATGGGCTGTATCGAAGATGGTCAGTGTGTCGGACGAGATAATGAAACGCAATGGCTTGAATGCTGACTCGATAAAGTATTTATTGCCTCACCAAGCCAACATACGTATAATAAATGCGGTAGGTCATCACATGAATTTACCCGAAGAAAAGGTGTTGGTGAATATCGAAAAATATGGCAACACCACTTCCGCCACCATACCGTTGCTTATGTGGGAAAACCAACATAAGTTCAAGAAAGGCGATAATCTTATACTTACATCGTTTGGTGCCGGCTTCTCGTGGGGTGCCATATATGTAAAGTGGGCTATATAATAAACTGAATTTCCCAAGGACGGGCACGTCTCAGTAGCTCGTTCTTGGGAATATATATAATTACAATAACTAACAAAGTAGACAGATTATGAGTTATAAAATTGTAGTATTGGCAAAGCAAGTTCCCGACACACGCAATGTGGGAAAAGATGCCATGAAAGCTGATGGTACTGTGAACAGAGCAGCACTACCGGCAATTTTTAATCCGGAAGACTTGAATGCCTTGGAAATGGCGTTATCAATAAAAGATCAATTGAAAGATGCTACTGTAACAGTGATTACAATGGGACCATCTCGTGCAGCTGATATAATAAGAGAATCTATTTATCGTGGTGCCGACGATGGTTATTTAGTTTCGGGTCGTGCCTTTGCAGGCTCTGACACTTTGGCCACTTCGTATGCTATATCTATGGCTGTACGCAAGTTGGGTAAAGTAGACTTGGTGCTTTCGGGCCGTCAGGCTATCGATGGCGATACCGCTCAGGTAGGTCCGCAAGTGGCCGAAAAGTTGGAAATACCCCAAATAACATACGCCGAAGAGATTGTGAAAGTATCGTCCGACGCTATACAAATCAAACGTCGTTTGGAACGTGGTGTTGAGGTGGTTGAGGCTCCATATCCTGTGCTTATCACCGTTCATGGTTCGGCACCCGCTTGTCGTTTCCGTCATGCCAAACGTGTGATGAAATACAAGAATGCTTGTACCCCATCGGAACAACAAGAACGTGGACAAGACTACTCTGATATTTGGAATCAAAAACCTTACTTGAAGATAGAAGAGTGGACTGCCGAAGACTTGAATCCCGATATGAATCGCTTGGGTATGGCCGGTTCGCCAACCAAGGTTAAGAATATCGAGAATGTGGTATTGACTCAAAAGGAAAGCGTAGTTCTTTCTGACAAGGAAGAGGACATAAACGGATTAATGAAAGAATTGATTACTACTCACATTATTGGATAAGATAGTGGAGAGTTTGTGTTCCTCGTATAATAAACTAAAGTAATAACATCAAAGACTAACAATAATGAATAATATATTTGTTTATTGCGAAATTACCGAAGAAGGTACTATTGCTGATGTAAGTTTGGAATTGTGTTCCAAAGCCCGCAAGCTTGCCGACCGCCTACAAACCAAGTTGGAAGCCATAGTTATTGGAAGCAACCTTACTAACCTTGAAGCTCAATTATATCCCTACGGTGTTGACATTATCAATGTGGCCGACGATGCTCGTTTGTTCCCATACAGCACATTGCCTCATTTCGACATCGTAACCAATCTTTTCAAAGAGAAGAATCCCGAAATAGCTTTGTTTGGAGCTACTTCGGTAGGTCGTGATTTGGCTCCTCGTGTGTCGTCGTACTTGCGTTGCGGTCTTACCGCCGACTGTACCAGCCTCGAAATAGGCGACCACACCGATGCCAAAGCAGGTAAGGAATACCACGATTTGTTGTACCAAATACGTCCTGCCTTTGGTGGCAACATCATTGCCACTATCGTGAACCCCGAAACTCGCCCACAAATGGCCACAGTACGCGAGGGTGTGATGAAAAAGGAAATCTACGATGCCAACCACAAAGGTGTGGTAAACAAACTTGATGTGGCTAAATATGTTACCGATAGCGACTTCTGTGTGAAGATAATAGAACGCCATATCGAAGAGCAAAAGATAAACATCAAGAATGCACAAATCATTGTGGCAGGTGGTTATGGTATGGGTTCGAAAGAGAACTTTAAACTGTTGCACGAATTGGCAACCGTTATTGGTGGCGAAGTAGGAGCTACACGTGCCGCCGTTGATGCCGGATTTACCGAAGGCGAACGCCAAATAGGTCAAACAGGAGTAACAGTACGTCCAAAACTATATATTGCGTGCGGTGTAAGTGGTGCCGTTCAGCACCGTGCAGGTATGGACCAGTCGGCTAAGATTATCAGTATCAATACCGACCCCAAAGCACCTATCAACAGTATTGCCGATTATACCATAATTGGAGATGTATGTGATGTGTTGCCTAAAATGATAAAGTCTTACAAAGCCAACACCAAATAGTGCTGTGTGGCTTTGGTATTATCACTCAATTAAAAACCGAAGATTATGAGCAATTTTTATACAGACAATGAGTCATTGAAGTTTTATCTTGGCCATCCTATGATGGAGAAGATAGTGGCATTGAAGGAACGCAACTATGCCGAAAAGAATGTTTATCCTGATGCACCTGCCGATTACGAAGATGCTTTGGATAACTACGACAAGGTGATGGAGATAGTAGGTGAAATTTCGGGCGAGGTACTTGCTGCCAATGCTGAAAGCGTTGATCACGAAGGTCCTAAGGTGGTAAACAACGAAGTGGTATATGCCCGTGGCACTCAACAAAACCACGAAGCCTTGCGCGATGCCGGATTGTATGGTATGTCGTTGCCTCGCAAATACGATGGTCTTAACTTCCCTTACATTCCATACGTGATGGCTGCCGAAATAGTGTCGCGTGCCGATGCCGGGTTTGCCAACATTTGGGGTTTGCAAGACTGTGCCGAAACCATCTATGAATTTGCCTCGGAAGAGATTAAGGCCGAGTTTTTGCCTCGCATCAATGCCGGTGCCACTTGCTCGATGGACCTTACCGAACCCGATGCCGGTTCCGACCTTCAGTCGGTACGCCTTAAGGCTACTTTCGACGAAAAAGCCAACTGTTGGCGTTTGAACGGTGTGAAACGCTTCATTACCAATGGTGATGCCGATATTAAACTTGTGCTAGCACGTTCAGAAGAGGGTACTACCGATGGTCGTGGTTTGTCTTACTTCGTTTACGACCGTAAAGACAAAGCCGTTACCGTTCGCCGTATCGAGAACAAATTGGGTATCAAAGGTTCGCCAACAGCCGAACTTGTGTTTAACAATGCTCCTGCCAAGCTGGTGGGCGACCGCAAGTTGGGTCTTATCAAATATGTGATGAGCCTTATGAATGGTGCTCGTTTGGGCGTAGGTGCTCAAAGTGTGGGATTGGCCGAAGCCGCCTACCGCGAGGCTTACCAATATGCTCAGGAACGCGAACAGTTTGGCAAAGCCATCATCAACTTCCCGCAAGTGTATGAAATGCTTACCAATATGCGTGCCAAAACCGATGCCATACGTACATTGCTTTACGAAACAGCTCGTTTTGTGGATATTTATAAAGCCTACGAAGCCATAGCTCGCGAACGCAGCCTTACTGCCGAAGAACGTGCCGACCTTAAATATCATCAACGCAATGCCGACATATTTACCCCTATGCTTAAACTTTTCTCGAGCGAATATGCCAACCAAGTGGCTTACGACTCGATACAAGTACATGGCGGTTCGGGATTTATGAAAGAATATGCTTGCGAACGTTTGTATCGCGATGCCCGCATCCTTACCATCTACGAAGGTACTTCGCAACTTCAAGTGGTGGCAGCCATACGTGGTATAGGCAACGGTAGTTACCTGAAACGCATCGAAGAGTACGACGCAATGACACTTAAACCCGAACTTGAAGGCTTGAGAAACAGATTGCGTGCAATGACCGAAGAGTACAAAAAGATATTCGAAACAGTTTCGGCTTATGGTTCTACCAGCGAAATGTATGATTTCCACGCTCGTCGTATGGTCGAAAGTATGGGCTACATAGTGATGGGATATCTACTGCTACAAGATACCAACCGTTGCGAACGCTTCAAACGTTCGTGCGAAGTGATGATAGCCATCGGACAAGGCGAGATAGCCAAGAACTTGGCTTACGTTAAGAACTTTACTCCCGATATGCTTTCGGAGTATAAGGCAACTGCCGAAAAGGTATGTTGTACCAACGAATAGTTTTACAACATGATAAATAGAATTTAATTTGCTAAAGGATGCTGAAATGCTCGGCATCCTTTTTTAATGGCTTGTTTTTCAGTAAAGTTGAGTATCCATATACTGTAAATATTCCGAGCCTTATATTGTGGCGGGACTGTACATTTTGTTTGTTTGCACCTCAAAGGCAAGTAACAAGATGCTTAACCCCTTGAGATAAGATGCTTAACATGATGATACGTTTACGTTAGAATCATGGTTCCCCAACGCCCTTGGGGAGGTATCCCAACGCCCTTGGGAACCCATGTGTCGTACCATCTTGTCTTAAGTCTTTAAGCATAATAGATTATGAAGTTAAGGAAGATAATTCTTGAAATACACAGCAATATTCTGTGGTGGTGATATTAAGTTGTCGGGGAAGATGGTTTTGAGAAGTGTCAGTTCTCACTTGAGAAGTGTCAGATCTCATTTGAGAAAGGTCATTTCTCGGAAGGTGTTTCTCTGTAGATGCAAATCCACTACAAAGGATTTCGGAAAGCGGTTTGGCGGTGGAAAAGGGTATGAAAAGTATCGTTTGGATAAAAATTTAGAATCTACTAACCCTAAGAGCAATATTATTTTTAGGCAACTTCTAAAAATTGCTTTGCAAGTGATTTACGGAATTTTCTTAGGAAGATTTCTACTTTCTTTTGATTGAGTGTAGCGGGCTACACGATTGAAAAAGAAATAGAAAGATTTTAAGAAAAAACGCAAAGCACGCAAAAGGTTCTTTTATTTCATGATATTATTTCATAGAACGTGGAATTTTTAGATGTTGCCTTAAATACTTCATAATAAATATCTTTAAACACTTCGCTGTTCCGATGTTCGTTTTGATATGCTATAGTTGATTTTGATGGGGCAGACTTTATTCCAAGATGATTTAGATTACCTTGAGCAGATCGCATTCCATGACTAATATCTCGAAGAGAATTGCAATCTGTAAATTGACAAAATATCATACTTACAAGGTGTGACCATGTGTCAAATGACTTCGAACATTTATCTGTTCCATGATCGTTTATTATCTTTTTTATCTGTTCTTTTGGTAATAATTGTAATACTTGAGAAAAAAGTGTTATCTTTGCCATGGGAGTTGTTTTTTTGTTTTCACCTACTAAACGAATATTTTTCATTTAGTTATATACAACTCCCTTTATTTTTTTGATGTCAAATTTCTTCAAAAACATTTTGGACACGATTGCAAAAAATGATGAAAATATTTTCGTAATTGAAAAAATGTTTGTATCTTTGTGCTGTTTTGCGAGAGAGTGGTTTGCACGATAAACGAAGCTCAACGCACTGAAAAAGACTAAAGAAATGATAAAACAGATAACGAAGAAAATATTAGAAAAAATGATAAAAGCACCCGAAGTGTATGGCGAGTGTACAGCGTTGTACACAGTGTTGACCAATGCTTAGGATGCTGCCGGTGGACTGTTGAAGGTCTGCTTGCAGCATTTTTTTTATGTCTTCGTACAATAACAAAGAAATAATAAAACTAAATAGACTTAATATGAAAAGTAAAATTATCGATGTTATCAAGCTCCTCTCGGCTGCCACAGGGCAGCGCAAGAGCTGTGGCGGTGCTATGAGTGCCCGCACATTATCTTTGTTTACCTCTAAGGCTGCCAAGATGCTGCTTGTAGGCTGTTTGCTTACTTGCGGCATATTTTTTTCGGCCGTGGCACAGACCGTTACGCAAGGCGGCCTGACCTACACCCTCAACACCGACGGCTACACCGCCTCTGTAAGCGGATACAATGCCGCCACACTGACCGCACAGTGTACCATACTCGCCACCGTTACCTATAATGATGCGGTGTACACCGTTACCGCTATTGGAAACTCTGCATTCTATAATTGTACCGGTTTAACCTCAGTAACCTTTGCCGACGGCTCCTGGTTGGATACCATAGGAGAGTATGCATTCTATGGTTGTTCTTCGCTAAGCACTATAGCTTTTCCTGCTTCGCTTAAGGTTATAAAGAAATATGCATTCTATAATTGTAGCGGTCTTACAAGCATTACCTTGGGAGCGGAACTTGACAGCGTAGGAAATTTGGCATTCTATGGTTGCAATGCTTTAACCACCGTGCAGTGGAACTCGCCAAACTTGAAATATACAGATAATGGTGGTTGGTATTTATTTGCCAACAATACCTCCATACAGTCTGTAACCTTTGGCAACACCGTTGAGATAGTGCCGGACTATGCATTCCAAAATTGTACAGGTCTTGCCACCGTCAGCTTTGCCGAAGGCTCCCAGGTGGATACCATAGGAGAGTATGCATTCGACGGTTGTTCTTCGCTAAGCACTATAGCTTTGCCTGCTTCGCTTAAGTATATAGGTAGTTATGCATTCTATAATAGCGGTCTTACAAGCATTACCTTGGGAGCGGAACTTGACAGCGTGGGCAATCGTGCATTCTATGGTTGCAATGCTTTAACCACCGTGCAGTGGAACTCGCCAAACTTGAAATATACAGATAATGGTAGTTGGTATTTATTTGCCAACAATACCTCCATACAGTCTGTAACCTTTGGCAGTACAGTGGAGGTTGTGCCTTACCGTGCATTCCTAAATTGTACAGGTCTTACCACCGTCAGCTTTGCCGAAGGCTCCCAGTTGGATACCATAGGAGAGAGAGCATTCTATGGTTGTTCTTCGCTAAGCACTATAGCTTTGCCTGCTTCGCTTAAGGTTATAAAGGAAAGAGCATTCTATAATAGCGGTCTTACAAGCATTACCTTGGGAGCGGAACTTGACAGCGTGGGCAATCGTGTATTCTATGGTTGCAACGCCTTAACCACCGTGCAGTGGAACTCGCCAAACTTGAAATATACAGATAATGATGGTTGGTATTTATTTGCCAACAATACCTCCATACAGTCTGTAACCTTTGGCAACATCGTTGAGATAGTGCCGGACTATGCATTCTATAATTGTACAGGTCTTGCCACCGTCAGTTTTGCCGACGGCTCCCAGGTGGATACCATAGGAGAGTATGTATTCTATGGTTGTTCTTCGCTAAGCACTATAGCTTTGCCTGCTTCGCTTAAGTATATAGATAGTTATGCATTCGGATATACCGGTTTAACCTCCATAACCACTGCTGCCCAAGTTCCGCCTACAATGGGAACCGACGTTTGGGCAGAAGTTCCTACCACGGCGGTTGTAACAGTTCCCTGCGGCACTTTGTCGGTCTACCGTAATGACACAGATTGGGGCAATGAGTTTAGCGATATACGCGAAGATGTGCCATACAGCATAACTGTAACCTCTACCAACGAGGCTATGGGTACCGCCACCATGGGCGATATATTATGCAGCGGAATAGAGCTGACAGCTACAGCCAACTGCGGATACCGCTTCACGCAATGGAGCAACGGCGTAACTGAAAACCCATACACAGTGGTGTTGACCAAAGACACCGCATTAACCGCCATATTTGAAGCATACACTATAAGCGGCGACACCACTGTAGTAGCCTGCGACAGCTACACCTGGATAGACGGCGTAACCTACACATCGAGCAACAACACTGCACAATATACATTGACTAATGCAGCAGGTTGCGACAGCGTGGTAACGTTGAACCTTACTATCAACCATTCGGTATATGACACTATAGTTGATACAGCCATAAATGAATATACATGGAATGGCGAAATATATAGCCAAAGTGGAGTGTACGAATATGTAGCACAAACAGCAACCGGCTGTGATAGCATAGTTGTATTGATATTGACTATACAGAATATCGGTGTTGAAGTACCTGATATGTTGGATAATCTTAAGTTCTACCCCAATCCTGCACAAAGTATTATAACTTTCAATACCGAAGATATTGTAAAGGTAGAAGTATTGGATGGTATGGGTCGTATGGTTGCAGTGTTTGAAAACAGCTACCGTATAGACATTTCCCAACTTGTAAAGGGATACTACACAATGCGTATAACCACATCAAAGGGTATAACAATACGCCGAGTAGTGAAACAGTAAAATGTAATTTTCTTCATAATCACTTTTAGCGTGGACAATAAGCCGTCCACGCTTTTTTTTGTTTAAGGCAACAACAGGGACGGTTATTGAGTTTTCTATTTTTTTTGCATTCAACTTTCGACTTTTGTTCAAAAAAGTCAACAGTCGAAATAAAAGTTTTTGTACAATTCAAAAAAAAACGTATCTTTGCAACATGAATGAATATTAATGATGTTGTTTAAGATGAAGAGAATCAGTATACTTGTACAAGATGACTATATAAACTTAATTTCTAAAGCTATACCAAAAAATATGCTTTTGCTTGTTCTGACAATTGGTATGAGTATGTGCGTTTCGGCTCAAACATTTGATTATAAATCGTATAATGGTATTTATAGTCAGGGCGATATCCCCGATGATATGCGTAAAACGGTGCAGGAACTATACGAAGAAGATCGTGGTCGTATGGAGCAATATACATCCAAACGCAAAAGTCGTCGTAGCAAAGGTATACTCGAATGCAGTTATGCCATAAACAAGATGGTGCAAGGTGGACGTATTCTTTATGGCGACCCTATAACACAGTGGGTTAACCGAATAGCCGATACAATATTAAAAAACGATCCACAGTTGCGTGGCGAATTAAGGTTTTACACCTACAAAAGTCCGGCGGTAAATGCTTTTGCAACAGGGCAAGGTATGATATTTGTGAGTACAGGTTTAGTGTCGCGTCTTCAAAGCGAAGCAGAACTTGCATTTATTCTCAGTCATGAAATAGTGCATTATGTAAACAACCACACTTGGGAAAACATAAGTGTGAAAGCCGAAGAAAAAGCCCGGAGTCGAAATACTTTGGATAATATGATAAACAAGCACAATCGTAGCCATCGTATGGAGGTGGAAGCCGACAGTATAGGACTTGTAAATTATTATTTAAAAACTGATTATTACAACAAAGTGGCTGACGATGTGTTGGATGTATTGGCGTATTCGGACTATACCATGGATAATCTTCCGTTTGACACTACTTACTTCAACACCCCTTATTATACCATGCCTGCCGAGATATGGCTCGATCGGGTGAAACCTATCGAAATAGATGAAGAAAAATCGGATTCCAATAGTACACACCCCAATATAGGCAAGCGTAGAGCCCTAACATATCGCATTACGGCACGAATGGGCGAAAAGGGTAACCTATTTATATGTTCGTCGCCCGAAGAATTTAAGTACTTGCAGTATTTGGCACAGATGGAAACTATTCGTCAGCTATTGATTAGTGGTGCTTATGTGAGAGCTTTTTACGACAGTTGGTGCTTGCTTAAAGAATATCCCGACAATGCTTTTTTGGGAAAAAGTATGGCATTCAGTCTTTATGCTATGGCAAAATACAAAAGCCAATCCGACAACAACGATATGATAGGCAACTATCGAGATATGGAAGGAGAGGTGCAGCGATTATATTACTGTTTTGCAAAAATGAAAGCAGCCGATATAAATGTATTGGCAGTGAGAGAACTGTATGAATACAACAAAAAACATGGTGCTTCGATACATACTGACAATATGTTTAGAGATGCTGTGCAAACTCTTGGCAACAAGCATAAACTGATGCTCGATAATTTTTTGGCTACACCTCCCGAAGCAACCGAAGCTGCTAAGACAGATACAGTGAAGAAAGTAACGTCGAAATACGAACGTTTGAAAAAAGGAAGTAAAAGCACTCGCGAAGTGGCTGATAAGAGAAAATATGTATTCACTGATTTGCTTATGGCCGGAGACGACTTTGCCAACGCTTTTAATCAATCGATGACTGATACCTTGAAAAGACAAATAGAGGGCGGTAGCACACTGATACTTAGCCCATCGTATAGATACTATAACCGCAAAAAAGAGCTTGACATCAAAACATCAGAACGCAAAGAGCAAAAGTTGTCGCAAACCATAGCTGAAGTGCTAAACCAAAAAGGCGACACTGCCATAGAATATAACGGACACTTGCTGAAACAGCAAACTTCGGATACGTTTTATAATCAATATATGGCTCTTAACGAATGGATTAGAGAAGTGGACGGCAATATAAGTATGCATCTGATAACACAAGAAGATGTCGACAAGGTGTTTGACGAATATAATGTAAGCAATGTGGCTATAGCCGGAGTACGTAGTTTGGCATGGCAAGGCCCCAAAAAGTATTTGACATTGCCATTGCCTTTTATGGTATACCGAAATGTAGCTAATCGATGTCTCACACAAACGGCTGCTGCCATAGTGGATAAAAACGGTAATGTGTGCATAGGCGACACCGAAGAACTAACTCGCAATGACGAGAAAGCTCTTGTGAAGCAACAGATATATAACCATATAACCAATGCTACTAATCCCGGATATATGGGTAAGCATGTGATGATCGGGCTTTCGGGTGAAGGATTTGTAAGCAACCCTTTCGAACGATTCCTTTATGGTTTTAAATATGGAATAAGAGCTGAAGGAGTGATAAGTAAAAAAATATCGATAGACTTAGGAGCCAAGCTATATAATGTAGAAAAAGTATACACTATAAGCGAAATAGAATTTGGTGTGAAACGATATGTACGTTCGGCAACTGCTCCACTTGGTCCGTATTACAAAATAGGTCTAAAAGGTTTGATGCTTACTGCCGAAGGCTGTTCATTATCCAGAGAGAGTGAGTTAAAAGCATTAGTGTCGGAAGATGATAATAAAAGCGAATTTTTGGAAAAGGTGGGGATTGTGCCTGCTTTTACACTAGGACGTACATATATTGTCGGCAACCGCTTATTGATGGATTTCTTTTACACAATGGGTTTGCAGGTGAATGAAATACAAACATTTCCTACCTCTAATTTATATATAGGTTTGGGAATGAGTCTAAATATATTAGCATTTTAAATACAACAAATAAATAATTGAATAAACAAATCTAACAAAAATGAAAAAGATATTACTAACAGCGATTTTGATAGCAACATTTGGACTAAATGCATTCTCGCAAGTGGGTGCTGCATCTGGTTCGGAACCAATCGACCGCCGTGTAGAAATAGGGGTGGGTAATGCTTTTAATACATTCTTCAGTCCGGCACGAGGATTTAATGCTTGTGATTATGGTTATTTCAACCCTGTAGCGTATTTGGCTTGGGGACGTACTGTCGAAATGTTTGCTCTGCCATTCGAAACTCAAATTTTCACACAGTTGACTTATTCCAAGAATGATATTACTTTGTATCGTGATGTCGAAAAAACAGATAAAACTATTTTGGAAAGAGATATTCTATCTTTGGATATACACCTTTTGTTATGTAAATTCGATTTAACGCAAGATATGGAATTGGCAGTGGGTTTAGATTTGTCAAATGGTTTGATTTTTGGAAAAAACGATACGCAAGTTTCTAAGGATTATTCTTTAGGATTGATTCCCGAAATAAAATATTACTATAAGTTTTCGGATAGATTTTACGTATCTTCAACACTCGCTTACGATTGTATCAATTTAGTTTCATCAGACTTTGTTGATATCCGTACCTCTATTTCTGAAAGATATTATATGCCACTTACATTTATGATAGGTGTAGGTGTATATTGGGATTGAAATAATTAATTTTAATAATCTAAAATAACTACACAATGAAAAAAGTACTTTTAACAGCAGCATTGTTGGCTGCATTCAGTTTAAACGCTTATTCGCAATATCATGGTGCCGGTTCTTCGGAATTGCCTATAAAGATAGAAGCCGGAATAACATTGCAACACAACAACACCTTTACCACAAGTAGCGACTTTTATGCACAATCGTATGATCAGAATGGATTTTTTGATCTAAAGGTCGATGACATCAAAAACACTCCACAACCAATACCATACATAGGTTTTGGTGCTGATATGACAAGCCGTTTTGATTTTATAGTCAAAGGGATAAAGTTTAAGGTGGGATACGAACATCAAGAGTATACCGTTTTGGGTAAGAAAGAATTCTTCACTGAAGGTTATTCGGTAGAAGATTATGTATATGATTACAATGTCTCAAGAATACATATAAATTTGTCATACTATGTATCGCTACAATTACTCAACGATAATTTACAAATAGGCTTGGGTTTAGGATTGTTGCCGGTAATACCTGTAGGCGAAAGACCAAGGCAATACAATGGTATTGAAACAGAATTTTCTGACCATTTCTCGTTTGGCTTTAATCCTGAACTAAAAGCAACTCTTTATATAAAAGATTTTTATATTACAGCATCGTATGGCTTGGTTAGAAATATAACCGATTGTTACTTTGGTATAAGCGGAGGCTCAGGAATAAAACAAAACTACGACTTTATAAGCATAGGCGTAGGATATCATTTTTATAGAAATAAATAATAAATACATAATATCATGAAAAAAATAATAATTGTATTGGGCGTGTTGCTATTGATGGGAAATATAGCCACAGCTCAGAAGGTAGAAATGGGCGAACGTAACGAATTTATACGCTACGAAAGTTCGATATTGGGTATGGACGAAAATAACTACTATGTTATGGTAGGTTACAACTACGATCCCGAAAACAAACAGGGCTCTACAATATACACCTACAACAAAGATTTGAAAATTGTAGATAAAACACATCTCGATAAGGAAATGCGTTTTTTGGCAACAGAAACTTTTATTACCGATAGCAAAATAGCTGTGGTGTATCAAAGTTTGATGTTTGAGAGTATGACTTGCGAAGTGATAGACAAAGCTACTAAGAAATCAATATCGAAAAAAGACTATTTTAAAGATAATACTGATTTTCATGAAATACCGACATTGATAACGTGTACTTCGCCAGACGACTCGTTGTTCTTTGCCATGAAAACGATATACGACAAAAAAAAGGACGAAATAATAAAGTCTACAATGATATTGTTTGATAACGAACTAAACGAACTATGGACTAAAGAATATTTCGTGCCGGTAGCTGCGTATACGCTTACCAACGATGGAGAATTTGTAACAGCCGGATACTATCAAGACAAAGATGGTGTTCAACATATGAGATTTTCGATAGTAACAGGCGACGATGAGGTAGAATACGAAAGTTCAATGTCTGATTTTGTGATAGGAGATATGGAAATAGCAGCCTACAACAATGGCGAAATTCTTCTATATGGGCTTATAGAAGAACCTGAAACCAAAAAATTCTTGAAAAAGAATGATCGTGAATATTATACAGGTTTCTACACTTTTGTTTACGACACCAAGACCAAAACAATGGGTCGTGTAAATAAATATTTATTCACAGATGATGACTATAAGATACTGGATAATGTAGATGCAAAAAGTAAAAATAAATCCGAAAAAACCAGTTTTTTACAACCATTGGAAGTCTTGCCTACTGCCGATGGTGGAGCTGTGGTTAGCTACAATGTAAACTACAAAGTGTCTGTAAGAGATCAACAAGGATTTGTAAATACCTACAAAACAACCGGAAGTATATTGGTATGGCGATTGGCTGCTGATGGAACTGTAGTATGGCACAATGGATTCCGTAAGTATATGAATACAGGTATGTTTGAAAATTCGTGGTATGTACCTCATTATCTTACAGACAATGAAGAAGTGGTGTTTATAACCGAAAATAGCAAAAAAGATAAGCCTGACATGGGTGAACGTGTGCAGTGTGTGGCAAAACGTTATCGTAAAGAGGCTCAACAAGGTCCCGGAAAATTGCCGGATGTAATAACCATTGTACGCTTCGATAAAAATGGAAATGTAACAAAAGAAGTGGTACACACCGACAAAAAGATGTTAGTTGTAGGCGACTATAAAACCGTAGATAATGGCAAAGCAGTGATGCTTTATGTCTCTAACAAGAAAGCTCCGGGAGGCTTAATACGTGTTGATATCAAGTAGAATGATAATCTTTTTGTGAAAACAAAGTGTTGAAAAACAGATGTATTAGGGATTGTTGTTTATCTATTATAATAAATAATGATCCCTAATTGTTGTATATGTGAGAAAAAAAACGTAATTTTGCAAACGATAAAGTATTAATAAATAAAGAAAAATATAGATGGAAATCATATCGAACAGAATATTGCAAATGTCGGAAAGTGAAACATTGGCAATGACACAGATAGCTCGTGAGTTGAAATCACAAGGCAAAGACGTAATCAGTTTAAGTATCGGCGAACCCGACTTCAATACTCCTGAAGTAGTGAAGGAAGCTGCTAAAAAGGCTATCGACGAAAACTTTACCCATTATCCTCCCGTACCCGGATATGCTGATTTGCGTGAAGCTATAAGCAAAAAATTTCTTCGCGATAATGGTTTGGAATATAAACCAGAACAAATAGTGGTTAGTACAGGTGCTAAACAAAGCATCTATCAAGTAGTGATGGCACTTATCAATCCCGGAGACGAAGTTATTATACCTACTCCTTTCTGGGTATCGTACAAAGAAATTGTAAAAGTGGCTGAAGGTAAATGCGTTTACGTTCCTACAAAAATAGAAAACGATTTCAAAGTAACTCCACAACAACTGGAAGAAGCTATAACTCCTCGTACTAAACTTATCATGTTTTCGAGTCCAAGCAACCCCACCGGTATGCTTTATACCAAAGAAGAACTTAAAGGTATAGCCGAAGTATTGGAACGTCATCCTAACGTATTTGTAATGGCCGACGAAATATACGAGCATATCAATTTCGAAGGTAAACACGAAAGTTTAGCACAATTCCCATCAGTGAAAGAACAAGTTATTACTGTTAATGGTGTAGCTAAAGGTTTTGCTATGACTGGTTGGAGAATAGGTTTTATAGGTGCTCCGCTTGTAATAGCCAAGGCTTGTAACAAATTGCAAGGACAGGTTACCAGTGCTACGTGCTCTATAGCTCAACGTGCTACCATAGAAGCTATGCTTATGGATCCCACAACAAGCGAAGATATTATAAATATGCGTAACAAATTTAAAGAACGCAGAGATTTGGTGTATAAACTTTTGAGTGAAATACCAAATGTAAATGTGCGTATGCCTCAAGGTGCTTTCTACTTCTTCCCCGAAGTAAGTGCATATTATGGCAAATCGTATAAAGATTATACTATCAACAATAGTACCGACTTGTGTATGTATTTGTTGTACGAAGCCAATGTGGCTACTGTTCAAGGTAGTGCTTTCGGCGACGATACTTGCATTCGTTTGAGCTACGCTACTAGCGAAGATGTGCTTATCGAAGCTATACGTCGTATAAAAGAAGCGTTGGCTAATTTGAAATAGAACTTCGTAAGTTAGATTTTTCATATTGTGAAGGTCGTGATTTATTCGCGACCTTTTTTGTTGGTGTAATAAAAATATAGTAAAAGATATGAACTAACAGATTCATACCTTTTTATATGATGTTTTTTGCAATTGTTATCTAAAAGTTGTCTACAGCTTCAGTAGCTTTTTCCCATTCTTCCATCAGTTGTTCGAGTTTGTTTTTTAGATTTTCGTATGTGGTATAAAAGTTGGGTTCGTTGGCTATTGACTGAGGGTTAGATGCAAGTATCTCGTCTTTTTGAGCTATCTCTCTTTCTGTTGTTTCTATTTCTATTTCTATTTTTTCAACAATGCTACGTAGTTTACGTAGTTCGCGTTCTCGTTGTTTTGATTGTTCGTAGTTGAGTTTGTTTTGCGATATGGTAGGTGTATTCTTTTCTGTTATTGCTCTTTTTTCGGTTTCCAATGCTTGTAAGTCTTCGATTTTGCGATATTCCAAAAACTCGAATATGTCGCCTTTAAACTCTTTTATAGTATGGTTTTTAAATTCGTATAGTGTATCGGTAAGTCCTTGTAAAAAGTCGCGGTCGTGGCTTACCACTATAAGGGTGCCGGTATATTGTAGCAAGGCATTCTTTAGTATGTCTTTGGAGTTCATATCCAAGTGGTTCGTAGGTTCATCTAATACCAAAAGATTGCAAGGAGTAAGCAGTAGTTTGGCTAAAGCCAAGCGTGCTTTTTCGCCACCCGACAGCACTTTTACTTTTTTTTCGATATCGTCTTCGTCGAAGAGAAAACTGCCAAGGATATTCCTTATTTTGGGTCGTATGTCACCAACAGCTATTTGGTCTATGGTATCGAATACTGTTTTTTCGCCATCAAGAAGAGCTGCTTGATTTTGTGCAAAATATCCTATAGATACCTGATGTCCAAGTTTAAATATTCCGGAATAGTCGTCGATTTCGCCTATTATTATTTTTGCCAATGTTGATTTACCTTCGCCGTTTTTTCCCACAAAGGCGGTTTTGCTACCTTTGGGAATAATGAAGTTTAGGTCGTTGAGTATTTGTTTGTCGCCGTATGCTTTGTATAGATGTTCTGTTTCAATTACCACTTTGCCTGAGTGTGGAGCAGGTGGAAACTGAAAGTGTATGCTTTCGGTACTCACTTCATCGAGTGATATTTTATCCATCTTTTCTAGCATTTTAACCCTACTTTGAACCTGTTTGGCTTTGGTGGCTTTGTAGCGAAAACGTTCTATAAAGTTTTGTATCTGTGCTATTTCTTTTTGTTGGTTGTTTAGTGCTGATAGTTGGCTATTACGGCGTTCCTCCATCAGTACCACATATTCCGAGTAGTTGGCTTTGTAGTCGTATATTTTCCCTGCCGTTATCTCAATGGTGCGTTTTGTAATATTGTCGAGGAATGTACGGTCGTGGCTTACAAGTATTACAGCTCCAGGATATGTACTCAAAAACGATTCCAACCATTGTATTGATTCTATATCCAAATGGTTTGTAGGCTCATCAAGAAGTATAAAGTTGGGGCGTTTGAGTAATATTTTGGCTAGTTCTACACGCATCTGCCATCCGCTACTAAACTCGGTTATAGGACGGCCAAAGTCGCTGTGAGTAAAACCCAAACCCATCAATATTTTTTCGCATTGTTCTTGTCGGTTGTTTCCGCCAAGCATTATTATATGTTCGTTTACATCGTGGTGTCGATTTAGCAATTGTTCGTATTCTTTTGAGTTGTAGTCGGTGCGAGAGGCTATTTCGTTTGTAAGGTTTAGCAGTTCTGTTTCCAATAAATCTATTTGTTCAAATGCAGTAAGTGTTTCATCTATTATAGTACGGCTACTATTTGGTATCATCTCTTGTGGCAGATAGCCTATTGTTTGGTCTTTGGCCACTATTATAGTGCCTGTTTCGGGTTGTTGCAGTCCGGCTATTATTTTTAGTAGCGTCGATTTTCCTGCTCCGTTTTTGCCCACAAGACCTATACGGTCGCGGTCGTTAATATTAAAGGTTACGTTGTCGAAGAGGTTGGTACCCGTAAATTGTATTGATAAGTTGTTTACCGAAATCATAATATGTACTGCTTATTCTTACAATAAAAAAGAGCTATTCTGATAATAGCTCTTTTTTTATATTCATTAATTTGAAATGTATTGTTTATGTATGAAAATCTATTATTGTAGCTCAAACGAAACCGGTAAGTTGAATTGTACACGTACAGGTCTTCCGCGTTGTTCGCCGGGAGTCCATTTAGGCATCGATTTTACTACACGAAGAGCTTCTTGTCCGCATCCACCTCCAATGTCGCGTAAAATTCTAGCGTTTGCTATTGAACCATCTTTTTCAACCACAAATGTCAAGAATACACGTCCGGTGATGCCACTTT
>JAFWZP010000062.1 GCA_017522255.1 Bacteroidales bacterium | reverse complement strand
TTATAAAAAAAGATGTAAAAACCTTTGAACAATAAAATAAAAGTATTAATTTTGTTCTTTATTAAAATGAAATTGATAACACAAAAAATACATTAAAATGTCTAACAATCAAGTTATTAAGAAAGACGACCTTGTTGTGAGATTTGCGGGAGATTCCGGAGATGGTATGCAATTGTCAGGCACATTATTTTCGGATGCTTCGGCACTAACAGGTAACGATATTGCGACATTCCCGGATTATCCGGCCGAAATTCGTGCACCGCACAACACTATAGCTGGTGTATCGGGATTTCAAGTACATGTTGGAACGCATATTTATAGTTCCGGCGATAAATGTGACATATTGGTAGCGATGAATCCTGCTTCGTTCAAATCTAATTTGAAATGGGCCAAAAAAGGAGCTACTGTTATAGTGGATATAGACACTTTTACCGACGAAGCAATAGAAAAAGCAGGTTACACTTCTGATCCTTTTACCGAAGAATTGATGCTGGCTTACACTATTGTCAAAGCCCCGATATCTTCGTTTACGAAAAGGATAGGACAAGAAAAAGGTGTTGATAATAAAACAGCCGACAAATGCAGAAATATGTTTGCATTGGGTATAATATTTTATTTGACCCACAAAACGTTGGAACATACTTTCGCATATCTGGAACGTAAGTTCGCCAAAAAACCGGCTGTTGTGGATTTGAATAAAGCCGTTTTGACTGAAGGCTACGAATATGCCGACAAATTGGAGCTGATTCACTCCAAAATAGTGGAAGTGGCACAAGCTGATATGCCCAAGGGGCGTTATCGCAATATTACGGGTAATGTGGCCACAGCATGGGGATTGTTGGCAGCAGCCGAACGTGCTGGATTGAAACTATTTTTAGGATCCTATCCTATCACTCCTGCCACCGACGTAATGATAGAGTTGGCTAAACATAAAGCTTTGGGAGCACGAGTGTTCCAAGCCGAAGACGAAATAGCCGGTATATGCTCAGCGATAGGAGCATCGTATGCAGGTGCAATGGCTTGTACATCTACTTCGGGTCCCGGTTTGTCGCTTAAGAGCGAAGCATTGGGATTGGCAGTAATGACAGAATTACCATTGGTGGTAGTGGACGTACAACGTGGTGGTCCTTCGACCGGTTTGCCAACTAAAACCGAACAATCAGACCTAAATCAAGCATTGTTTGGACGTAATGGAGAAGCCCCTTGTATAGTATTGGCAGCATCGTCGTCGGCCAACTGCTTCTATTGGGCATACAATGCAGCTAAATTGGCACTAGAACACATGACACCGGTAATATTGCTTACTGATGGTTATTTGGGTAATGGTACACAACTATTCCGTATACCCAAGGTAGCTGATTTGCCTGCCATCAACCCACCGATAGCCAAAGCCAACGACCCTGAATATATGCCATATCGACGCAACCCCGAAACATTGGTACGCCAATGGGCTATACCCGGAACCGAAGGCTTGCGTCATCGAATAGGTGGTTTGGAAAAAGAAGATGGTAAAGGCTCTGTATCTACCGATCCAGAAAACCACAAAAAAATGGTATACAACCGTCAAGAAAAAGTAAAACGCGTTGCTAACTATATACCTGAACAAGAAGTGATGGGTAATCCTGATGCCGATTTGCTTGTAATAGGTTGGGGAGGTACAGCAGGTGCTCTTACTTTGGCAGTAGAAGAAATGAACAACGAAGGCAAAAAAGTAGCCTACACTCATTTTAACTACATATCGCCGCTACCAAAGAATACCGAAGATATTCTTAAGAAATACAAGAAAATTGTTGTTTGCGAATTGAATTGTGGTCAGTTTGTAAACTACCTTCGTATGAACTTCCCTCAATACCCAATGCAACAATATAACAAGGTAATGGGATTGCCATTCGAAGTATCGGAGTTAAAAGAAATGTTTAACAAAATATTGGGGGAATAATATAATGGATCACATGGAAAGACATTTTGTATTGGAATCGAATGTAGAATTGACAAAAGCTGATTTTACAAGCGACCAAATGGTTAAATGGTGTCCCGGATGTGGCGACCACGCTATTTTGTCATCATTGTTGAACGTATTTCCAAAAACTCACCATAAAAAGGAAAATATATGTATGGTTTCCGGTATCGGATGCTCTTCGCGTATTCCTTATTATGTTGACACATACGGATTTCATGGTATACATGGACGTGCATGTGCAATAGCCACAGGTGTAAAAC
Organism: Bacteroidales bacterium; assembly: GCA_017522255.1. GTDB lineage: Bacteria > Bacteroidota > Bacteroidia > Bacteroidales > P3 > HGM05376. The sequence continues at coordinate 11,343 of JAFWZP010000062.1, read as the reverse complement.
TTGCCAATCCTTCGCTAAGCGTATGGATTAATATGGGCGATGGAGATTCTATGGCTATAGGTGGAAATCACTTGATACATATAGTTCGTCGTAATTTGGACGTAAATATAACTATATTCAATAATGAAATTTACGGTCTTACAAAAGGACAATACTCTCCAACAACAAAATTGGGACAAGTAACAAAGACTTCTCCTTACGGAACCATAGATTTTCCTTTTAATCCGGCTGAACTTATAATGGGTGCACAAGGAACATTCTATGCTCGTGCATTGGATGTTAATCCTAAACTTACTACCGATATTATGTTGCAAGCTGCTGAACACTATGGTACATCAGTAGTTGAAGTGTTGCAAAATTGTATGATATTCAACGATAAAACACATGCAGCAATTACCGACCGCGAACTTCGCGAAGAAAAGACTATCCTTCTCGAACATGGAAAACCAATGATTTTTGGTAAAAATCGTGATAAAGGTATACGTTTCAATGGAACATCGTTGGAAGTAGTGAAATTAGGCGAAAACGGAATAACTGAAAAGGATTTATTGGTTCACGACGAAACAACTCTCGACACAGGAATACATATGATGTTGGCTCAAATGAAAGGTGATATGCCTGTTGCCATCGGTGTAATACGTTCAGTGAAGAAAGGTGTATACACTCAAATGTTTGAAGAGCAAATGGAAGAAGTAAAAGCCAATGCTAAATACAAATGTGTTGATGATTTGTTGAATAGTGGCGATACTTGGGAAGTATAGTTATTCATAGTAATTTTAAATATTTGAATAGGAGTAACGAAGCCATGTAGCTTTTTACTCCTATTCTTTATATGGTAAAATAAGAAATAGACAAATGAAAAGCTTGTTTTTTATTCTCATTGTATGCTTGATATACAGTTGTAATTTTTCACAAAAAGATGAACCTGCATTTAATCCTCGAAATAAAAATTACAAAGATTTTGTATATATAGATGCTAATACATTTAAAATTGCAGATACTGCTTTTTTTCCCATGATGGTGAATTATAAAGTAGAACCATTAATGATAGATAGCAATGTGGTTATTTCGCCAGCAAAGTATTACGAATATACCACTCAATACGAATACGATAGCAAAGATTCTATAATGCAACAAATGTCAGCTCATTTTCAACTTATGAAAGATTTGGGTTTTAATACAATAAGAGTCTGTATGGATGTGTTGTCGAAAGATGTTGAAGGCTATTATTATCATTCTTCAAAACCGGTCTACTTGAAAAAGCACAATGAAAAAATTTTACAAGCATTAGATGAACTATTATCTATAGCCCAATCTATGAAATTGAGAATAATGTTGCTCGTAAAGTCGCCATTGGATAAAGAACTGATGGATTTTACAATCTCGGTGATGAAACGTTTTTCAGAAAATTCTACCTTATTTTGCTATGATTTTATGAACGAACCACTCTATTTCGACCCAGCCAAAGAACGAAACAAGTACGATGCTCAAGAGATAGTGGCAGAGTGGAAATGTGCAATGGATAAGTATGCACCACATCAGTTGTTTACTATAGGATTTTCCGAACCTATAGAGGTGTTCGAATGGGATCCTTTTATTATGCCTGTAGATTTTGTTCAGTTTCATACTTATCATCCTTTGCGAGTACCTAACGAAATATGGTGGTATAGTCATTATATAGGAAAACCTTGGATTATAGGCGAAACATCGTTTTCTGTAGATAATGATTCTTTGCCGTACGAAATGCAAACCTATTTTATGAAAGAAGTCTTTCAGTATGCACTTAATTGTGGCGCTAGTGGTTTTGGTTGGTGGGAGTTTCAAGATGCATATGATGTGCACTTTGAAGCACAATATTCAGGATTAATGAATCATGAAGGTCGCACCAAAACATCGAAAGGAGAATACATAATAGGTAGTTTAAAACCGGCAGCATACGAAGTAAATAATCTAAAAAAATATACTCCTCAAAAAGAATGGCGTGCAGTTAATTATTATAATATGTTGGGATACGATAATATACTATTAAAAGGAACTATTTTAGAAAAAGAAACAAAGCAACCAATTGAAGGAGCTGTTATTAGAGGATGGAACGAGAATTGGAGTATAGGGCTAAATACCTATACTGACGAAAATGGAGAATTTACATTGTACAGCAATGATGTATGTGTTCATTTTGAAATATCGGCACCTGGTATGAGTAAAATAAAGTTTGATTCGGTTGTAAACTATACCGTAGTTACAGAAAATTATTCGTTGGATTCTCTTCCTAACAAAAACTTGGAATATCACGATATATCCTACAAACCTTTTTTGATGAACGATACTACTCTTTTTGTCTTCAAATCAGATATGTTTGACAAAGCCAAAATGGAAGGAATTTTGGGAGTGTTTTATCTTGAAAAAATGAAATAGGTAATTCCAAGATTATTATTTTAATATTGTGTGTTACAAGAATTTTGTATGAGAGTTTATTCTAAATAGTATTCCTAGTGATAGATAATTGTGGATGCTTAAATTTTCTGATAAATTTGATAATAAGAATATTTTATTTTCTACACTAAAATATATAAATTTGTATATATGGGTATAGAATCCCACTCCAATATTTCCATAAAATCCAATATTTCCGGTTACATAATTTTGATTATCTAATGCAACTCCAAAGCAACTGCTGAAATAAAAATCATTATTATTGCTCTTTGAATATCCATGTAAATATTCTGATATAGAGTAGTTGATACCTAATCCTGCAAATATACATTTTCCAATAGAATATTCTTTGCTTATTACATTGTGAATATATGCTTCGCTACGTATATGTATGAAGGGATTAATTTTTTTTGTTAACTGCCCACCAAAACCCCAACTCGTAAAACTAGATGCAGATAATCCGCCATTTAGTGCTATAATCCACTCTTCGTCCATAGGATATATGGGGTATCTTAATTGATCGTTCCAATTTCGTTGAGAGTAACTGTTGCTAATAAGAACCATACTCAAAAGTGTTGTAAATAATATGTACTTAATCTGTTTCATGTGTTTATTTTGTTTGTTTTTAATACATTATAAATGGGTTGTAGCTGTTGCTGAAGAACGAAAATGGCGAGTGTATATAACTATTGTATAACATAGGGAAATCGCCTTCATTCTTTATTATTGCTACATTTAAACTTAGTATATTATCTTTTTCTGTTTTGTAGTTAACTGATACGGCTCCTCCAAAACTATTTATTTTCATAGGTTTTGTGTATCTCGAAAATACCGGAGATAATGTTCCGCCCAAGTAAAATATTGTGCCTTTTACCAATAGTTTTTCGCTATGATAGGTGGCTGACACTTTTCCGGATGCCATTAGAGTTTCTCTACGAGGAGATAAATCCACTTCGTGTTTGCCTATTTCATAGCCATGAGGACTTAGGTCGGAAAGAATAGAAAAGCCTGCCGTTATGTTTGTTTTAGAAGATATATTATATGTTATCGATGGTGATACAATAGTGTATGCTGCAGTTTCTAATCCGTTGGATATAACACCGCTACTCAACATTAGGTGATAGTTGAATTTTGATTGCGTGCTATCAACTTGTTGGGGTGGCGTTTTCCATTGAGAATGGAGATTGTTGGTATATCCAAGCACCACTATTACTATCGATAATATTTTCAGACCTTTGCTATTCATAAAAAAACGTTGTTAGTCTCTGTTGTCGTCGGATAAAACTTTGGTGTAGTGTTTTAGGCTACGTAGGGTTATGGTTATAACACCTGCTACTATTAAACAATATAGTGAAGTTCTTACCCATTCAAAATCATAATCCATTACCATGCTTATGCCATAGGCTCTTATGTAATCGATGATTACAAAGCACAATGCTGTTGCAAAAAAACCTGCATATTCGCGACGCAACACGGCTTTGAACGAGAATGGTATATTGCTTTTGACAAAATTGCCTATCTTGGGCAAAAACGGAGGAACAGTCATGCTCCATTCGGTATATTTTTCACCAAATTGTTTCTCTAAAAAGCATTCTTCGGCATACATAATACGTTCGTAATATATCCAATATAGGAGCGATATTATTATAAATAAAGGTAGACTGCCAATAAATATAAGCAAACCTGCCCACATTAAGTAGTTGCCCAAATATAATGGGTGGCGAACCATCGAATACATGCCTGTGCTATTTAGCTCATTAGCCACCTGTTCTTTGGTGTTCCTTCCCGAGGTGCCTCGTGGAGTGGTTCCTATAGTGTAGGCTCTTATACACAATCCTGCAAAGGATACCATTATTCCAACAACGGTGAGTATGTTGAAAAACAACTCAACGTTGCCTTCCAGCATCAGCGCAAATACCAAAAATATTTTGGTGTAATATCTGAAAAATATAAATGGTAATCCCAATAGAAATATAAAAACGGGTATTTGTCCGCGATAGCGAAACAAAAAAAGTCCATTTTTCTCTAACGATTGTTTTAGTGCCATAATGCTATATCAGTTTGATATGTAATTTATTTAGTATTATTATTAGGCTTTTGACCTTATCATTTGATATTGCAAATATACGCATTTTTTTCGATATATAACGGCCTTTTTTATAAAAAAAATCCGAGACAACGAAGGGTTGTCCCGGATCGGCGTTTATATACTCTAATTTCGTGTTTATTCGTTTGTTTTATTTTTATTTACGGCTTCCGAAACATTGATTACAAAATCGGCTGTTTTTTCATACAAAGCATAAATTCCGCTGTAGGCTGTGCCTGTTTCGTAGTTATAGTAGCCACTCTTAATAGCTTCCAAGTGTTCGCTTCTCAGCGTGTCGCGATAGTGGTTTATTTCGTTTTCTATGTTTTCGGCTGTGTCGAGGTCTATTTTTGAGTATTCGGTGTGTAGGTTGCTGTTCATCACATCTAACGATTTTTTTACCATATCGTGTATAGTAGATAGTTTCGAAGTAAGCAATTCATCTAAAATTACCTTGTTTTCACGCTGATTGTGTTTCATCAACGAAAGTTGGTATATCGAGTCGCCTATGCTTTCCAAATTATCTATTATTCTAAGCATCGAACTTATGCGTTCGCTACCTTGGCTACTTATTTCGCTTTCCGATATGTGTGTGAGATATTTGGCTATTTCTATTTCCATATTATCAGTAATGTCTTCGTATTTAGCTATTCGAGCCATTATTTTGTCGTATTCTTCGCCTTTGCTGTTGTCCAAATCGTTTAGGAATCCAAACATTTTCACCAAGCGGTCGCCAAATACTTCTATTTCTTGTTTTGCGGTCTCTATGTCAAGTTCAGAGGTGTTTACCAATGTGGAGGGAATGTAGCGTAAACGGAAGTTTTCGGATTCTTCTGTGTCGGGTTTGATAAGGTATGTAACTATCTTGATTATTTGAGGTATAAACCACACCATTACAAGAGTGTTTGTGATGTTAAACAACGAGTGGAATGTTGATAATGCCACAGGTATAGCTGCTGCCGATATGTATGGCGACACACCTTCGGCCATAACTGTTATGTAAGCCACAAGTTTTAGGAACGGATAGAATACTATAAGCATCCATATTACACCTATTACATTGAATACCAAGTGCGATAAGGCGGCTCTCTTGGCAGTGCGGTTGGCTACTGCTGCCGCTAAATTGGCAGTGATGGTAGTGCCTATGTTTTCGCCAAGTACCATGGCTGCACCTACTTCGAAACTTATCCAACCTTGGCTACACATTAGCAAGGTGATGGCCATGGTGGCACTACTGCTTTGTACTATAAGTGTAAGTATTGTGCCTATTAACACAAATAATAGTACCGATCCGTATCCCATGTTGGAATATTGCGAAATAAATTCTAAAACATGAGGATAGTTATTAATGTCGGGAATGCTATCTTTCATAAATTCTATTCCCAAGAATAGTAACGAAAATCCTATAATAAATTCGCCTATGTTTTTGCGTTTGCTATGTTTCGAGAATATAAAAGGTATAGCGAAAGCCACGATTGGAATGGCCAATTCAGCCATGGAAAATTTAAGCCCCAAGAGTGATATAATCCATGCGGTGGCTGTGGTTCCGATGTTGGCACCCATAATTATTGCAATAGCACCTGCAAGCGAAAGCAATCCTGCATTTACAAAACTTACCACCATTACTGTAGTGGCACTACTGCTTTGAATTACGGTGGTAACAAAAGCCCCCGTAAGTATTCCATTAAAAGGCTTGGAGGTCATGCGGGATAAGATATTACGCATTTTGTTTCCCGCCATTTTTTGTAGGCTCTCACTCATCAATTTCATTCCATAAAGGAATATTCCAAGAGAACCAATCGTTACTAAAATACTGATAATTACATTCATAATATATTTTGTTTAAATTAATTTCTGGTTGCAAAATTCGGATATTCACATTTCGTTGTGGCAACGCTATTGTTACATTATTGTTATTTTATAACAACAATGTTTGAAACAAATATTTTGCAATAAGCTTTGGTATGAGTGGTGGAATGTTAAAGGAAAAATTAAAATGTTAAATGGTTGTCGAAATTTCCTCGCGATGTTGTCGATTTTTCCTCGCGATGCAGTGGAAATTCCCAGGAGAGTTTGTTGCAAAAACCTCCCGATGAAATTTTTCATACCCTACCATCGAGCTGTTCATACCCGGGTGTGCTTCATTTTTGTGGTATATCACAAATAAAAACACAAACAAATGATTTTTGCATAGGTAATGCTATATCTGATAATCAGTGTTTTGTGTTGATAATCTTGCGAGAGTGCGATATTTTTGTAAAATAAATTATAAGTGAATAAATATCCGATTTTTCGAGTTAAATGGAGTGTTGTTAATATATGATAATTTTATTATTGTCATAAATGTTTCATTACGATAAAGAAATTAAAAAAAATGACAAAATAACACAAAATCATGGCGAAATATTTGAGCCGATTATGAGGAAAAAACATACAATAAAAATAAAATTTTTCATTATTGCTTGTTATGTAAGAAAAAAAGCGTATATTTGCCATTGTAATGCTAATGTATAAAAAGAATTTAAAGTATTAGAAATGAAAAGATTTAAGCTCATAATGATGCTTTTTGCAGTGCTTAGTTGTACAGCAAAATCGTTTGCATCTGACGATAAAGCTCCGATAGATGCCGGAAATCTTATTATCGGACATATAACCGATAGTTATAGTTGGCACATCTGCAGCATAGGCGAAAAGCATATTTCGATACCATTGCCGGTGATACTTATTCATGATGGCAAATTGGACATATTTATGAGTAGCAAATTTCATCATGGCCACGAAAGCTACAAAGGTTATAAAATAGTAGGAGGTGGCATTACCAAGGAGCGCATCGTATGTGTAGATAAACAGGGTAATATTATTTTGGATGCCGATGGAAAAGAAGTAGCGCCTATTGATTTAAGTATTACCAAAACAGCAGCAAGTATAATTATTTCTACTATATTATTGATAGTGATATTTATGTCAGTGCGTCGTAGCTGTTTAAAAACCAAAGGCAAAGCTCCAAAGGGTTTGCAGTCGCTGATAGAGATATTAGTGCTGTTTATCAAAGATCAAGTGGTTTATCCCATAATGGGCGAAAAGCGAACCGATAAATATTTACCATATATCCTTACATTGTTTTTCTTTATATTCTTCTGTAATATAATGGGATTGATACCATTCTTTCCCGGTGGTGTAAATGTAACCGGAAATATATGTGTAACAGCAGTATTGGCTATAATAACATTTTTGATAACAACCTTTAGTGGCAATAAGCACTATTGGAAAGATATTTTCAACACACCGGGGGTGCCATGGTGGCTTAAATGGGGCATTCCTATTATGCCTATAGTGGAATTTGTGGGTATGCTTACAAAACCATTTGTGTTGTGCGTGCGTTTATTTGCCAATATGACTGCCGGACACATCGTTATACTTGGATTCATAACTCTGATATTTATATTTGGCAATATGTCGCCGGGATTGGGTTATGGAGTATCGGTGGTATCGGTATTGTTTAGTGTGTTTATCAGTGCGTTGGAATGCTTGGTATGCTTTATTCAAGCATACGTGTTTGCGATGCTTACTACATTATATATAGGTATGGCCACCGAAGAGCATAACGAAGAACACAAAATAGAAAAAGCATAATAATTAATCAAATTTAAATAATAGTATTAGTAATGAAAGAGATAAAAAGTATAAGAGATATAAATTTCAAAGGCAGAAAAGTGCTTTTGCGTGCCGACTTCAATGTTCCTGAAACCGAAGGCGGTGTGATAACAGATGACACACGCATACGTGAAAGTTTGCCAACTATCGAAAAACTTCTTGCCGATGGTGCCGCTATAATTATAATGTCGCACTTTGGTCGTCCAAAGAATGGTTTCGAAGAAAAATTTAGTTTGGCTCCGGTGGCAAAGCATTTATCGGAACTTCTTAATCATGAAGTTATTTTTACTCAAGAACTATTGGGCGAAAAAGTAATCGAGATAGCACGCAACCTTAAAGGTGGTGAGATATTCTTGCTCGAAAATGTGCGTTTTTATGCCGGAGAAACAAAGGGAGATAAAGACCTTGCAGCTCAATTTGCTCAACTTGGCGATTGTTACATAAACGATGCTTTTGGGGCAGCTCATCGTGCTCATAGCAGTACAGCTACAATAGCTCAGTTTTTCCCACATGATAAATATTTTGGATTTTTGATGGAAGACGAGATTAAACATCTAAACCTTTTGATGCAAAATCCTCAACACCCGTTTACTGCCATTATAGGAGGTAGCAAAATTTCTACCAAGATAGATATTTTGGAAAATCTTATACCAAAGGTGGATAACATGATAATAGGTGGAGGTATGCGATACACTTTCACCAAAGCCATGGGTGGCAAGATTGGAAAATCGTTGTGCGAAGATGATAAGTTGGACGAAGCACGTCTGCTGATGCAAAAGATGAAAGAATACAATGTAAATCTTTATTTGCCGGCAGATAGTGTGGTGGCTGATGATTTTTCTAACGATGCCAACACACAGATAGTGCCAAGCGATCAAATACCCGATGGTTGGGAATCGTTGGATTGCGGTCCCGAAGCCATAAAAGCATTCGATGAAGTGATAACTAAATCAAAAACAATACTATGGAATGGTCCTATGGGTGTATTCGAAATGCCAAATTTTGCCAAAGGAACATTTGCTGTAGGCGAAAGTGTGGCCAAAGCCACTGCCAATGGTGCCTTTAGTGCTGTGGGTGGCGGCGACAGTGTGGCAGCTGTTAAGCAATTGGGTATTAGTGATAAAATGACTTATGTAAGTACCGGTGGTGGTGCCATGCTCGAATATTTGGAAGGAAAAGAACTTCCCGGCATAGTGGCTATAATGGAATAAATCGGTATATAAATGGCGAAGAATATGCAAATGAATAAAACAACAGTAAAAGTTACTGTATGGAGTGTGATAGGAGTGGTGGCTCTTATTTTGATATTGATGTTTGGTATGCCTATATACAGAGTTTGGGCTCAGGAAATGTCGGGACGCGCCGAGTATGCCAAAGCCGAGCAAAACAGAAAAATCAAAATAGAAGAAGCTAAGGCAAATCTTGAAGCTGAAAAGCTAAATGCACAAGCCGAAGTGGAGCGAGCCAAAGGTGCAGCCCAAGCCATTGAAATAGAAAACGGAAAACTTACTCCTACATATATTCAATATTTGTGGGTAAGACAGCAAGGCAACAATAATGTTGAAAAAATAATATATATACCAACAGAAGCCGGCATGCCTATATTGGAAGCAAAAAAATAACATCTTAAATGTGAATTTGTTATAAAAAGGCAAAACAAAACGAATGTGTAATCCTTATAATGAATTGCACATTCGTTGTTTTATCAAATAGAATACCAATGAGAGATATAGAGTTGCGAGCCATTGAGCCAGACGATATAGATATTATTTATACTTGGGAAAACGACCAATCAATATGGGAAAGTAGCGAAACGCATACCCCTTTTTCGAGGTATATGCTGGAACAGTATATAATATCGGCACAAAGTGTAGATATACAGTCGTCGAAGCAGCTAAGGTTGATGATAGATATGAAGATAGACGGCAAAAGAGTAGCAGTGGGATGCGTGGATATATTTGATTATAATACCTTTCATCATCGTGCAGGAATAGGGATACTTATAAGCGAAGCCTATAGGGGAAAGGGAATAGCCACAGTTGCCATAAGTATGGTGTGTAACTATTGTAGGCAACACCTACACCTACGCTCGCTTTATGCCAATATAAATCAAAATAATATTGCAAGCATAAAGGCCTTCGAAAAAAATGGCTTTCAACTTGTAGGTATTAAAAAAGATTGGATACATACAGATACAGGATATTGCAACGAATGTATGGTACAAAAGATACTTGAATAAACATAAAAAATAAATATGTCGAAGTCGAAAAGCAAAATATCACGAAATCAGGTACTGATAGGTCTTACAGCATTATCTGTAATAGTGTTAGGCGTGTTTATTGGAGTATACAACTTTTTTAAACACAACAATGTGCCTATAAGTGAAGAATATTATCTATACATACATCACAATGCAACTTATCGTGATGTGTTAGATAGCCTACAAGCACATGGTTGCATAGTGGATTCGACATTTTTTAATTGGCTTGCCAATCGCAAGGAATATCCACAAAACATAAAAGCCGGGCGATACAAGGTGGTTCCTAATATGAGTATCAACACATTGCTAAACCATCTGTGTTCGGGCAATCAGGACCCCATGAAGGTGGTGATAGGGAAGTTTCGCTCAAAAGAAAAGATGGCACAACTGCTTTCGCGTAAGCTCGATTTTGATTCTGCTGATTTTATGAAGGCATTGACAGATAGTTTGCTGCTGGATACTATGGGATTGACACAAGAAACAGCTTTGGCTCTATTTATTCCAAACACTTACGAAGTTTATTGGAACATAACTCCCGAAGAATTTCTTTGGCGTATGTATAAAGAAAAAGAAAGTTTTTGGAACAAGAAGAACCGGAGAGACAAGGCAGAGAAGATGAATATGACGGAGTTGGAGGTGGTGATATTAGCCTCAATAGTGGACGAAGAAACAAATAAAAACGACGAAAAGCCTTTAGTGGCAAGCGTATACCTCAATCGTTTGCGTAGGGGGTACCTTTTGCAAGCCGACCCAACTGTACGTTTCGCCATCAACGACTTTTCGATACGTAGGGTATTACGAAAGCATTTAAGATACGACAATCCCTATAATACGTACATTTATAAGGGATTGCCACCCGGTCCTATATGTATTCCGTCAATAGCCTCGATAGACGCTGTGCTTGAGGATA
>JAFWZP010000061.1 GCA_017522255.1 Bacteroidales bacterium | reverse complement strand
TTATTTTATTTTCTTTTTTTCTTTGGTACATTCCGAACAATATCCTCTGTGATAAACGTGAGTTTCGATATTCTGGAAATCTTTTGTTGCTTCCTCTTTCGGAAACTCCACATCATGATTAAGAGGGATATCGAACACTTTATTGCAATTTAAGCAACGGAAATGAGCATGACGTTGATTATAACCATCAAAGCGTACCATTTTTTCATCGATTGTCAAACTTAGTATTGCTCCCTTTTCGGCAAAAATCTTCAATGTGTTATACACTGTGGTTTTCGACAATGTGGGTATCGACTTACTCAAATCGTTGAATATTTCATCAACAGTGGGGTGAGTGCGATGCTCCAGCAAGTACATCATTATTGCCAATCGTTGCACAGAAGGCTTTATTCCGTTTTCTATCAGATATTGTTTTGCAGTATCCATTTTTAATATTTATTAATCAAGAACCAACGAAGGTGCTGCATAAACACGCCCTGCCAATTCTTGGTTCAACATATATAATCCTTTAGGATCGGAACCAAACAATTCCATCTTTGTTATCAAATCGTTGGCATTGGTTTCTTCTTCTCCTTGTTCTTTTATAAACCAATCGAGGAATTGCATTGTGCGAAAATCCTTCACTTCGTATGCAGCTGCATAAATGTTGTTTATCATCGAAGTTACAAGTTGTTCGTGTCCTAATCCGGCTTTCAACACGTCCATATCGCAAGCAAACACTTTATCTGGTTTTCCGATAGCCTCCAAAGTTACCTTTTCGCTATTGTTTTGCAAGAATTGATAAAACAACATAGCATGGTCGCGTTCTTCTTGTGCTTGTATTTTATACCAATTGGCAAAGCCGTCCAATCCTTTTGCTTCAAAATAGTTGGCAAAATCTAAGTATAGATAAGCCGAATAAAATTCATTATTTATTTGTTCGTTCAAAAGTTTTGATACTTTTTTATCTAACATGATAACCTCCTTGTTTTTTTAAATTTGTTTATTAATAATTTTCTGCTCTAACTTGAAAATACGACTGTGGATGTTCGCACACCGGACATAGCTTTGGAGCTTTCTTTCCAATCACTATATGTCCACAGTTTTCGCATTGCCATATTACGTCGTTTTCTTTCGAAAATACCAATCCACCTTCTATATTTGCCAAAAGTTTGCGATAACGTTCTTCGTGTTCTTTTTCTATCTTAGCCACAAGATCGAAAAGAGCAGCAATTTTTGTAAAACCCTCTTCGCGAGCTTCTTTTGCAAATGTTGCATACATATCGGTCCATTCGTAGTTTTCGCCGGCGGCAGCGTCTTTCAAATTAGTCATTGTGTCGGGCACTTCGCCTTCGTGTAAGAGTTTGAACCATATTTTGGCATGTTCTTTTTCGTTGCGTGCTGTTTCTTCAAACAAATTGCCTATTTGCACAAAGCCTTCTTTTTTTGCTTTCGAAGCATAGTATTGGTATTTTGTATGTGCTTGCGATTCGCCTGCAAAAGCAGCTTTCAAATTGTTTTCGGTTTTTGATCCTTTTAATTCCATATTAATATCCTTTCAATTTTAAATTTTTATTATTATCTATTTTATTTCTATCTTTTCAAAATCGGCAACACCATGTTTGCACCATGGGCATATAAAATCCTCAGGTATATCTTCGCCTTCGTATACATATCCGCACACCTTGCATATCCACCCATGTTTTACATTCTCGTCTTTTTGTGGCTTTATATGTTTGTGATAGTATTCGTATGTCAACGATTCGGTGTCGGACAACACTTTTTCATCTACCACATCGGCCAAAAACAACGTGTGTGTGCCTAAGTCTTGTTTCGCAAACACTGTTCCCGAAATATATGCATTGGAAGTTTCGGTTATGTAGTATATCCCATTTTCGGAACGTTTGGCATCGGCATAGTTTTCAAACTTATCTATCGTACGCCCACTTTGAAATCCAAATCGTTTTATCAATTCCAAATTGGTATTTTTATCTAATATCGCTATATTAAACATTCCGGTATTGTTCACCATATCGTGAGTAAAATTATTTTTATTCACGGTAAAGGCAATACGCTTTGGCATATCGGTAATTTGGGCCACCACATTTATGATACATCCATTATCTTTACCATTGTCGTTGGCAGTCAACACAAACATACCATATTCTATATTTTCTAACGCACTTGCTTTCATAACATCTTGTTTTTTGTTATAAACATCTCTTCAAGCATTAAGTTCGCCTGCCAATTCTTTTGCCAAGTTTTCCAACTGTTCTATTTGCGATTCTTTTAAACTCGATTTCAAAGTAATTGTTTCTTCTATTACTTTCATATCTTTCATTTCACCTACTATCGACATCATCTGACAAGCTGCAGTAGGTGCCCATGTGCCATTTTCGATAAATGCGAAGGTGCGTTTTTGCAAACCATGTGCCTTAAGATCAAGCAAGAAGTTTTCCATTGGGGTAAACACTCCTCCATTGTATGTGGGTGCCGCCAACACTATATGGCTGCAACGAAATGCTTCGGATATCAGATACGACACATGTGTGTTCGAAACGCTATATGTTACAATGTTTTTCACTCCCTCTTCGGCAAGTTTTGTTGCCAACACATTTACTGCACTTTCGGTATTGCCGTACATCGAACCATAAACAATCATCACCGTTTTGTCTTCCGGCTCGTAGGTGCTCCACTTATTGTATTTATCTAATATATACCCCAAATCGTTTCTCCAAATAGGACCATGCAACGGGCATATCATATTTATTTCGATGGTAGACGCTTTTTTCAATGCCGCTTGCACCGGATTGCCATATTTGCCCACTATATTGGTATAGTATCGGCGTGCCTCGTCCAACCAATCTTTGTCAAAGTTCACCTCATCGTTAAATAAATTGCCATTCAATGCACCAAATGTACCAAAAGCATCAGCCGAAAACAGTATTTTTTCTTCTACATCGTAGGTAAACATAGCTTCGGGCCAATGCACCATAGGTGCCATTACAAAAGTAAGAGTATGATTGCCACTCGAAAATGTATCACCTTCTTTTACCGACACAAAACGTTCCTCTACATCAAAATCAAAAAACTGCTTTATCATCTGAAGAGTTTTTACGTTTCCTATAAGTTTCAACTCCGGGTAGCGAAGCACCATATCTTCTATAATGGAACAATGGTCGGGTTCCATGTGGTTTACCACCATATAATCCAACGCTCTTCCATTCAATGCGTACTTAACATTTTCCAAAAACTGACGGCTTACAGATGAATCAACAGTATCCAACAATATAGTTTTTTCATCTACCAACAAATACGAATTGTACGACACTCCTTTGGTGATGGGCATTATATTTTCAAACAACTCCAAGCGTCTGTCGCTTGCTCCTACCCAATAATAATCTTTAGCTATTTTTCTTATGTTGTGCATATATTATTCTTTACTTCGTTTATAATGTCTTTATCAATGTTTTTGTTCAATATATTTTATCTTTCTTTTTATTTTACAAAGTTGTAATTATTACAAGTTTGTTTTCTTTTGCAAAGATACAACTTTTATTCCAATCGGCAAGTGTTTTTGATTATTTTTTTACAAAAAAAATATTACCAACCTGATTACCAAGCATAAAATATTTCATTTTTATTTATCCACACATGCCAAAAAGCCCTATTTTTTACTAAAAAGCAACCCTAAAATAGCATTTTTGAGACTCAAAAACATAGTTTTCCTCACTTTTTACGCATAAAAATGCCAAAAAGTAAAAAGTCAACGAAACTACTTGTGGGGCGATGCCGATTTTTTTTAAGACTACAAGTCCACGAGACTACAAGTCGGGCGAAGGTGTTTTTTAAGACTACAAGACTACGAGTGGCTACCGCACGACTCGTTGTCTTGTTGACTCATAGTCCATCGTCCCCAAAAAAATGTAATGTAGTAATGTAATGTTTTTTGAGCTTCGAGCTTTGGGCTACTGCTCATTGTCCGTCGAAAGTCTAAAGTCGAAGGACGAAAGTTAGATTCCTTTAGTAGTTTGACTCAAGTCTTTTTGTCCGATGAAGCCTCACCGCTCACTGCCCATTGCTTATTCTCCGTGTTTCAAAAAATGTAACAACCTAAATCAGCAAATCACATAGATTGGGCAACCAACTCATATATATGTCTCCAAATGTTCGCTATCCCATTTATTTATGTTTTAATTTAGCCTAAAATTCACGCTTTGACCAATATTCTTCTAAATCTTCCACATAATAGTATCCTTTCCGTCTTGCTTCCTCTCGTGAGATAGCAAGACGGAGATCCAGATACTCAAATAAAGTTGGTATTTTCATATCGGATACATATAATGTCTATTTGTTTATTTAGGCAACTTCTAAAAATTCCACGTTTCGGAATGATAGTAGAATATTCTTTAAACTTTTGCGTGCTTTGCGTTTTTTGCCGAAATCTTTCTATTTCTTTTTCAATCGCATAGCCCGCTATACTCAATCAAAAGAAAGTAGAAATCTTTCTGGCAAAAACTCACAAAGCACCTGCAAAGCAATTTTTAGAAATTGCCTTTACATATTGATGAGTACCTGATACGCACTCAAATACTTTCTCAAACGCTTAATATCCCACTCAGTCAATTCTTTGTAGCGACGCACATCCATATTGTCGGTAAGGTCGTTAATCTTTACAGCAACCGCAAGGGGATTAGTCTTGACACGCTCAATAAACTCATCGTAAGGTTCATCGTCCGAGAGTTTAGTTACACAGCGTAACGCATCCACTATATGTGACGGAAAGCCTTCCGCCAATAACTCATCAAATGTCCAATGAGTATCTTCTACTACATCGTGCAATACCCCGACTATTTTTTCATTTTCCGTTCGTCCTGCAGTCATCACACGCATAACATGGTTCACATATGGCATTCCTGATTTATCAACTTGCCCTTCGTGTGCTTTAAAGGCAAGGATTATTGCTTTTGAAAGTAGATTTTCCATATTATTCAATATTAAAGGTAAGTTCTAAAAATTCATTTTCTAACAAAATAGAGAACCTACCTTTGCTATTTTGCTAGAAATTTCAGTCTGCAAAAGTACATTATTTATTTAAACTATCCAAATAAATAGACTGTTTTAACATTTAAATTCTATTCTTACATTACTTATCTCCTTATTATATATTTATTTTTCAGATTATTATATTGTCTACACTTTATTTA
>JAFWZP010000060.1 GCA_017522255.1 Bacteroidales bacterium | reverse complement strand
CGAAAAAATGTGTACTTTTGCTCATAATTATATTTTAGTGTGACAACTCTAATATAATTAAAAAGGGCTGAACTTCAAAATCGAAGTCAGCCCTTTATTTTTTAACTTTGGTCATAAGTTTTAGCGGACAGTAATAATATAAAATAACATGTATTAGAACAATTACAGGAAAAGAAGCTAAGCAAGATGAGGGTACAGATGCAAATGTAACGGATTTACGTTTAGCGTTTGAATTGGAATTCAGTCATGAGCTTTTTGATAACATTAAGCCAATAGACACATCCAAACTTATCAGCTACACTTTTATTGATACTACATTTGATAAGATAGATGAATGCTTTGTGATTGATAAGTTGTAACAGGCTTAGATTGTTGATTCATAGAGGGGGTAAATTCTGCTTCGAGAGATAATATAGAAAAGAAAAAAGATTAAGATATCCCTACAATGAGATTTTGTTATTCAAATACCATTGGTGTGTATTCTTCTTTTTGGGAAGGAGTTTTGGTGATGGTTTTATTTTTTGTTGTTTTCTTTGATGTCTGCTGGTGGTCTGTGCTATTGTTGTTGGTACTAGTGCATGCATTGTTGTTTAGCAGTTCTATAATTCCCGATATGGATTTAATGTTTTTATTATCTATAGAACTGAATATTATACTTTGTTTTTCCCATATTTCGTAGTACGAGTCGGGGAGTGGTTGCACTTTAACACGTGCTGTTCCTTTTCGTAATATTCCCAATTGTTTGGCAGCTGCTTTCGATAGGTCTATTATACCGCGTTTGGGGCATCGGTCGTTTACTTTTACTATTACCCAATTGTTGTTTTGAGGGTTTACTATCAGTAATAGAGTGCCAAATTTGTATTTGTGGTGTGCCGCAGTATACTTTTTTTGCGAAAAACGGTCTCCATTCGAAGTCTTTCGTCCTTCAAAACGATCGTGGTAGTAAGTTACACGAGCGGTATGACTTTTAGTGGTGTCGATATCCTGAGCGTGCAACTTACCTAACGATATAAAAAGCAATATGTATACAATAAGTCGTTTCATTATCTTTTTACCAGTTTACTGCATCGGGGTGAAACCAATTGTCATGTAGTCGCAACACTTGTTCAATTACGTCTCTTACACATCCGTGTCCACCGTTTAAGTGCGATATATAGTCGGCTATTTCTTTTATCTCTATGGCAGCATCGGCTGGGCAAGTGGCCACACCTACCTGTTTCATTATTTCGTAGTCAGGAATATCGTCGCCCATATACAACACTTCGTCGGCTTGTAAGTTATTGTCTTTAAGATATTGATTAAATATGGATATTTTGTTTCCTGCTCCGGTGAATATATCTGTTACACCCAACGACTCCATTCGGTTGTTTATACTCATTGATGTGGCTCCCGATATCACTGCTATTTTGTAGCCTTTCTTTACAGCGTATTGTATAGCATATCCATCTTTTATATTGCCAGCTCTTACAGTTTCTTTGTCGGCATATACCCACACTGCACCATCGGTCATCACTCCATCAAAGTCAAAAACGAAAGCTTTTATTTTGTGTAGTTTGCTTTTGTAATTCATATCTTTATAGGTATTTGTTTGGTATTAGGTAATTTGTAATGTAATCGAAAACACCTTGTTTAAGAGAGTGGAAAGGTTTGGTGTATCCTGTTTTTAGCAGTTTAGTGTTATTAGCTTCGGTAAAGTATTGGTATTTGTCGCGAATGTCTTCTGGTATGTCTATAAACTCAATGTTTACGGGTTTTCCCATGGCTTCGAACGACGAAGTGGCTAATGTTAGGAAACTTTCGGCATGGCCTGTGCCCACATTATATAGTCCGCTTTCGGGACGAGTATTGTATAAATGTATAAGAATGTCTATAACATCTTTCACGTATATAAAATCACGTAGTTGCATTCCGTCTTCAAAGTCGCTACGATGCGATCGGAATAGTTGCATAGCACCTGTTTTTTTCACTGTTTCGAATGTATGTAGCACTACTGATGCCATTCTGCCTTTATGGTATTCGTTTGGACCATACACATTAAAGAACTTTGTTCCTGCCCAAAAAGGAGGAGTCTTTTCTTGTGTTAGAACCCATTGGTCGAAGTCGTTTTTGCTTCTTCCATAGGGGTTGAGGGGTTTCAAAGTATTCACTATATTATGGCTGTCGATGTATCCTGCTTCGCCATTGCCGTATGTGGCTGCTGACGAGGCATATATCAAAGGAATATTGTATAGACTACATCTTTTCCACATCTCTTTGCTATAGTTGATGTTGAGCTCTTGAAAGATATTCCAATCAAATTCGGTGGTGTCGGTGCGTGCACCAAGATGGAATATAAATTCTACTTTGTCGTGGTTTTTGTCAAACCATTCAAAGAAGATGTTTCTATCGACTTTTTCGGCAATCTTCTTCGTGTCCCAATTTTTTATTTTGAGACTTTTTGTAAAGTCGTCCACTATAACTATATTATCAAAACCTTGTTGGTTTAGTGTTCCTACCAATCCGCTTGCTATAAAACCTGCGGCACCTGTTACTATTATCATTGTTAATTGTTTAATTATTTATTCTTTAAAGAGTTGGCATATTCGAGCATTTGTTCGTATACTTTTGTCCAATTTTCCCAACCCATGCTGTTGCATAGGTTGTTGTTGTGCCATATACTATAAAACGTTCCCTCTACCGATTTTATTTCGTCAATAATATTTTTTATTGTGTTCGAAGCTTCTTCGGGAGTGTGGTTCATATATTTTTTCAAAGCTGTATCCATAATGGCAAAAGGGTGTACTACCAATGTTGTTTCGGCATCTGTTTCGAGATCATAAAAATTAAAAGGGGTGCATATACTTGCTCTAAAACCATATTCGTTGCTATAACCCATCGAAAAATCGGCTTCTATGCCATTTTGTATTAGATTTTTGTAGCTTGTAGGCAACTGAAATCTTAGGAAATGGAATCGGCTACGCACAATGGGTTTGTGCATTACTTGTGATAATCGTTTTATTTCGATTGTTAGTTTATCTACATTGTTTAGTGAGGCATACGAGGGGTGTATGCCCACTTTGCAGTAGTCGCCAAGGTGTTTTATCAGTTGTTGAAAGTGTAGGTTGTTGTGCGATATGTTTTTGTCGTAGTTGTCGTAGTCGGCAAATAATATAAAAAAAAGTAGCTCGGCGTGATGTTTTTGTGATGTTGATAATATATATTCAAATGTATCAAAAGGATCTTTACGAAGTTTTAGTGTTACCAATATTCTCATTTTAATACTTTCGTAGTCTCTTTTTATGATGTCTCTGATAAAGGCACCGATGCTTCGGAATACACCTTTGCCTTTAAAAGAATATGCTGCATCTACATCTATGGTGTTTACAAAATGAAACCGACGTATAGATATTGTAAAGTCAGGATATCGTTCTTGTATCTTGTTTTTCAATATTTCGGCCCATTTGTTTACTAACGGGATATGCAAAAAATTGTGTTGATATGCTATACTGTTGTTGTAGTCAAATCGTTGATGTATATCTTTACGGTGTGGAAGATATTCTTCGTATCGTGACACCAAATAAAAAGAAGCAGCAAAGATATCGAATGGTAGAGTTTGTTCTTTGCTGTATGTTGTATAAAAAATAGGCATGTCGTTGTATGTAGATATTTGTATTTCCTGGTCTTCTATGGTTGTTTGAAACAGCAAATTGGTGTGTTTTATATATAATCCATCGCCTATTTTTTGTTTGGAATAGCATAGTTTACATCCTTCAAACGATGTATAATAGTCTTGATCCAAAGTAATTTCGAAAGGAATATGTAGTATGCTTTGGAATATTAGATTTAATGTATATCCTATTCTATTAGTTAGTTTGGGGACATAAATCAGCATCATATCTTATTCGTTTTTATTATTTTCGTAAGCGTTTATTATTTTTGTAACTAATTTGTGTCGTATTACATCTCTCTTTGTTAGTTGTATTATTGATATACCTTCGATACCATCTAATATTTCGACGGCTTGTGGTAATCCCGACTTTTGATTTTTTGGCAAATCTATTTGTGTGATATCTCCTGTTACTATAAATTTAGCATTACGTCCCATGCGTGTTAGGAACATTTTTAGTTGCGATGAAGTAGCATTTTGAGCTTCATCGAGTATAACAAAGGCATTGTCGAGAGTGCGACCTCTCATAAAAGCCAAAGGTGCTATCTCTATAGTATTGTCTTCCCAATACGATAGTAGTTTTTGTTGTGGTATCATATCTCTAAGTGCATCGTATAAAGGTTGTAGATAAGGGTCGAGTTTGTCTCGCAAGTCGCCAGGAAGGAAACCTAAGTTTTCGCCTGCTTCTACTGCAGGACGAGTGAGTATGATACGTTTTATTTCTTTGTTTTTTAGTGCTCTTACTGCCAAAGCTACTGCAGTATATGTTTTGCCTGTGCCGGCAGGACCTATGGCAAAAATAAGGTCGTTGTTTTCGCAGGCTTTCACCATACGATGTTGGTTGGCAGTGCGGGCTTTTATTAGCAGTCCGTTTCTGCCGTGTACTAATATTTCGCTCGATGTTTCTTCTGTGAGGTTTTCTTCGCCTGAGTTGTCCATAATTTGCATTATGGCTTTTTCATCGATTCGACCAAACTTTTCGTAAAAGAATATCATCGATTCTAGTTTTTTCTCAAAATTATTTATGTCGTTTTCGGCTCCTATGAGTTTGAGCATTTCGCCTCTTGCAATAATCTTCAACTTTGGAAAGAGTATTTTTACAAATTCCAATATCTTGTCATTGGTACCCCAAAAATGAGCGTAGTCGATGTCTTCTAACGATATTATTTTTTCTAATGAGTCTGATTTCACGTTGTTATGTTTTATTTTAGAAACGTAAATGTATTTATTTTATTGCCAATACTTATTTGCAATTGCATACATTATCCATTTTTATTTCCGGTTTTGGCAACATTTCTCTTATTATTTCTTGGTCTTCGTATAGCATCATAGGATTGTTTCGTAAGTCGATAAATTCAATACTGCCATTTAGATTACTAAAACTTTGAGGAAATGTTTTTATTCCGTTCGACCAAAGTATGAGTCTTTTAAGATTGTTCATGTTCCCCATACTTTCGGGCAAATCGTATATTTTATTGCGGCTTAATCGTAGCTCGCGTAGGTTTAATAGGTTGCTTATTTCTTGTGGAATATAGGTTATTTTGTTTTTGTCTAAGTTTAGTATTTCCAATTTGGTTAGTTGTCCGATTTCTTTTGGTAGTATTTTAATTCTGTTTTTACTTAAATCAAGTTCGCGAAGATTGGTAAACGATAGTATAATAGTTGGAAATGTGTCGAGTTTGTTTTTTTTGAGCGACAGTATGTACACACTATCGGGGTGTTTTACATCATCTAACGATGTGTATACATAGTCGGGTTGAGCAATTGTTGTCGACGTGATGAATAATAAAGATATGTATAAGATAATGTTTTTAATCATTGCTATATTAAGTTGTCTATAATTTGTAAGCACTGATTTTTATCCTTTTGCAACTGTTCCATCAGCGATTGTGCTCTGTCGAATTTTTGTATATCGCGTATTCTTTTTATAAATCGTACTTCTATGGACTGTCCGTAAATATCGCCGTTAAAGTTTAGTATATGTATTTCGAAGCTTTGTTTATATGATTCAAAAGTTGGTTGAGTGCCAATGTTTGCCATTCCTATATAGTCGGTACCATTTAGGTTTATTATAGTAGCATATACACCTTCTTTTGGAAGCATTTTTAGGTGATTCGATAGTTCGATATTTGCGGTAGGAAAGCCAATGGTTCTGCCTATTTGTCTGCCTTTTATTATGCAACCTTCGGCAAAGTAGTTGTATCCGAGCATAGCATTTGCCAATTCGATGTTTCCTGCATTTAACGCATTGCGTATTTGTGTGGAACTTACTTGTATATTGTTGTATACATACGATGATGCTTCGAATATGTCAAAATTATATTTTTCGCCAAGTTCGTAGATGCGGTGAAAGTCGTTGATTTTTTTATTGCCAAACATATTGTCATAGCCTATTACCAATGCTTTGATGTTTAGCATATCTAAAAGGTACGATTTCGAAAAATCGTATGTTGACAATGCAGCTGTTTCGGGGGTGAAATCTATTTCTAATATATTGTTTATGCCATAGTTTTCGAGTAGTTGATAGCGTTCTTCTTCGGTATTTAGTAGTTTAAAGTATTCTGAGTCGTTATGCAATACATGTCGTGGATGTTTGTTAAAAGTAAGTACGATAGGAGTAAGGTTTAGTTCTAGAGCTTTTTCTTTTAAAAATGAAATAATTTTTTTGTGCCCAAGATGTACTCCATCAAACATACCTATTGTAGCTATTGCGTTTTCGGGAATTTGATTGTCTTTATTTAGTTTATATATATTCATTGGTTTGTGGAATATTTTACTGATAAGAATTACGTAATATTTACAGTTTGAAAATCAAATATAATACCAAGAACTACCATCTTTACAAAAAATAAACGACGGCAATTCTTGGTATTAGTTTGATAAATATTATTTTATAAATCCACTACGTTTAAGCAATGCTTCGTTGTTAGGTTCTCTACCCATAAAATTACGGAATAGAGTGGCAGGGTGTTTTGTTCCACCTCTCGAAAGTATTTCTTTTCTAAAACGTGTAGCTGTTTTTTTGTCGAAGATGCCATTCTTTTTAAATACCGAAAAAGCGTCAGCATCCAAAACTTCTGCCCATTTATATCCATAGTATCCTACAGCATATCCACCGGCAAAGATGTGCGAAAAAGAAGTACTTGTTGTTGTTCCATCTACCAATGGAAGTAGTTCGGCAGGTGCCATAGCTTTACGTTCTATAGTTTCGGCATTTAGTTTTGTTGGTTCTGTTATAGTGTGATAAGCCATATCGGTAAGACCAAGGCTAAGTTGGCGAACACAATAATATCCTGCATTAAAGTTTTCGCTTTTCTTCAATTTTTCTATATATTCGGTAGGTATAGGTTCGTTTGTTTCGTAGTGATAAGCAAATTGTTTCAAAAAATCAGGTTCTGTAGCCCAGTTTTCCATTATTTGCGATGGCAATTCTACAAAGTCGCGGTATGTAGCTGTTCCCGATAGACTTTCATAGGTAACGTCGGACAACATGCCATGTATTGCATGTCCTGTTTCGTGTAAAAATGTTTCTACTTCGTCAAATGATAGTAGAGATGGAGTGTCGCCTACCGGTTTCGAGAAGTTACATACCACTTGTATTAGAGGACGAGTGTCTTTATCATTTTCTTTGTATTGTCCACGGAATGAAGTTTTCCATGCACCACCACGTTTCGAAGCACGTGGATACATATCCAAATAAAGAACACCCATAAAGCGTTTTCCGTCAAATACCTCGTATGCTTTTACATCGGGGTGGTATACTTGTATTTTAGGATTTTCTTTGAAAGATAGTCCGTAAAGTTTACCATATAGTCCAAATATTCCATCTCTAACTTTGTCTAATTGGAAATAAGGACGTAGCATTTCGCCACTAAAAGCATATTCGGCTTCTTTTAATTTTTCGGAATAGTAAGAGTAGTCCCAACGTTGAAGTTCAAAATCTGCACCTTGTTTTTTCGCAAATTCTCTAACTTTTTCAACATCTTTTTCTGCTATAGGCATAGCATTTACCAATAGGTCTTTCAAAAATGTTTCAACATTGGTGGTCGATTGTGCCATTCTTTCGCTTAATACATAGTCTGCGTATGTTTTATATCCTAATATTTGGGCTTGTTGCAAACGTAGATTTACAATCTTTTGTATTATCTCGTTATTGTTGTTACTGTTATCTCTGTTGCCTTTGCTGTTATATGCAGTCCATAGTTCGCGACGTTTGTCGCGGTTGTCTGCATATTCCATAAAAGGACCATAGCTTGGATAATCTAATGTTATAACCCAACCTTCGAGATTACGTTTCTTGGCTTCGTCGGCGGCACTTTTTATCGCATTTTCGGGCAATCCTTTTAACTCTTCTTCTTTGGTTATATGCATGTAATAGTTATTGTTGTCGGCCAATACGTTTTGTTTAAATTGTTGCGACAGTTTAGCTAACTCTTCTGCATTTTCTTTGTATTGTTTTTTAGCATCTTTTTCTAAAGTGGCTCCTGTACGTAAGAATGCTCTGTAAGTTTTGTCAACCAACATTTTTTGTTCTTCGTTCAGCGACTTCATTTCCGAACTTTCTTTAACGGCTTTTACCCTTTCAAATAGTTTTTCGTTCATATATATGTTGTTCGAAAAACTTGTAAGTTCAGGAGAAATTTCTAACACTATTTTTTGAAGGTCTGCGTTGGTGTTACTTTCATTCATATTGAATAAAATAGATGTTACTTTGTCAAGTAGTGCCGATGCTTTTTCTAATGCTACTATAGTGTTTTCAAAAGTAGGTTTTTCTTTAGAATTTATTATAGCATCGATGTTTTTACGTGCTTCATCCATTCCTTGTTTTACAGCTGGACGATAATGCTCGTTCTTTATTTCTGCAAAAGGAGGTGTTTGATAAGGTGTGTCCCATTTCATAAGAAGTGGATTTTTTTCTTGTCCGTTTACGGAACCGGCTGCTAATGCTGTCATGATTAATGCCGTTTTTAATAATCTGTTCATTTTGTGTGTTTATGTTTTATTTATTTTGTATTTTTGTTTGTTAGAAAGTATTATCACTTTCTGATAATTATTTATCGATTCTTTATTGCTGCTTGTGCTGCAGCCAATTTAGCTACAGGTATTCTGAAAGGTGAACACGAAACATAGTTTAATCCTGTTTTGTAACAAAATTCTACCGATGCGGGATCGCCACCATGTTCGCCACATATACCGCATTTTAGCTCTTTACGTGTAGTACGACCTCGTTCTACACCTATTTTTACCAATTCACCTACTCCTTTTTGGTCAAGTGATTCGAATGGGTCATTGGGAATAATTTTTTCTTCGATGTATTTATGTATAATTATATTTACATCATCGCGAGAGAATCCCAATGTCATTTGGGTTAAGTCGTTGGTGCCAAACGAGAAGAAATCGGCTACTTCGGCTATTTCGTTGGCTACCAATGCTGCTCGTGGTGTTTCTATCATGGTGCCATAGAGATATTTGATTTTTACATTATATTTTTGTTCCACTTCTGTTTGAACCTTATTAGCTATGTTTTTTTGATGTTTAAGTTCTCTTACATTCATAGTAAGAGGCACCATTATTTCCAAGTGTGGTTCTTGTCCTTCTTGTATTAATTCGGCTGTAGCTTCAAAAAGAGCACGGAATTGTGTTTCGGTAATTTCTGGATATAGAATGCCTAAACGGACACCTCGAGAACCAAGCATAGGGTTTTGCTCGTGTAGTTCTTCGATGCGTTTTTGTAGTTCTTCGAATTTCATATTATGCTCTTTGGCCAATTCTTTTTGTTTTTCTTCAGCTTGAGGTATAAATTCATGCAACGGAGGATCCATAAGTCTAAATGTAAGCGGTTTCCCGTTTAAGACTTTAAGAGTGCCTTTGGCAGCTTGGCGTATATATGGTTCCAATTCGTTTAGTGCGTTGATTCGTTCAGCTGTAGTATTGGCCAAAATCATATTGCGTAGTTTTGCCAATGGTTCTTCGCTATTTTTGCCATAAAACATGTGTTCTATACGGAACAACCCTATGCCTTCTGCACCGAAGTTGATGGCGTTGATGGCATCTTCAGGAGTGTCGGCATTAGTGCGTACTCCTATACAGCGAAATTCATCTACTATAGACATAAATCTTTTAAAATTTGGGTTTTCGGTGGCATTTATCATTTTTATCTCGCTGTCATAAATCCAACCTTTACTACCATTCAAACTTATGATATCACCTTCGTGGTATTCTTTTTCGGCGATGTATACAGTGTCGTTTATTTTTATATTTACGTGTTTATGCCCAAATTTGTCAGTAGATATTGATAAATCGTCTTTGTTTATTTTTACGTCATCGCATCCCACTATGCAACATTTTCCCCAACCGCGGGCTACTAATGCTGCGTGCGATGTCATTCCTCCTCTAGCGGTAAGTATGCCGTTTGCAGCTCTCATGCCTTCCACATCTTCGGGGTTTGTTTCTTCGCGTACGAGTATGCATGGCAATCCCTTACGTTGATATTCAATAGCTTTTTCGCATGATAGTGCAATGTGTCCCACTGCACCTCCCGGTCCGGCAGGTAAACCTTTGGCTATAGGTTTGTGCATTTTTTCGTCTATGGTGTCCAAAATAGGGTGTAGAAGTTCGTCCAATTGAGTGGGTGATATACGCATTACCACCTCTTGTTTATCTATGAGTTTTTCGTCAAGCATATCCAAACTCATTATTAGAGCTGCTACTCCTGTGCGTTTACCTACACGGCATTGTAGCATATATAATTTGCCTTTTTGTATAGTAAATTCTATATCTAACATGTCGCGATAGTTCTTTTCTAATATATCTCTGATGTTGCATAGCTCTTTATATGTGTCTGGCATTAGTTCTTGCATTGATGGCAAGTGCTTGTTTTGGTCGTTTTTTGTATCATTGTTTAGAGGGTTAGGAGTACGTATTCCGGCTACTACATCTTCGCCTTGTGCGTTTATAAGCCATTCTCCATAAAATAGATTTTCGCCGGTGGCAGGGTTACGTGTAAATGCAACTCCGGTAGCCGAGTCGTTGCCCATATTGCCAAACACCATTGTTTGTACGTTCACTGCTGTGCCCCAGCTGTCGGGTATGCCTTCTATGCGACGATACGAGATGGCCTTTTTGCCATTCCAACTTTTAAACACTGCTTTTATACCGCCTTCAAGTTGTGCTTTTGCATCGTCGGGAAATTCTGTTCCTAGTACTTCTTTTATTTTCTCTTTAAATATGGTAGACAATGTTTGTAAATCATCGGTATTTAGGTCGGTATCAGATTTGTATTTTTTTTCTTCTTTATATTTGTCCAATATGTCATCGAGTTGTTTGCGTATGCCTTTGCCATCGGCAGGTTCTATGCCTTCCGATTTTTCCATCACTACATCGGCATACATCATAATTAGTCTGCGATATGAGTCGTAAACAAAACGAGGATTGTTGGTTTTCTTTATTAATCCGGGAATGGTTTTTGAACTTAATCCGATGTTTAAAACCGTATCCATCATTCCAGGCATTGAGGTGCGAGCACCCGAACGACATGATATTAATAATGGATTTTCGGCATCATCGTATTTCATTCCCATTATTGACTCTATCTTTTTCATGCCTTCCCATACTTCGGTCATTAAGCCGGCCGGCAATTGGCAGTTGTTGGCATAGTAGTCTGTACAGCATTCCGTGGTTATTGTTAGTCCAGCAGGCACCGGTAAGCCTAAAAGACACATCTCTGCTAAGTTGGCACCTTTGCCACCCAATAGGTTTTTCATATCTGCTTTTCCTTCAGCTGTCTTGCCTCCAAAGGAGTATACATATTTTGTCATAATTTTCGATTGTTGGTTAATTATTGTATTGTGTTTTATGAGTTATATTTTTGTTCCTTCATAAAATATAACAATTCCAAAGGTTGATTTCTTGTGATGAACCGAAGAAAACCCTACGGATTTTAATTTTTTTACAAAAACAGTCCAGTGTATAAAGTTGTTTATTGAGTTGGGTAGATATGTGTATGCTTTTTTGTTTTTTGATATCATACCACCGATGAAAGGTATCCATATTTTGGAGTAAGTGTCGTATAGTATTTCTATGATTTTATTTGAAGGTTTCTTGCTAAATTCAATTATAAATAGTCTACCACCGGGTTTTAGACAGCGATAAATTTCGTTCAGAGCTTTGTCAAGGTCTGCAAAGTTTCTTGCACCAAACGATATTGTACAATAGTCAAATGTGTTGTCATCGAATGGGAGATTGGTTACATTGTTATTTTTGAATATTACTCTTTCGTCAATCTTTTCTTTCTCAGCTTTCTTTTGAGCTATTTCCAACATATTGTTCGATATGTCTATGCCTACTATATGTGTATGTTTCGAGTGTTTGGCCATCATTATAGCCAAGTCGCCTGTTCCTGTAGCTACATCTAATATTTTTGTATGTCGTGTTTGAGGTAAACGCTCGGCTATTTTTTTTCGCCATTTTTCATCCATGTTAAACGAAAGTATGTGGTTTATTTTATCATACGAGTTTGCAATATTGTCAAACATTTCACTTTGTATATTTGCTTCTTTTTCCATGGTATTAATTGGTAAGTAATTTAATTTCTTTATAGAATCTTTGTTTATCGATAGGTACTACACCTACACTTTCGCATACGATACCCCCTGCTAAATTAGAGTATCGTATTATATTTTCGATATCCAAATTCATCGAAAGGCATAATGTAGCTACACTTATCACTGTGTCGCCGGCTCCCGACACGTCCGATATGCTACGCAAATGTGCCGGTATATGTATTGCTTTGGGTTCGTCAGGATTGCGATAGTCGCATATAAAGGCTCCTTTTTCAGATAAAGTGATAAATACGATATCTATATTTTGCTGTTGATGCAATATATCCGAAGCCTTTTTTAGGCTTTCGATATCCACCTCTTTTATGTCTATATTTAGTCCTTCGCGTAGTTCTTTAAGGTTAGGTTTAAAGAGAGTTACGTTCTTAAAGTTTTTGAAGTTGCGTTTTTTCGGGTCTACCGTTGTCGGTATGTTCTTTTCTTTTGCTTTTGCTACTATTTCGTCTATAACACGTGGCGTTATATTGCCTTTATCGTAGTCCTGAAATATAATGGCATCTATTTTTGTGGTGTCTATTATTTGTCTAACTGTTTTTATTAGGCTGTCTTCATCGGACTGCGATAGGGGTGAGGTTATCTCTTCATCTACACGTAGCAGCTGAACATTGTTGCCTAATATGCGGTATTTCACGGTAGTGATGCGGTCGGCCGAGGATATAATGCCACGTGTATCGATGTTCATCGTGTTCATAAGATCTATAAAGTCTGTCGACTTCTTATCATTGCCTAATACTGTACATATTATAGGTTTAGCTCCCAATGCCTGTATGTTCAATGCCACATTGGCTGCTCCTCCCGGACGATTTTCACGTTTGGTGGTCGCCACTATAGGTACGGGAGCTTCGGGTGATATGCGTTCTACATTGCCCCAAAGATAGGCATCTATCATAATATCGCCTATTACCATTACTTGCTGATGGCTTACTTCGGTCCTAAATTTTTCAAAATCGGTCATGACTATAGTGTTATTTCGCCACGTAGCGATTGTGTTAGTAATCTTATTATAGTTGTTTTGTCGCTATAGTTACCCAATAGGAACATCATTTTGGTAACAGCTGCTTCTATGGTAATGTCGTATCCGCTCACTACGCCTATGCGTCCAAGATCCGAACTTGTGGCATATCTGCCAATGTTTACTGAACCTGATTTGCATTGTGTTACATCGTATACTATCATGCCATTTGTTACTGCTGTTTCCAATTCTTCCAAAAACCATTCCTCGGTTGGTGCGTTGCCCGAACCATAGGTAGATATTATAACGGCTTCCAATCCTTTGATGGATAATATTGAGTGTACCACTTCTTTTGTTATACCCGGAAATAAGTGTAGGATAGCTATGTTTTCGTTAAACTGTTTGTATACTTTCATAGGCAGTGATGGAGGTGTGGCTATCAAGTCGGTTTTGTAGTATATATCAATGCCTGCCACTGCCAACGAGGGATAGTTGAACGACGAAAAAGCATTAAAGTTTTGTGCACTTATTTTGGTGCTGCGATTACCACGGTATAGCTTGTTTTCAAAGAATATACATACTTCCGGTATCAGCATTTTTTGTGCCGATGCTATTTCTAAAGCACATATTATATTTTCTCTGCCATCGGTGCGTAGCATGCCAAGGGGCAATTGCGAGCCGGTAAGAACTATAGGTTTTCCCAAATTTTCAAACACAAAACTTAGTGCCGATGCCGTATATGCCATGGTGTCGGTACCATGTAGCACCACAAAACCATCATAGTTGTTGTATTCTCTTTCTATTACTTCGGCAATGTTTTCCCACACTTGTGGATTCATGTTCGATGAGTCTATTATGGGGTCGAGTTGGCAAGAGTCGATATTGTAGGCTGCGTGTTTCAGTTGTGGTAGAGCATCGTATATTCTGTTCATTTCAAAAGGATGCAATGCTCCTTTTTCGTCTTGTACCATGCCTATGGTACCTCCTGTATATATTATTAATACTGCATTCTTCATTTATATGTTTGTTTAAAAGAGTGAGTACGACAGCGTTCAACGCTTATATCCTATTTCAATAATTCTTGCAAAGATAAGAATTATTATTGGAATAAAAAAATCTTTATAAAAAAAAGCCTCCTCCCAAAGAAGGAGGAAGCCACAACAATGAAAACAATTATTCAAATAACAACATTTTTACTGAATGTTCTTTCTTTAATATTGCAGACGCATTATGCTGCTGTGATAGGTTTAAAACCTTTTCCTAATACTTCGCTACTATCCATTACATTGATAAATGCGTTGGCATCTATGGCGTGTATTGCTTTTTTGAATTGTACAAGTTCGCGTTTCGATACTGTGGTGTATATCATTTTGCGTTCCTCGCCTTTATACATACCTTTTGCGTCGAAGCATGTGCCCCCACGATTCAGGTCGTTGATGATAGCATAGCGTACTTCATCTATGTTTTCGGTAATGATAAACACTGTTTTGTAGGTTTTAAAGCCGTCTACCACTATGTCGATTATCTTACCTTCAATGATGATAAGTAGTACCGAATATGCAGGCAAACGCAAGTCGGGTGTGATAAGTAATGTAGATAATGCTATAAGCGAGTCCACGATTATTACTAAAGTTCCCAACGATATTCCACTGTATTTATTTATTATCATCGATATAATATCGCTACCACCCGATGTTGCCCCCGATTTAAATATCATACCTATACCTATACCATACAACAATCCGGCTATAAGTGTGTTAAGTAAGTAGTCGGGTATAAAGTAGCGTGCTTCGTTGGTTATTTGCAATGCATCTAATGGCAAGCTTTGAGCTGCTGTTAAAAATTCACCTACGTGTACAAGGGGTTCGTAGCCCCAATAGGTTTCGATAAAGTGAGTAAATACCCATCCCAGCACTATCGATACGATAGTTTTCACACCAAATTTTGGTCCTAATATTATACTACCTATTATTAGCAATGGCACTTCCATTGATATCAAAAATATTGTAAGAGGTGTGCCTGTAAGGGCTGTGAGTACGTTAGCCAAACCATATACTCCTCCGGGTGCCAAGTGGTAAGGCATTGCAAAAATTACGTCGGCGATAACGAACAACAATGTTCCGAACACTATGAATGCATACGATTTGAACCATTGTTTCGAAAAAATCTTTTCGTTAGGGTCTACCAATTGGCTGAACCAAGCCTTTACTTTGTTTTGTTTTTGTTCCATTTTAATGTATTTCTCTATTGTTTTTTTACTGTTAAATACTTCGTATTTGAGCGTGCAAAGGTAAGTTTCTTTTTGCTGAAAACAAAATAAAAACGTGTAAATAATTTTTGTACGACTTTAATGCTTTGTGTTTCAGATGTTGTTTGGAAACTATTATTTTCGTTATATCCTATTTTTAAAGGCGTTTAAATCTTAAAATTTCGCAAGCTAAATCTTAAATTTTGACTTATTTCAGTGCCACCACTGTTATTCCTTCACCACCTAGTTCTAACACTTCCGGTCTGAAATTTTTCACTTCGCTGTGTGTTCGCAAACGATTGCGTATTATTTCTTTCAGTATTCCGTAGCCGGTGCCGTGCAGTATGCGTATTTCTTTTTCGCTTAGTAGTATGGCTTCGTCTATGTATTGTTCCAGCATTTGCAGCGCTTCTTCGGCACGTTTGCCTCTTAGGTCGATGGTGGGGTTGAAGTTTATTCGTTTTTTGTTTATCTCGTCGTATATGCTTTTATAGCGACTATTGTTGTCCTTGGTTTTGGCTGTTGGTAGTGCTTTCTTTTTTGTTTTTTGTAAGCGGCTTATTTCAATGTTCATTCTTAGGCTGTTGCTTTCTATTATCGCTTTTTTGCCTTTTATTTCTACCACTTGTCCATAGGTGTCTTGTTCGTCCACTTTCACTATGTCGCCTACTGCTATTGGGCTGTTATCTATTATCTCATTGTCGGTAGGTGTATGTAGTTTTTTCTTTTCACGTAGTATCTTTTTGGCTTTTTCGTCGGCATCTTTTTGTGCCTCGTCAATTTTTTTAGCTTCGTGTTTTAGCTTTTCGCGAGCCATTGCTGTTTCTTCTTTCTTGGCTTGAGCTGCTTTTATATCGGCTATAGTGCGTTCTATCTGTTTGTTGGCATCGCCTATTATTTGTTTGGCACTTTGGCGTGCTGCCGATAATATGTCGTGTTTCTTTAGTTCTAAGTTATTGTTCAGCGTGGTATATTTTTCTATCATTTCCGATAGAAAAGAGTCGGCAACTTCTATTTCTATTCGTTTCTTTTCTATCTCTTGTTTTTCTACCTCTATCTGTTGCAGTTGTTGTTCAAAGTTCAGCATTTCGCTACCTATCTTTTTTTCTGCCGATAGCAGTATCCTGGCCGGCAATCCTATGTTTTTTGCTATTTCAAAGGCAAACGAACTTCCCGGCAGTTTCACCATTAGTTTGTATAGTGGCATCATACGTTGGGTGTCGAATAGCATTGCAGCGTTGGCAATGGCCGGATAGTGGTCTGCCATCAGTTTTAAGTTGGCATAGTGTGTGGTAGCCACTCCGTAGGCCTTTTTTTCATATAGTGCTTCAAGCATGGCTTCGGCTATGGCTCCGCCTATGCGTGGTTCGGTGCCCGATCCCAATTCATCGAGCAAAAATAAGGTTTTGTTGTCGGCTATCTCAAGCAGATTTTTCATATTGGTAAGGTGTGAGCTATAGGTGCTCAAGTCGTTTTCGATGGATTGTTGATCGCCGATGTCGATAAAAAGGCGGTCGAATATCCCAAATTCCGATGTTTCTTTTACAGGTACCAATAGTCCTGCTTGCAACATATATTGCAGTAGTCCTATAGCTTTTAGGCATACCGATTTGCCACCCGAGTTTGGACCCGATATTATCACTATGCGTTGATTTTCGTTAAGCTCTATGTTGAACGGAACCACCTCTTTCCCTTGTTTGGCAAGGTTTATGTATAGCAAAGGGTGGCGTGCGTCAAACCAATATATTTTGGGTTTGTTGTCCACTATAGGCATTCCGGCATGTATCTTTATGGCAAAACGTGCTTTGGCACGTATAAAATCTATTTTGCCTATCACCCAATATGCTGTCAGCAGTTGTGGCAACATAGGACGTATATAGTCAGTAAACTCTCGTAATATGCGTTCTATTTCGTTGCGTTCGGCAAACTCCAATTCTCGCAAGTCGTTGTTTAGCTCCACTATCTCGGCAGGTTCGAGGTATGCCGTTTGTCGAGTGGCCGATTCGTCGAGTATCAGTCCCTTTATTTTTCTTCGGTGGGTGTCGAGCATAGGTATCACCGCACGTCCGTTGCGTATTGTTATTTCGGCACTATCGGCAGCCCAGCCTTCTTGTTTGGCTACACTCAATGTTTTATTTATTTTGCGGTCTATCTCGTTGTGTTTGTTGCGTTGTTGTCGGCGTATGTCATATAGTAGTTCCGACGCATTGTCGTATATATTGCCTTTGTCGTCTACTATGCGGTTGCAGGTTTTTAATATGTCGGCATCTATATCTATCTTTTTTGACAATCGGCATAGTTCCGGATATTTGCCATCTTCGTCGGCATGGGCAAAAAAGATGGCACAATCCATCACTGTTCTTAGCGAACAGCGGAGGTCGAACAGCGACTGAATGTCGATGCAGCTACCTATAGTGCGAAGTTGCATGAGCACATCTGTCAAATCAAAAAAGTCTTGCGATGGAAAACTGTTTTCGAGCAATAGGATTTGCCTAAATTCTTCGGTTTGTTGTAGGTTGCAAACAATATCGGAATAGCAACTCGAAAAACCCATTTCGTCCACAAAACGTAGAGCCAAGCCATTGATGCATTCGTTTGCAATCATTTCGCGTATTTGTCCAAAACCAATCTTTTCTTCCAATTTAGGTATATAGTCTTTCATCGTATATTTTTGATGTATAAATATATATAGTATGTCCTTTTACCATTATTCTTTTGCAAAGATACACTTTTTTTTGGATTCATGTCCATCGCCACCGCAATGATTTACTACTCTTTATTTATATGGAAAAGTCTCGTTGCCTTAAAATATCTTACTCCGTTTTTTATCTGTTAAAAAAGTGCTTGGAGTCGCCATGAGCGTTGTAGCCTATCTCGCAACCTATGGCTTTGATGGCTTGTTCCAGCTGCTTGTGGTAGGCAAAAGCATCGTCTTTCACCACCGTTTTGTTTTGATACAGAAAGTATTGTTCTCTAAAGCTCTGTGGCGTAACGTTTGGCATTATAATGTTGGCACCCACCACTACAGCTTGCTCGCGAGCGTCGGCTCTGAGGGTTTGAAGGGCAGTGGTGGCGGCTATGTTTATGTCTTTCATCATTATCCGCAGTATTGCCACCATTTTCAGGCTCAGGTCTAAGCGTTGCTCTACGCTTGGCAACAGATGGCGGTATTGATACAGCGGAGTGTCGCTATGTTCTATATAAGGCCCCATGCCTACCATATCTACATCCATGTTTTGGAGGAAGAGCAGGTCGTTGGCCAAATGGTCGAGGGTTTGGAACGGCAAGCCTATCATCACCCCGCTACCTACTTGGTAGCCCACTTTTCGCAGGGTGTGCAATGCCTGTAGGCGAATGTCGTAGCTGTGGGTTTCGTCGTTAGGGTGTAGCTTATAGTATAGTTCTTTGGTTGAGCTTTCTATACGTAGCAGATAGCGTTTGGCACCGGCTTGGAACCATCGGCTGTAAGTTTCTTCGGTTTGCTCGCCCATTGATAGGGTTATGCCTAATGCATTGTCGGTTTCGGCATGTATGCGTAGTAGCAATCGTTCGATGGTATCAACAAATGATGGTGTCATCAGCTCGCCCGACTGCAACACCATAGATCCATAGCCCAACTGCTTTATATATTTGGCAGCCTGCACTACCTCGTCGTCGTCCACAGTATAACGCTTCACTTTGGCGTTGCCCAAGCGTATGCCACAATAGTAGCAGTTTTTGCGGCATTTGTTGGAATATTCCACCAAGCCACGCAGATATACTTTATTGCCTATATATTTGGCTTTCACTTCGGCAGCCTTATTGTATATCAGCTGTAGGTCGTTGCCCTCGGCGGCAAGTAGGGACACAAGGTCGGAATGCGAAAAGGTATTTTGTTCTATTATCTCGGCTACTGTTTTCATGTTCGAAATTTATTTATATTTAAACTCTTCTATATCTCTACGCTCGCGCTTGGTAGGACGGCCTGCACCACGGTCGCGTTTTTCAAAACCATATTGTCTCACCATCTGTATACGTTCGTATTCCTCTTCTGGCGTAAGGTCCACAAGGTAGTCGGGCACCAATTTGGCAGCCACACGGCTGTTGGGAAATCCCTTTACCTCTACAGTTTTGTGAAGCTGATTTATTGATATATCGTATACCTGTCCGGGCTTGGCATCGTGAGACGGTTTCACCGGCACACCGTTCATCTTCACCTTGCCGGCACGGCAGGCTTCGGTAGCCATCGAGCGAGTTTTGAATAGGCGCACACACCACAGCCATTTATCTATACGTTGTTCTTCCATTTACAATCTATATATGTGTTTATTTTTTATGTTTATTGGTTTGTCGTGCATTCTCTACCATAAAGTGTAGGCGGTTAAATACGTTGGCTTCGGAAGTGCTGGAGTCGAAATCCAAAAACAACAAATTCATCTGCGGATACACGTTCTTAAATTTCTTTTCGATACCTTTGGATATTACGTGGTTGGCTATACATCCGAAAGGCTGCAAACTTATAGCGTTGTACACACCATTTTCGGCAAAACTTGCCAGCTCGGCAGGTATAAGCCACCCTTCGCCAAAGTTGGCAGTCATATTTATAACCCTCGAAGCCAGTTTGGCATCGTGGAATATATCAGCAAAGGGACGATAGTATGGAAAGCGACGACCTACCTTGTCAAACTTTTGTACCACAGCATATACCAGCTTATACAATGCATCAGACACAAAGAGCGGCATCTTGCCAATATCTTTAATATTTAACTTTTTATTGATATGGCGGTTTACAAAACTATTTACAAAGAAGTTGTACATTGAGGGCGCCAGCACCTCAACTCCTTGCTCTGCCAGCCATTCCAAAACATTCTTGTGGCTGAACGAATTGTATTTGACGTATATCTCGCCCACCACACCTATAACCGGCAAATCGTTTCGATGTTCGATATTGGCACTAAATTCGTTGATGGCTTGGTCAAATAGTTTGAGCAAACCTTTATAGTCTCTTCGTTCAATGTATGGAAATGCTACTTCGATATATTTGTAGCGTAGTTCTTTGGCTTTGCCTTTTTGCTTTTCGCGTACCACCGAGGCATAGTACAGCTTGGTAAGACAGTCGGCATACAACAGACCATAAAAAGCTATAAGTATATTGCCTTTGTATTGCAAATTAAATCCCGGCTGCTCGTTCATCATAGTGCTACCAAAAGCCACCGATATTACAGGCACATTCTTAAATCCTGCCGCTATAAGGGCATCTTTGATAAGGGCAATATAGTTCGAAGCCCTACACTGTCCTCCCGTTTGGGTAATACCTATAGCCACCTCATCTAGGTTGTACTTGCCGCTTTGCAATGCTTTTATCACACTACCCACCACAATGGTGGCTGGGTAGCACACCTCGTTGTTGGCATACTTCAGCCCCAGTTCGGCTGCTTCGTTATCGCACATAGGTAAGTTTTCCAGCTTATAACCCATAAGGTCGAATAGCGAAGGCAGGAATTCCGAATAGCCTTCGGCAAAATATGGTGCCAATATGGTGCGATGTTTCTCCTGTTCGGTAAACACCGGCGTACGCTCTACCGGCAACGATATGTTTTGGTGCTTGCTGTACTTAAGACTTTCCACTAGCGATCGCACCCTCAACCGCAACGAACCTATATTGTTTACATCGTCTATCTTAAGCAGCGTAACGCTTTTGCCTCTGCGTTTGAGTATCTCGTTCACCTCGTCGATAATAAAAGCATCGGGACCGCAACCAAACGATGTCAGTTGCACAAAGAGTATATTTTCGGTAGTGGTAGCCACATAATGGGCTGCCCGCATCACTCGGTTGGGATAAGCCCACTGCGATATGGCGTTGACTTCGTCAAACACTTCTTCGTTCGAAAACAATGCCACATTTTCTGTAATCACATCTATACCCATATCCGATATTGTATTGGCTATCTTGTGCTGTATCAGTGGGTCTATATGGTACGGTCGGCCACAAAGCAGTATCACCATACGGTTGTTTTTCTTGGCTTGTTCCACTATATGGCGGTTTTCTTCGGCCACCGTAACCACATAGCGGTTTTGTTCTTCCAAGGCTTTGCCAAACGCACGTGTGGCCACCTTCTTATCCACACCTATCGAAGTCAGATATCCAACACACGATTTGGCCAAAAGCTTCTCGTCGTTAAAAGCCACCGTGGGCGAATCCAACGGTATGTCATAATGAAACTCGGTATCTATCGAGCTTTTGAGCACATCGGAATAGCCGGTTACAACAGGACATATATAGCTGTTTCTTGCCTTTTTACTTTCCTGTTTGTCAAACACCGTGTAGGGATATAGTATTCTGTCTACCCCCTTTTCCACAAGGTCCATCACATGGCCGTGCATCAGCTTGGCCGGAAAACAAATATTGTCGGCCATAATGGAACGTATACCTTTTTCGTAAAGGCTATTGGTCGACGTTCGCGATAGTACAGGCTTTATGTTACATTCCGACAGCAGTGTGAACCAAAACGGATAGTGCTCATACATTATCAGTCCGCGAGGTATACCTATCTTCATCAGCGGCTCCTTGTCCATCTTCTTAAAGGTTCTGGAAAACAGCAATCGGTAACGCTCTTGGTATTGGTTTACCCCTTTTTCGGTCGATAGTGTAGAGTTGGAATATATCTTTTCGCAGTTGTTGCCCGAATAGAATGTGTTGCCATTAGCAAACTTGAATGTTCGTACAGTACATTTGTTTTCGCAACCCGGACATACCTCAAAGTCCGAAGTATAGGTTTGCGAGTCAAGCAGTTCATCAAGGCTCAACACCTTGTCGGAAGGTTTGGTATTATCTTTGGCATAAAGAGCCGCTCCGTAGGCACCCATCAGCTCCGGAATGTTGGAGAATGTCACCTCCACACCCGTAAGGTTTTCCAATGCTTTCACTATGGATAGGTTTCGGAAAGTGCCACCCTGCACCACTATATGCTCGCCAAGCTCTTTTATATCTTTAAGCTTAAGCACCTTAAACAAGCAGTTTTTCACTACGGAGTAGGAAAATCCTGCCGCTATATCCTCTGTGGCTGCCCCCTCGCGCATGGCCTGCTTCACCTTCGAGTTCATAAACACCGTGCAGCGGGTACCCAGGTCGCAAGGCTGCTTGGCAAAACATGCCATCTGTGCAAACTCGGCAACGGGATAGTTAAGCATATTGGCAAAGTTTTCTATAAACGAACCGCAACCCGACGAGCATGCCTCGTTTATCTCCAACCGTTTGATGGTGCCATTTTCCACAAATATGGCTTTCATGTCCTGCCCACCTATGTCCAATATAAACGACACCTGTGGCAGTATATCGTGGGCTGCAAGGTAGTGTGCCATAGTTTCGATAATACCATTATGCAGGTTAAAGGCTGTCTTTATCAGGTTTTCGCCATAGCCTGTGGTGGTACTGCCTGCTATCTGCACCTTAACGTTGTGGGCATCGGCAGCCTCCTTCATACGGGTCAACCCCCTTAGAAAAGCATTAAAGCTGTCGCCCTCGTTGCGCAAATAATCTTGATATACCACACGCTTTTTCGAATCTATAAGTACAATCTTGGTAGTGGTCGACCCCGAATCCACACCAAGATAGCAGCGTGTATCCTTTAGGTCTTTCCAGTCTATCGTTTCCACAAAGTGGTTGTTTTTCTTCTTTTTCCAACGCTCCAACTCGTCGCTGTTTTCAAACAGAGCCGGCAGTCGGCCTTCCACCATGTTTTCAAAATCGGCATCGTTGTTGGCCATAAGCTGTTCTATGCAGCAGCTTAGCATCACCGTCTTTTGCTCACCCTCCACCGGCATTATTGCAGTACCCCATGCCGGCACCAGTTGCGCGTAGTCCGAGAGTATACAATCGTCCTCTTCAAGCGATAGCTGCCGCATAAAAGCCTTCTTTAGCTGAGGCAAAAACGCAAAGGGGCCACCGCAGAAAAATATCTGTGGAACAATGTCGGTACCGCGTGCCAACGAGGCTATCACCTGTACTGCCACAGCGTTGAACACCGACGCTGCTATATCGTTTTTACTCACCTTGCGGCTTATAAGATTTTGAATATCCGTCTTCGAAAACACACCACATCTCGAAGCTATGGGGTATAGCGTTTGCGAGGTTTTGGCCAGCTCGTCCAGGTCTATGGTGTTTACCCCCAGCAGGGTAGCTGTCTGGTCTATAAAAGCACCCGTACCACCGGCACAGCTGCCGTTCATACGTATGTCCGGCGACTTGCCTTCCTCAAAAAATATCATCTTGCTGTCCTCGCCACCTATGTCTATAAAGGTACGCACATGGCTGTATTTGGTCTCTATAAGCTTGGCCGATGCCACCACCTCCTGAACAAAAGGAGCCTTAAACCTTTCGGCATAACCCATACCTACCGATCCCGTAAACTTAACCCTCATATTGCAGTTGCCAATAGTGTCGTACATCTTTTGGTATGCAGCCTTCAAGGCTTCGCGTATATCGGTGTTGTGCCTGCGGTAGTCGGAAAAGATGATATCGCAGTTGTCGTCAATCACTACCAGTTTCAATGTGGTAGACCCTATGTCTATTCCTATATTATAGGTTGGTACAGTTGATGTAGTCATGCTTTGTTTTCTGTTTTTATGATACGACGGTTTATAGTCTCTTTTATTTCCTTTTTACGTTGTTCCAGTATAGCGTTTTGTTCATCTTTGTCGCTTACCACAGATTTTATTATTGGCAGCATAACAAATGCCGACACATTGAGCGACACTATATCCAGCAGCAAATCCAATGCCGTTATAGGATTTATTATACCTTGGGCAACGTATTCATCTATCTCGTTTTGAAGTTTTTTGTAGCTCTCGCCCATCACCTCGCCTATATTCTCCTTCATCGTTTCTATCAAGTGCGGATTGTTGTTCATCTCGCTTATAACAAAATGAGGCAGTGTGGGATTTGCTTTCAAAAACTCAAAATGTGTTTCTATTATGGTATCTATCCTTTGTGGCAACTCCATCTCTTTGTTTTCCACCAGCGCCACAATAGGGTCTTTGAGCATATTTATCTTATCCTCATATATCTTTCTGAATATATTTTCTTTGGTTTGAAAATAATAATGCAGCATAGCATGGGTAACGCCTG
Organism: Bacteroidales bacterium; assembly: GCA_017522255.1. GTDB lineage: Bacteria > Bacteroidota > Bacteroidia > Bacteroidales > P3 > HGM05376. The sequence continues at coordinate 2,537 of JAFWZP010000060.1, read as the reverse complement.
CTCGTTCGGCTATCTGAGTGGTTTTCGTAGCCTCGTAACCATTGGCCATAAACACCTCCTCGGCAGCCTTCAATATCAATTCTTTCTTGCTTTGCGTTTTCTTCTTATCCATTACAATTATCTAATAATCAAACTAAAATAGTGTAAACAATTTTGTTTAACAAACTTGTTAGACATTGCAAAGATACGTATTTTTTTTGGACTGTATATTGAGTTATGCTTTTTTAACGCTAACCGGAGAAAGGATAGTTGCCTTTATGATGATATACGGTTACGGCACGAAAAACAAAAAAACCGAAAGCCTGAAATCCTTCGGTTTTTTGGAGGTCTCTTCCGGATTCGAACCGGAGTAGACGGTTTTGCAGACCGGTACCTAGCCACTCGGTCAAGAGACCACTTCTTGATGCTCATTTGCGAGTGCAAAGGTACAACTTTTTTTCGAATCTACCAAATATTTTTTTACTTTATCCGTAAACTTTTACATCAATACCCTCGTTTCTAATTTGTTGTGCATAAAATTCTAATTCATCAACAGTCAGTTTTTCGAGGTTTTTTTCGGGCGTTGCACGGTCTATTGCATACAACATTACGTATTTTGGACCTATTTTTTTCAATAATTTGATGTATTCTCCAAAGTCTTCATCGCTCACATTGGATATTGTTTTTCCGTCGTTGGTGCCTCGCAAAAGCAAAGTTTGTATTATCCCTCTGTTGCCAAAACGTATAAGGTTGTTTACAAGTTCGTCAAACGAATATTTTTCGGCAGTGGGCTTGTTGATGTTGTTTCGCATTGCCATGGTGCCGGCGTCCAATTTAAGCACAGGGTTGTCCAACTTCATCAACGCCTCGTATATTTCGGGTCGCGACAGCTGTGTGGCATTGGTTAGCAGTGTGATAACGGCGTTGGGGTAATGCTCGTTGCGCATCTCCACCACAAGGTCTACCACCTTCGGAAAATCGGGGTGCAACGTCGGTTCGCCATTGCCGGCAAAGGTCAAAGAGTCCACCGACACTCCTTCGGCTTTAAGTTCCGAAATGCGACGCCGCAGCTGCTCGCTAACGTCGTCATACGACGGCAAATCCACTTTGTTGCCTATCGTTTCTTCGTTCCAACCACATTCGCAATAAATGCAGTCGTAGGTACAAAACTTGCGTTTCAACGGCAATAAATTTATCCCCAACGAATTGCCCAACCTCCGGCTGTGTATGGGGCCTATTATAATGTTTTCAAAAAGCATATCTGTTAGTTTTTTTTATTTTGCAAAGTTACGACTTTTTTTGCAAACGGCAAAATACTTTTTTATCAACGCTGAACCATAACCAACCCGCTTGCCGATTATTGCCCACGCAAAAGAAACCACGCTCCGACACAACCGGCACTATAAATTGCAAAGCCGAAATACTCTCTTTTGCCTATATGCAAAAAAATAACTATCTTTGCACATCGTAATAGTACAAATAAATTATTTTATAAATCACTAAAACATACACAAAATGAAGAAGTTTATAGGTATATTGGCAGTGTCGTTTTTGTTTGTTTCGTGCGATATATGGTCGCAAATAGAGCAAACTGCCGCTTTGCAAAACTGCAAATTCAGTTTAAAGAACGTGCAAGATGTGTCCATTGCAGGGGTCAAACTAAAGAATTTTAAAAACCTCACAGCCTCCGATGTGGTTAAGCTGACAGCCGCCATAGCAAACAAAAAGATACCATTGGATTTGAATGTAAACGTGGGTATCCAAAACCCATCGCAGCAAACAGCTGCCATCAATGGAATGGATTGGATATGTGCCATCGACGGCAAAGACTTTGTGTCGGGTGCCGTAAACAAAAAATATACCATTCCGGCAAACTCAAGCGTAAGTATGCCTCTGGCTGTAAACACCGATATATATAAATTGTTTTCGTCGAATAGCTTGGACGCAGTAAAAAACTTTATCTCCAGCTTTTCGGGCTCCGATGCCACTTCGTCGCGTGTGGCTATAAAAGTGAAACCATCGGTATACATCGGCGAACAAAAGATGCAATTCCCAAACTATATCACTTTGGAGAAAAAAATATAAGGGTTGAGGTTTAAGGTTTAATGGTTAAGGTTTAAGGTGCAGGGGTGCCTTAAACCTTATTTTTTTGCAATCATATTTCCTCTCAATCTCTCATTTGCCTACTCCTTTTTTATTTTCCGTAAAATGTTAAACATATTTCTGCGAATGTTAAATCGTTGTCCGAAAATATAGCCGAAAAAGCCCCAAAAACCCCTCTTTTCGTCGACGAAATTATGCCTTTTTCTTCAAAAAACCACGCCACGTTGTGCGAAAAACCACGCCACGTTGTGATAAAAAGCACGCCACGTTGTGTGAAAAACGTGGCGTGCTTTTGCAATCATACTCGGGTGCTTTTTTTATTATTACTGTCCGCTAAAACTTATGACCAAAGTTAAAAAATAAAGGGCTGACTTCGATTTTGAAGTTCAGCCCTTTTTAATTATATTAGAGTTGTCACACTAAAATATAATTATGAGCAAAAGTACACATTTTTT
>JAFWZP010000001.1 GCA_017522255.1 Bacteroidales bacterium | reverse complement strand
ATATGGCCGTTAGGCGCAAGGCTCTCGATATTGTGGGCTTGTTCGACACCTCGCTTGGCCGCACGGGCAAGAGCCTTACGGGTGGCGAGGAGAGCGACCTCTTTGAGCGTATGGCAGAGCACGAAATGGCGTGCTACTATGCTCCCCGTGCCGTGATGTATCATATTATCCCCAGCGAGAAGCTCACGCTCGACTACTTTAAGCGCCTGAACTTCAACAATGGTCGTAGTCAGCTTCGCCGTGCCGAGCTACACCACCGCACACCTATGCTCTATGCTAAGGAGTGCGTCAAGTGGGTTGCCACGCTCCTTCTGTGCCTTGTACACCGCCCCACACAGTCGCGCTACCTTCTTACGATGCGCTACCAAATCTCGCGAGGGATATTTAGTAAGGAATAAACAAAGCTTGGCTTAATGGTCAAAACTTAGCGCCACCTATTCTTAGATTTTAGACCAATTATCACCACACTTTATTCACTCGTGAGAAACACGAATTATCTAAATAAAAGACTCTTGCATAAAAGACTGCTACACATTTTTTTTTGCAAAATTCATATTTTTTTGTATCTTTGTTAACAATTATATATAATTATCTCCAATTATAAGGTATTTCGTAAATATTTCATAAAGCCATAGAACTATGTCACGATCTTTCTTTTTTATTTTTTTCTCAGTGTTATTCTTTGAATCATGCCAAAACGAATATGAACTTTACAATACAATAGACACTAATTCCAAATACGAAATAAATATTGATGATGCGCTGAATAGGCTAGATAAAGAACTAGCATCCATATATAAGGATAGTACGCTCACCAATCGTAGGTTAGTAAAAAAAATAGAGCCCATTAAATATAATAAAGTAGCACCTACAACACGATCTAACGAAATAGAAGTAGATAATCTCCTTTATGTTGTTGAATTTGAAAATGGTCAAGGATCTGCCATTCTTGGTGCCGATGAGCGAGTTGATGATGTATTTGCAATTCTTGATAAAGGAGTTATCACAATAGATGAATTTGTTAATTCATCTGATGAAACATCTAACAATGAGATAAGTTCTTACCTAGCAAACAAAATAAAAAATGAAGCTATTAACCAAATACACGAAAGTAAAAATAGCAATATCAATTATATAGAAACGGGCCTAGACTTTGAACAAGCCAAGGAACAAGACACTATTGTTAATAAATCTAGTTATGTATACATATTAACAAAATGGGGACAAGACTCTCCATATAACGATTTATGCACCCATCCATTAAACCCTATAGTTAAATGCAAAGCAGGATGTGGTCCAATTGCTATTGGTCAGATATTAGCACATAACCAACAGAATGGGACATTAGTTATAGATGGAGCGAATTTTAATATGAGTCGAATTTATTGCAAACGACCTAATCATCAAAGAGAAAATAATCAATTGGTTAATGAAGAAGTATCTAGATTCATTAAGCAAATAGGGGTATCTATGAATGCAGTATATGGTATTGATTTAACAATTACACCATACGATATGATGTTTCATTTTCTTAACGACAAGACTACATACAAAAATATCTCAGATAATACATACGATTTCAATACTATTGTTAATCATATCGATAATTTTAATGTACCAATTTTAGTATATGATGAAACCCATGGTTGGATTATTGATGCATATATATGGAAGGAGGTTCAAATCAAGTTTACTAATAAATTACCAAATACCTTACCCACAACATACACACTCAATTATTCAGTTAAAAAAGTACATTGCAATTTTGGATATGATGGACTTTATGATGGCTACTACACAAATGGTATATTTAACATAAGTTCAATTAGAACAGGCGAGAATTTAGTAGGTCAAATTGGAGATAAACCAGGTTGCGCCGAAAATGACTTAGGAAATAATATGCATATGGTTCTATATGAGAAGTAGTTCTATCAATTTGCAATTATGAAATCGTTATTTGCGATATTTACACTGGTTATAGTTGTAGCTTGCGCCCCTCAACGACATAGATTTATAGAGCAGAACAGCCACCTCAATGCGATATATTCCGAGATTGAAAAGGAGCATACCATAGTTGCCGATAGTTCAATTAGCAACCTCGATATGCTAAATGCCACACTACGCAAGGTGGAGAGGGGCGGCAACGAGATTAACGATAGCGCATTTATCGCTACAATCACCACGAAGGTATGCTCCATTGTAGCAATTTACCCCTATGTCAATGGCACGATATACGATAGAGTACCCCATAGTCGTGGTGGCTTAGGATTGGCTACGCCACAAAAGCTACTATTTATGTCAAAGGGCAAAGGGCGTATTTGCAACGACTACACCATCGACCCCACAAACTGCAACACCTATACACCATTTGCTTGGAGTTACGACACAGCGACCAACAGACTTACCACCACCGAGTTTTTGGATTGCCGTAGTTGGGGTGCAAGATTGCTATATTTCGACAACGACACGGCCATTCTCAAAGGCTTTATTCATCACCACCCCTACAACTGCGATTGGGGATATATCGTTCTGGATTTCACTCAGTGTGACCGCAACGCTATCGAAAAGCAGTTCCAAAAAAATATAT
>JAFWZP010000007.1 GCA_017522255.1 Bacteroidales bacterium | reverse complement strand
TGCAAGGTTTTTAGGAAACTTTTTTGCACAAACATGTAAATATATATAATAGCATCTCTTACAGGCACTGCAAAACGCATCAACAAAAACCAAGTTCCCAATACAGCGTCCTTAGCCAAAAGCTAACAGCCAAAAGCCAAAAGTTCCCCAAAAGACACGTCCTACAAACTGCCTATAAACGTTCCAAAAACTGTTTATAGACGTTTCTAAAATATATTTCGCCCGTTTAAAAAAGTATTTTCAAGCCTTGAAAGTATATTTTCATGTCATGAAAATAGTTTTATAAGCATGTATGCGAAGTTTTATAGACGTGCCTCGAAAGTTTTATAGACATATCTATGGAGTTTATCATATGCGTCGGCCGGCTCAATGGGTCGTAAGCTATGGAATTTTGCATTGCGAAGTCAACATCCGCAAATCACCTGCAAAGCAATTTTCAGAAATTGCCATTATTTTTTTACGACATACAGAATAAAGTAAAAGTTATTGCGTTAATAGCTATTGTAATTAAACACATATAATGTAATGGCAAATATAAAAGAATTTGTATTCAATCACTTCGAAGAAAACACCTACATTGTTTGGGACGACAGCAAGCAATGCATCATAATAGACCCCGGCATGAACAGTGCTGCCGAAAATTCGAAATTGGCAGAGTTTGTATCCGACAACGGCCTCACCGTCGGCAAAGTGTTGCTCACACATGCCCATATCGACCACATTGCAGGACTGCGTTTTGTGTGCGAAACCTACAATCTTCCCATTACGGCACATGCCGACAGCATGTCGTTTTTGAAGCAAGCCGAAAGCTATGGTTCGATGATGGGGTTCGGCACCCAAAACATGGACGACCTTGCTTTTGAAGCCATCGACGACAACGCCGTAATAGCCGTAGGCACCACCGAGATAAAAGCCCTATATGTTCCGGGACACGCTGCAGGCAGTATGGCGTATGTGCTGAAAGACCCCAACGTGGTGTTTACCGGCGACGCTCTTTTCCGCCAAAGCATAGGCCGCACCGACTTGCCTACGGGCGACTACGACATGCTGATGAAAATGCTGAACACCAAAATACTTACGCTCGACGACGACTGCGAAGTATTGCCCGGTCATGGTCCGAACACAACCATTGGCGACGAAAAAAACATGAATCCGTTCTTAATCTAATACACAATAAAACTTTACTAAATAACAAAAACTAATCACACAAAAAAAATGGACTATCAAGAAGTACTTGAGTATTTGTACAACAGCCTTCCCATGTATCACAGAGTGGGAGCTGCCGCATACAAAACGGACATCACCAACACCGTGAAACTAATGAATGCCTTGAAGCATCCCGAACGAAGTTTTAAAGCCATACACGTGGCCGGCACCAATGGCAAAGGCTCGGTATCTCACTTTTTGGCTTCGGTTCTGCGCAACTCGGGATACAAAGTTGGGCTATACACCTCGCCACACCTTGTAGACTTTAGAGAACGCATACGCATCAATGGCGAGATGATACCCGAAGAATATGTGGCACAGTTTGTAAACGACCACAAAAGCCTATTTGAAGAAATAGAGCCTTCGTTTTTTGAAATGACAGTGGGTATGGCGTTCAGCTATTTCCGCGAACAAATGATAGACATCGCCGTTGTGGAAGTGGGCATGGGCGGACGATTGGACTCCACCAACGTTATTTCGCCCGTGCTGTCGATAATAACTAACATAGGACTCGACCACACACAATATTTGGGCAACAGCCTCGAAGCAATAGCCGCCGAAAAAGCAGGCATCATCAAACAAGAAGTGCCGGTGGTGATAGGCGAAACACAAAGTGCCACACAACGCATTTTTGCAGAAAAAGCCAAAGAATTGAACGCCCCGATATTTTTTGCCGACAACAGCTTCAGGGTAGAAGAAACCGAGCAAAGCACCAACAACTATATGCAGGCCATTATATCGAAAAACGACGAATATTATTCGGACATCAAAACGCCGTTGAGCGGCAAGTATCAACTGAAAAATCTTGCCACGGTAAGCCAAGCCGTCGACATATTAAAACAGATAGGCTACAACAACATTACCGACACCTCATTCAAGATAGGTATCGAAAGCGTGATAATGGACACCGGCCTTAGAGGACGATGGGAAACCATGTCGACCAACCCACTGATAATATGCGAAACTGCCCACAACGAAGACGGCATACGATGCCTGCTGGAAAAGTTGAAAGAGATGAACTACACCAAAGTGCATATCATATACGGATGTGTAAACGACAAAGACTACAAAAAAATACTTTCGATGTTGCCCACAAATGCACGCTACTACTTTTGCAAGCCCTCGGTGCCCCGTGGGTTGGAGGTAGACACGCTATACAAATCGGCCGAAAAATTGGGTTTGTATGGATATAAATACAACAGCATAGCCGATGCCATAGATGCTGCCAAGGAAACAGCCCTCGATGACGAAATAGTGGTGATAACCGGAAGCATATTCCTTGTGGCAGATGCCATAGCCGAATTTGAAAAAGAATTAACCGAAGGTCAAGAGTCTCAAGAACAAGCATAGTAAAACTCGGCGCAACAGCATACTGCGCACAAACAATAAAAAAAGGTACTCGATCAAAAAAGAAAGAGTACCTTTTTTATTTGTGGCATATAGGGCTTTACAGTCTATTTTAGGTAGTATTCCACAGTGGTTACCACTCTTATCTTTTTTATCTGCGGAGTATTTTCGTCCAAGTTTTCCACCTCGAAATAGCCTTGCGAAGCAGTACGCATTTTGCCTATTCTGCTACGACTGTTTTTGGCGAACTCGTCGGCGGCATTGCGTGCGTTTTCCAAACTTTCGGCTATCATAGATGGCTTTATCTCGTTAAGCCCATTGTATTCATACGAATTGTATATACTTACAATAATATTTTGTTTCAAAAGCTCGCTTTCTATCTTGCTTTTAGCCTTTTCCACATCTTCCACCTTCGAAGTAAACACATTTATATATTGGTCGGCCATGTAGCGATAACGTATCTTGTCGTCGGAATCGGAATAGTAGTTGCCATAGCGGTCGGTGTAGTCGGCCATACCATATTTAATCTCATCGTCGTCAAACCCCGATTTTTTAAGCATGCTCACTATCTTTTCATTAACAACAGCCACCGAGTTACGCAAAGCCATAAAATCGTTGTCCTGCATTCTGTAGCTTATCCGCATCACCACACGGTCGGCAGGCACCTCTCGCTCGCAAAGGCCTCTAACCTTCACAGTATTATCGTAAGACTTAAACGTTTTTACGGTACGCACCATCATCATACCCAACACCAGGGCGGCCAACACTATGCTCACACCCAAAATAGTAATCTTTTTTACAGTTAATTGACTTGTACTCATAACAATTTGACTTTATTGATTTCGATAGATAACGACAATGATATAAAAAAAGTATGGAGAGGCACAAAAAAAGCAACCCTCCGAAGTTAGGAAAGTTGCTTTTTGGATAAATATCGTTGGATAAAAAAAACTATTTGATTTCTTCCAATTGAACAGTAAAGTGGCGTAGAAGCGGAGCTTCCCAAGTGATACGATAACCGTGTTTTATTTCGTTGCGACGGTCGTAAACGTTCTTAAGAGCTACGGCTATTACGTCCATGTGGTTGTTGGTGTAAGTACGGCGAGCTATACACAAACGAAGAAGGTCAAGACCACCGAAACGGTTTTCGCGAGTTACAGGGTCGCGGTCGGCAAGAATGTAACCGATTTCGCATCCACGCACACCGGCTTCTTTGTAAAGCTCTATAGCCAAAGTTTGAGCAGGGAACTCTTCTTTAGGCACATTGGTAAGAACCAACGAAGCATCAACAAACAAAGCGTGTCCACCTACAGGGCGTTGGTAAGGAATACCAAATTCGTCCAAACGAGCAGCCAAGTATTGTACTTGTTTGATACGGGTTTCGATAGTTTCGAGTTCGGTGTTTTCGTCCAAACCAACAGCAAGAGCGTCCATATCACGGCCGTTCATACCACCGTAAGTAAGGAAACCTTCGTAGCGGATACAGAAACCTTTAGCACCTTCGTACCAGTCTTCGTGTTTGGTAGCTATAAAACCACCCATGTTTACCAAACCGTCTTTTTTGGACGACATAGTCATACCATCGGCCAACGAGAATATTTCTTTAACGATTTCTTTTATGGTTTTATCGGCATAACCTGCTTCGCGAGTTTTGATAAAGTAAGCGTTTTCTACAAAACGAGCCGAATCGTAAACCACTCTCTTGCCATATTTATCGGCCAAAGCACGTACACCACGCAAGTTTTCCATCGATACAGGTTGACCACCGGCAGTGTTGTTGGTGATAGTCATGATAATGAAAGGAACTTTGTCGCCTTTTTCGATAAGAACTTGTTCCAACTTCTTAAGGTCAACGTTACCTTTGAAAGGCAATTCAAGTTGAGTGTCTTTAGCTTCGTCGATAGTGCAGTCAACTGCAAAAGCTTGACGACCTTCGATGTGTCCTTTAGTGGTATCGAAGTGAGAGTTTCCGGGAACAAAGTCGCCTTCTTTTACAAGATAGCTGAACAATACGTTTTCGGCAGCACGTCCTTGGTGAGTAGGTATAACCCATTCAAAACCTGTAAGACGAGTGATTGTTTCTTTCAAGTGGAAGAAAGACGAAGCACCTGCGTAGCTTTCATCACCGGTCATCATAGCAGCCCATTGGCGGTCGCTCATAGCTCCTGTACCGGAGTCGGTGATACAATCAATATAAACTTGACTGGATTTTAAACCAAATAAATTGTAGTGAGCTTCTTTAATCCATTTTTCGCGTTCTTCGCGAGTAGATTTGCGTAAAGGCTCAACCATTTTAATTTTGTAAGATTCTGCAAATGGTAATTCCATAATCTATTTATTTTAGTGTTATTGTTAATATATCAATTTACTATGTTATTTTTTCTTTTCCTACTGCTTATCCTAAGCAAACAATTAAAATATTTCAATGGGATTTGTGCTCAAATTTGCACCAAAAAGAGAACGAGTTTAACAGGGCATAAACTCGTTACAATATCACGAACTCGTCTCTATTTTTGATATTTAGAAACGTTCTACACTGGGTTATATGTATTATTACGGTTTTCATTTTCGGGTGCAAAGTTAGTGTTTTTTCTTGATATGGCAAAATATTTTAGAATTTTATTTTTCTTTTTGCACTTCCGTTTCCAAATAAAGTTGTATTTTTGCAAACATTATGACGACAGATGAAATGTATATTAGGCGATGTTTTGCCTTGGCAGAAAACGGGATACACTATGCAGCGCCCAATCCTATGGTGGGCTGTGTGATAGTAAAAAACGACGCGGTGATTTCGGAAGGGTATCACCAATGTTGTGGTCAAAACCATGCCGAACGCAATGCCATACTGCGTATTGCCGACCATTCGAAGCTCGAAGGTAGCACACTATACGTAAACCTTGAGCCATGTTCGCACCATGGCAAAACGCCTCCTTGTGCCGACCTTATCGTTCAGTATCCATTCAAACGAGTAGTAGTCTGCAACCTCGACCCCAATCCCCTTGTGGCAGGGCGTGGCATCGAAAAGATACGTAATGCAGGAATAGAGGTAACAACAGGAGTACTCGAAGAAGAAGGGCGTTTTTTGAACCGTCGTTTCTTTACCTATATGGAGAACCAACGACCATATATTATACTCAAATGGGCTCAAACCCGCGATGGCTTTATGGATATAGACCGCACCGACAGCCAACAAAAATCATATTGGATCACCAACGAAAAGCTGAAGTGCGAAGTGCATAAATGGCGTACACAAGAGGCTGCCATAATGGTAGGGACACAAACCGTTGTAAACGATAATCCTCAGCTGACTTCTCGCCTATGGTATGGCAAAAACCCACTGCGTATAGCCATCGACAGAAGTGGACGTATACCACAACAGGCATTTATGCTCGACGGCTCCACCCCTACCATTATATACACCGAAAACAGCAACCTCGAAAGCAAAGATAACCTACAATACGTTGCAATAGATTTCAACAATCTTTTAAACGAAGTGCTTACCGACCTTTGGCATCGAAAAGTACAATCGGTGATAGTGGAAGGAGGACTTAAACTACTCAACACCTTTATAACCGAAAATGTTTGGGACGAAGCCCGTGTGCTTATCGGCAACAAAATGTTTGGCAAAGGTCTTGCCGCTCCGCTGTTGAACAGAACACCCGACACCATAAGCCAAATCGATGACGATTTCGTTTGCTATTATCACAAATAAAAACACACACTGCCATGTTCGACGACACATACAAAACAATCAAAGCCACTGCCGAGGGTATTTACAAAGAAAAAGGCAGTAAGTTTTTGGCGTTCGCCATTCCTGTAACTACCGAAGCCGAAATCAAAAGCCATGTTGAAAAGATAAAAAAAGAATACTACGATGCCCGGCATCACTGCTATGCCTATATACTCGGCCACGACAAAGCAGTCTATCGAGCAAACGATGATGGCGAACCTTCAGGTACTGCCGGAAGACCTATACATGGACAACTGCTGTCGAAAGACCTAACCAATGTACTCGTAGTAGTGGTTAGATACTTTGGAGGTATAAAACTTGGAGTATCGGGACTAATAAACGCCTACAAAGCAGCCACTAAAGACGCTCTGGACAATGCCGAAATAATAGAAAAAACAGTAAACGAAATATATCGTGTGGAATTTGAATACCCACTTATGAACGATGTGATGCGCCTACTCAAAGACGAAGGCTTGGACCAATTCAACCAACGATTTGAAATGAACTGCAGCCTCGACTTTTCGGTACGAAAATCAAAAAGCATTCGTGTAACCGAAGCCTTCTCGAAAATACGCGGTGTTGCCATCTCATTTATACGTATGGAATAAAAAAAGCGACAAGGTTGCAACATACAGCCTTATCGCTTTTACTCATAATATCCAATATCGTTTAGTACCGATTACAACTCTATACTATCCAAACGGGCAGGTATCTCTACCGATTTAAATCCTCGTTCATTCAATGTCTTTTGGAAGTTGTTTTGTGTTTCTTCTTCGCCATGAACAAGGAATATCTTTTTCAGTTTCTTTTTGTTTTGACACGATATGTATTGTATCATCTCTTCGTAGTCGCCATGAGCCGAATAGGCATCTATGCGGCGCAAGTCGGCACGAACAGTGATCGGACGACCAAAGATAGACACCTTTTTATCGCCACGCATAATTTTGGCACCCAAAGTGGTGGGAGCACAATAGCCCACACACAATACTGTGGTTTTTGGATTGTCGATACTATTGGCCAAATGATGTTTTACACGTCCTGCCTCCATCATACCCGATGCCGAGATGATAATACATGTTTTGTTGCGTTGGTTCAAAGCCTTAGATGCGTCTATCGATTGCACATACTGCAGTTTGTCGAACCCAAATGGATCGGGGTCTTTTTTCATCTCTTCGATAATATCATCATTAAAACATTCGGTGTGCAAACGCATAATATTGGTAGCCGACACACTTAGCGGACTGTCGACAAAAACATCAATATCGGGCAACAGCTTTTTGTTCTTCAAACAGTTGAAAGCATATATTATCTCTTGTGCACGTCCTATGGCAAACGATGGTATTATCAATTTACCTTTCTTTTTGGTACAAGTATCCAAGGTGGCCATCAACAAGTCTTGTTCGGCATTTCCAAAAGTGGAATGAGTGCGGTCGCCATAAGTCGATTCCATTATCAGATAATCCACCTGAGGGAATGGTTCGGGGTCTTTAAGTATGTGCGACGAGTAGCGGCCTATATCGCCGGTAAAGCATAGTTTGATGTTTCGCCTTCCTTCGCGAACTTGCATATATATTGCAGCACTACCCAATATATGCCCTGCATCGTAAAACTCTATGGTTACCTCGCCTTCTATATTAAATGGCTTGTGATAAGGTACACTTATAAAACATTGCATACATTCTTGAGCATCAGCCAATGTAAAAAGAGGTTCCACATCTTTTATAGTGGGGTCGGCTGCACGACGTTTCTTGTTGAAGGTACGAGTATCCGATTCTTGAATCTTACCGGCATCGGCAAGCATAATGGCACAAAGGTCGCGAGTGGCAGGGGTGCAAAGCACTGTACCTCTAAACCCTAACCTATATATATAAGGTATAAGTCCCGAATGATCGATATGAGCATGAGAAAGTATGATATAATCTATCTCCGAAGGGTCGAAGCCCAAATCGCGGTTCATACTATCCGTTTCCAAACCTTTACCTTGATACATACCACAATCCAAAAGTATCTTCAAGCCTCGTTTGGTTGTTATCAAATGTTTGCTACCTGTTACCTCTTTGGCAGCTCCTAAAAACTGTATATTCATAATATATTTGTGTTACAGACTATTTTGTTTATTTGCGAACTTTAACGCTCGCAAGCAAAAAATATTATATCGCTGTCTAAAAAAAGCACTACCTATCATCAAAACTAAACTTTTCAAGAACAGCAAATACGAAGAATGATATAGTACACCCTTCGAGAGAAATTGCCATAATTGCTTCTACAATACAACAAAATAAAACATTCGCCGTTGTTGTAGAATATTGATCAAAATACATAGCAACTATGAATATAAGCAAATTCCTTATCCGAGCCAGCTACCCCAATTATTTTATGGTGAAGCTATATGCCGATTGTGGACGTTATATATTTGAAAAACAAAACGAACGCGAGGGCAACAAACCCGGCACTGTGATATACACCCTCGATGGCGACGACACCAAGTATGAAATTGCCCCTCGATGGTACGACATATTTTATCTACTGAAAAACGAGTACGACAAAAGCCGTTACTTCCTTTCGTTGCTGATACGCGAAGAACAAGGCGACAACACTATACACGATGAACTTGAAGAGCTGCGAAACACTATGTACAACCGTTGCAAAGAATATGTGGACAGCCATCCTTTGCAAAACGACATAGAGATAGTAACCCCCACAGCCGAGCAGGAGTTTTCGGTGTTCGACATAAGCTACAAAGGGCGTATGCTATTGGAACTTACACAACAATGCTACTCTGTTCCCGACTTTTGCATACTCAGTTCCAAAAGTTTTCACAATCCCTATTGGAACAGCCTTATCGAAACGGCCATCGAGAACCTGGAGATTATGACTTTCAGCAAATTGGGTTCCGACGACAACCCGTTGGTATTTGCCATACGCACCGCCATGCCACAATACATACCCGGACTTATGCCTACATTGCTAAACATAGGTGTAACCCAAAATGCTTACATAGGACTGCTTAAAAAATATCCCGAAAACATGGCAAATCGAATATACCTAAGCACATTGCAAAACATATTCGACATGCTTTCGCTAAAAGAAAAACACCAAAGCGACAACAACACTTTGCCCATACACTTGCAACGCGAAAAAATAGAACGCATGGAAAGCGAAATACAGCAAACCCCAACCGGCAACAGACTGCTGAGCGATGCCATGTATCAGGTAAAGACCTTTATGAACTATGTACGCGACTTCTATGTCGAGAATCAAGACTCCATACTTACCTTTATGCAAGGCAAGCACGCCTACCCATCGTTTATACTTCATAAAATGGTATGGACAGTGGGCAACGACGAGTCCTATCCCGGTGTAATGCACAGCCGACACAGCCGCACCGGACTCGGCACACAAATAGAAAGCTACAAAAACATATTTGGCGAAGAGATTATGACAGGCTATATCTCGTCGGAAGACACCGAGTACTTCGACCGTAGCGAGATTAAAACAAAATTTCCTGCCATCTACCACTTCGATCCTTTACTCACCAAGTTGGAAAGCCGATTCAAGTCGCCCGTAACCATTGAATTTGCGGTAGAAACAATTCCCGACCGTGCCAGCCTCTTTGCCGTATTGCAACTCAATATGTCGGAACTTACAGGACGCTCGGCACTTCTTTCGAGCATAGCCCTATACGAAAAAGGCATCATAGCCAAAGAAGATGTAGTAAAACTTATCCGCCCCTACCACCTACGCCAAATAATATCCGATAGTATAGATGAAAAGTCTTTGACCAAACTCACCTTTTTCGGCAAAGGATTGAATGTATTACCTCGTACAGCCATAACGGCGGTGATATGTTTTAGTGCTGCCAAAGCCAGCGAGATGAAGAAACAAGGATATTCGGTATGCTTATGCCAAGAACGTTTTGTGCCCGAAGACACCATAACGCTGAACGAAGTCGATGCCATACTAAGTATGACACCGGCAGCAATACATGTGGTAACAGCCTGCCGTGGATATGGAATACCGGCATTTCTCAACCTACAATCGTATGGCATACGCATGGAAGGCAACACTCTTATAAACAGCGAAGGTATAGAAGTACACGAATTAGATAAAATAACCCTATCCAGCAAACACAAAACGATATACAAAGGCGAAGCCGATTTTCGACCTGCCAAGTTTATGAAATACCTCAACGGCGAAAATGTAGTATTGGAACCAAAAGAAAAGCCGGTATTCGAAAACCTAAAAACTGCATACACCAAATATCAGGAAATAATAAACTCCACACAAACCAACTATATAGCCGATATTGACACTTTGGCACGCATAATCCGTTGCGACCTGAAAGAAAATCCCGAAAAAGCCAAGGAAGTGGTAAACTCGTGGTACGACGAAAACGCCAACCGCTACATACACCAAGTGCTCGAAAGCAAAATGGGTTCGCATCAAGACCAATCGCGTGTATTCGATTTGTTGGATATGACCAAGAAGATAGACTTCTTCAAGCAAGTGATAAGCAACTGCATAAAACAAAATCTTTCGGGACTGAGTGCCGGCTCGTTTATGCTGGGGCGCTTTGTGGCCAAGCCATTGCCCTGTCGTTTTTGGTGCGACTTTACCCCGGCGGAAGTGGCATATATGCTGAATGAGTACATACTATACGAAAAGTACCTACAAGTGCTGGAAGAAGTAGGCGAAACAAAGCTTACACGTGCCCACTCAAAAATAGTGTCAGAAGGTATGCACAACTTCAACATCAACACTTTCAACCTCTACAATTTTGCCACCCTTATGCACATAGGAGTTGATTGGAACACAGTGGAAGCCGAATGCAGAAAGTTCGACAGTGTACAGGAAAACACGCTGTTGCTTATCCAAAAGCTCTCACTTCCGGTAGAAGAAGTGTTCGACCTAAGCCAACCTTGGAACCGCGAACGTTACGAACGGATAATAAAAGAGAACGAATAATATATATATATAAACAAAATATCCCATATATGTTAGTAGCATAGCATATATGGGATATTTTATTTTAGGCAACATCTAAAAAATGCTTTGCAAGTGATTTGCGGAATATTGGCTTTGTCGAAGTTTTGGCATTAACTCTTTCGAGCGTTAGCAACATCGATGAAGTCTGCAACGCAAAAGTTCTTTTATCGTCATATAATGCTTCATGGAACGTGGAATTTTTATATGTACCTTCAATAAAAGAAAACTTGTAATCTCTTTAGATTGGGTTATTATTTATTGATGATTCATAATTATGAGAATTTTATTTCTAATTTTTATTTTTTGTTCGCGATAGCGTTTCCATAGGAATTTGCACGGTAAGCTTTGCGATAGTGCAAAAGCGGAGAACAATTAAATAAATATCTCAAGAATACGTATATCATAAATTCGATTTTAATGCCAACTATTTCTTTCAGATAATAAAATTTAAGCATCTAAACCATCTTGATTCAACTTGCATTCTTCTTCTGTACCGGCACACACCTTTTAATCTTTCTCCATTTATTTCTATATCATAATATATTTTTATTGGATTTACTCGAGTAGCAGGTTCTACACGAATTTCAAGATGTGTACCACCGCAAATCCTGTTAACTGCTGTATCACCAAAGACTATATGTAATAATTCATTTTTAATTTCTACATTTAGTAAATCAGAAGAGGGATGGAAAGTTTTGTACGAAAGACTATATGGAATTGTATCTCCATCATTGTTTAGAAATATTAAAGAATGTAATACAACAGAAATATATGGACATGGCAGCTCTTTTCCGTAACTCATTTGTGAAATTTTTAAGATGTAATAGGGTTGATGTTTAAACTTCCTAGCTACTACATCAAACTCAAAACAAGTTCGAGATATGTTCTCATCTATATAAATTTTCCCTTTATAAATTTTACCGAATGTTTCATTCTGCTCGTTTAAATAAGGGAATGTAATTCCACAAGACGTAAACATAAAAGAAAACATTAATAGTATTAATATCTTTTGATCTTTCATAATATTAAATTATTGATTTTCTCCATTTACTAAATTATTGATTTCTCTTTGAGCTAATGCTCTTGCTACAGCATATTTAGTTGGTTCTTTAGCGTTGCTACTATATGGTTGTTTTCCATTAGGTGAAAACTCGTCATCTAAATTTACCAAAGAGTGTGATCCTTCTTTTGGAGGAATGTTAAACAACTTTTCTGACAACCATCCTAATATTGAAAATGTTCCGGTGCGTAATCCACCATTTGCATTTACGAACTCTCTAAAATTGTCATCATCCTTAATTTTAGAGAATGTAGGAATCTCATTTATATCCATAGATAGTCCATTTGCAGAAGCATATTGACTATATAAATCTACATAATTAGAATGAGCATAAAAATCTGCTATTGTATGAAGATTCATGCCTGCTGCAATATAATCACAATTCATGAAATTATTATTATAATCTGCTATAGCACTTTCATACCTTTCTTTTATATTGTCAAATCCACATAAATTATCAAGATGTATCGAAGAGAAAGGAGCATGTAAAACATCAGAATGTATTCCTGCACCATATATTATTTTGTCTTTTGCGTGCGAATCCAAATTACTACCCAAAAATGCTATCATAACAGTTTCTTTATGCACGCCAATAGGAAACTCACCATCCGGATCCACCAACCTAATCGGGTTCCAAGCACAGTAAGCATACGGCGACAAGCTCGGATACTTATCCGCCATAGGATCCACACTAAGCCAACCAGTCAAAATATCGGAATCATAATACCTAGCTCCGAAGTAGGAAAAGCCTGTTTCTGAGTCTCTTTCTTTCCCGGTATGAAGCAAACCCTATGAGTTTGCGATAGCGTTTCCGCAGGAATTTGCATGGTTAACGAAGTGCTAACGTAGTGATAATGCAAAAGCGGAGAACAAAGAAAAAAGCAATCTGGAGCCCCAAAATCACTATTTTTTTACATAGTTATAGTATGTTTCTTGCCTATATTTCGGATTTAAATTTTGATAAGAGATGTACATGTATCTGGTTAAGCTAATGTTTCTTTATTAAGTTGATACATTCATTATTGCAGATTACAATAACTTATTTACAAAATTCAATATTATTTTCCCATTTCGATAAAACAAATTTATTTTCAGATATTAAGATTGGAGAATCAAAGCAAACAGATTGCAATGAAAATAAATGTGGTATTAAAATATGAGTTTCTTTTTTACTATTATCCTCAATGAAATAGGCTATTATTTCATCTACGGATATTCGTATAAAACTTTCACCACTTGAATGAATCTTTTTTACATTATTAGAATTTTCATCATAGTTGAAAAGTATTGCTATATTTTTATCATATATTCGTGATATGAATTCATTTGTACTATCAGAGAAAATTTCTATTACTTTTCCTAATTCAAAATATAAATTTTCTATTTCATATGCACCCGTAATGCACAAACTATCATTCGATAAATCAATCACACATTGAACATTACGAGGTAATAAGTAAGTATGTATTTCTGAAACTGCATATTTTGATTCAAAATAATGAATAGTTACATAAAACATAGTATCTAATTTGCCAGGTAAATTGTATTGAGCAAAAATTTTCATATTAAATACAATCAGTAAAAAAAAGATATTTTTTTTCATCATTTTATTTCTTCTCGTAAATCTGGATTGGTTAACAATTTATTAATGTCTGCTTGATTTGGAAGATCTGTACCTGGAGAATAATTACCAATCCCTGAATCAGCATTGTCATTATTAAAATATAAACTATGAAATATTTCGTGGATACGATTTCTATTATTATCACCATAATTTGCATTCATAATAATTTCATCATTTTGATGTACACCTGCAGTATGTGTCACTGTACCATCATTATTGTCTATTACCGGGAAAATATTAGGAGCTAATTTTTCAGGCATTCTAGAAAAACAATTTCCGTAAGAATCTTCATTTTTTAAAGAAAATGCATTTATGTAATCCCCAGCAGAAATAAATTCTAAGTCAAAACGAACATTATACATCTCGCCGTCAAATTCATAAGTATATCCTTGAGTATTTAAAGTTGAATTTATTTCAGTATTCATAGAGTTTATTTCTTCTTCTGTATAAAAAGTATTATCACGATTTAATTTAGGATTAGATACGACATAATATGTTGCTTTTACAGTGATTGTTTTAGATTTCGTATCTACTACTTTTACTCCTTTTTCTCCATTGGGATCTTTTATTATAACGGGATTCCAATTACAGTAATTATAAGGTGATATATTGGGAAATTTATCCGCCATAGGGTCTATAGACAACCACCCCGTCATCAAATCCGAATCGTAATATCGTGCTCCGAAGTAGGAAAAGCCTGTCTCTGAGTCTCTTTCTTTCCCGGTATGAAGCAAAGCCGGTGGCTTTGTGATAGCGTTTCCGCAGGAATTTGCACGGTAAGCAAAGCGATAGTGCAAAAGCGGAGAACAACTTTGGCTATATTTCAAGTGGTTTTGT
>JAFWZP010000059.1 GCA_017522255.1 Bacteroidales bacterium | reverse complement strand
TTCCTACTTCGGAGCTAGGTATTATGATTCGGATTTGATGACTGGGTGGCTTAGCGTGGATCCTATGGCGGATAAATATCCGAATATTTCTCCTTATGCTTACTGTGCTTGGAACCCGATTAAGTTGGTGGATCCGGATGGTAGGGAAATTGATTGGGTAGAAAGTTTTGGAGGAACTATATATTGGGACGATAATGCGACATCTCTTGAGACAACAAAAGCAGGAGAAAAATATCTTGGAAGAAATGTACTTGTTGGAACTCATAGTAGAGATGAAAACTTAAATGAAGATGTAAATGCAGCGACTTTTGACCTTTATGTGGAGAGTAATCATAGTGGACCCATTGCTACAATCAAAGGAAATACAGTTTCATGTGATGTTGAAAAATATGGTACCTTACCAGAAGGATTGTATAGAGCAGATGAGCAATCTTATAAAGGAAATACAGCTTTACTAATAACCTCACTTTACGATGGAAGCATGAATTTACCAACAGTCAAAGGTAATCCAAATAATGAAAATAATTATTATGATCCAAAAACTCGAAAAAACATGAAGCCGATTAATGAACATATTATGTCTGAAATCTTTTTTCATATCGGAAATACAGCTCGAGAAGCATTAAAAACATTAAATGGTAAACCTATTACAGAAGGTTGCCAAACAGGTATGCATGGAAAAGGTTCTTCAAGTATTTATAAAAAATTTGCTGCTAATTTGATTGGATTTCATGGTACTTATTATCTTCGTTCTAAACCAATACCTTTAATGACAACAAAATGTAATTTGAAATGAAAAAAATAATGTTTATTTTTGTGCTGTTTACTACAATAGGTAATATATCAAATGTTGTGGCACAAACATTTTCTCAGATTGAAGGAACGATTTGGGAATATCTATGGGATGATAGTTTACATAGAGATTTTATTGCATTTGTTTCAGATAATAAATCGTTTAGTTATTCTTACGAATTAGACGAATTTGAAATATCGAATTATCGCATTAATGACGATACAATAATGATTACAACATCTGATATAGATAATACACATAACGAAAGACCAATTATTTCAATAATATATTATTATAAAAAAGAGAATAATTTCTTAGTTTTATTGTTTACTATTTTAAGATATGAGGATGGATATAAAAGAGAAATACCTAGCGAATCCTACAGATTAAATAAAAAAGTAATTAATTGTAAAAGATCTCAACGTATTGAATAATATTGGATTTTTAAAATTGGTAATTTTTATTGTGATGTAGATAAAATTTCCCCGTGATGAAACTCTCACAACGTCGTGATAAATAATATTTCATACAAAAGTCGGGACAAAACCTGTCTATATCAAAATAAATCCGTAACTTTGCAATCCGAAAACCATTGTAAAATATGCTACAAAACCACTTAAAATACATACCCAATTACCCCCAATCCTTCACCGGGAAAGAAAGAGACTCAGAAACAGGCTTTTCCTACTTCGGAGCGAGGTTCTATGACTCGGATTTAATGACGGGGTGGTTGTCTGTAGACCCTATGGCGGATAAGTATCCGGGGCTTTCTCCTTATGCTTATTGTGGGTGGAACCCGGTGAAACTGGTGGACCCGGATGGGATGGAGATTGATTGGGTAAAAGATGCCAGTGGAGAAATTTATTGGGATAATAATGCTGTTTCTCAAGCAACAACAAAAGAAGGTGAAATATATTTAGGTAAAGAGGGTTGTAAATATAACAATGACATAGGAACAATAACTCACTATAAATCTAATGGAGAAAAAGAATATTATCCATATAGTAGTCCAAATTCTAATTCATTTGGAGCATTTCCAATAAATATACCGACTGAATCATACAAAAGTGGTTATGCTCAATTCGGTAGTAATAGATCAAACAATAGAAAACATGCGGGAAGTGATTTATATGCTCCAGAAGGGACAGCAGTTTTTTCGACTAATGACGGAGTAATAATTACAAATCCTTATTATTTTTATAAAGGGACAAAAGCTATAGAAATAAATCATAGTTCATATACAGCTAGGTATTGCGAAATTATTCCCTCGTTCGATATTTCTGCTGGAATGCATGTGAAAAAAGGAGAATTTTTAGGTATTTTAAAAGCAATGAATATTGGACAATCCAATAATACAATGCTACATTTTGAAATGTATAATAACACTGCTAAGGGGGCTCTTACTGTAACTAGCAATTTTCCTTACAAAAGGAGAGAGGATTTAATAGATCCAACATCTTTTTTAAATAGTTTATTGTTTATTTCACCTGCAAAATGTGTATTAAAATGAATGATTATAAAAAATATATATTCTGCATAATGTTACTGGTCTTTTTGGTAAAAAGTTCTTTGTCACAAGAACGATTTATCTTTGATACTTTAGATAATTGGTTAACAATTGGAACATTTGATAGTGATATTAAAAAAAATATAGGATTGCCAGATTCTGTTTCTAATTCTGAAATTTGGGAATTTACGGGAGCTGAATATCAGTATTGGTACTACAAAGACTTAGGATTAACCTTGTTACTTGAAAAAAAAGATAGTGATATTTCTGTCTATAGTATAGAGTTAATAAGTGAAATATTTTGTACTACTATGGATGTCAAAATAGGAGATACCAGAGATGATGTCATTTTAAAATATAAAGATTTTGTAGATGTGAATGATACCGATTGTTCAATAACTATAGTAAATAATATTTATGAAGGTACTTTCTTTTTATATAGTGATAAAATTCTTAGGAAAATTATAATAGGGTCTATTGCAGAATAAATTAATTCAACATTATTGATAGTATTTAATTCTTGGAAGTTGATAAATTATCCTCGTAGTGTAATATTTCTTTCAATATTTGAAACAAAACATATCTATATAGGAATAATTCCGTACCTTTGCAAACCGAAAACAACCGAAGAATATGCAACAAATCTATATAAAATATAACGCTGAAACACTGGCAGGAAACGCACTACATTATTTCTCGCAAACAGGGATTAATACAATATAATGAATTTGGTCCATTATATATAAATACTAATATGCCGAAAAGTTTAAAAAGATATAAGAGATGAAACAAAAACGAATTTTTAAATTACTTTGCTATATGGCAATGCTTACCTGTGTTGGATGTAATAATAACACAAATCAATCGGTGAATACAAATTATGTTACACAAAACGAATACAAAGAAACAAATGACATTCTCAACTATAAATATGGAATTACTGATAGTATCAGAAAGAGAATGTTTTTATCCGAGCTTGCTTTCCATTATGCTCTCGAATACGATGATTTAATTGACAGCTCTGCACCTATAATATATGTTTCATACGAAAAGAAATACAAAGGTTTTGATGTATATTCTATTAGTCGTTCTGATCCATGGTCTTTGGATGTGATGGAAGTAACAGAACTTGAACTGATGGGACGATATATTGTTGCATACTCTATACCCGGAGGTGACACCTTGAGCATGGATGAAATAATACAGATGGGGATAAACTCAGAAAGTGGCGAATACATAACTGTACATGAATCTTCTTGGTTTGTTTTCTTATCATCCGATATGCGTAAATACATAATCGTAAAAGATTTTTTTTCAACAGAAGAAGCATGTAGGGAATTAAATGCCTTTCTAAAAGATTCTCTTTCTCATAATCCCGAGCACTAAAACCATCAGACCAAAAGTAACCCACTGAAGTGTTTCCCTACTTTTGGTCGGTGCTTCTTTATAGGTGGTTTTCACTATGGTATCCGTATGATATAGGTACAGGGTGTCGGTACGCAGGCGGTAACGATATTCGGTTGTCAGGCGATCGACTAATACTGTGTCGCCTTTGTTTTCGGTGGTGGTATAGCGGTCTATTATCACGCTGTCGTACTGCCGTTGGGCTATATACACGGTGTCTGCTCTGTGGCTCACCTCTTTGGTGCTTCGGCACGAGGTTGCCGATAGAAATAATGCTGTTATTATAAATAGATGTTTTTTCATTTTTTTATGTCTAAAGTCTAAAGACAAACGTTGCGAGGTCTTACGTCGTTTGTCCTTTGTCTTACGTCTTTTGTCTTTTGTCGTTTATCATTCGTCCGGCGAAGCCACATCAAAACATGGGCAGTCCTTATTGGCAAACTCCCTATGTCCGTGAACTGTGGCGTTGGGAAAACGAGTCTGCAACTCGTCAATCAGCTGTTTCAAGGCATGGCGTTGTTGCTTGGTTCGTGTGTCTTTTGGCTTGCCGTAATGGTCCAGACCTCCAATGTAGCAGATGCCAATGCTGTCGGCGTTATGCCCTGCGGTGTGAGCTCCCGGCAGATCTATCGGTCGTCCTGTCTCCACAGTGCCGTCTAATAGTATCACATAGTGGTAACCTATCATGGTGTACCCCTGTTCTCGATGCCAGCGGTCTATATCCGCAGCCCTAAAGCTCTTGCCCTCCTTAGTGGCAGAGCAGTGTAGTATAATTTTGTTTATTTTTCGCATGGTTTCTTTTTTTAAGACAACAGTCAACGGACTACGGCCGTTGTCTGTTAGCTGTTGGCTATTGGTGGCTATCGCCCTAACTTTTTGCGTAGCATAAAGGCTTTTCGTGCTTTTCGCAAATTACGCATTATTTTCGCGATACAATAAGCTGTGAGCCATGAGCAGGCTTTGCCCTCTTTAAACCTTAAACCAAGTTTCATCGGCTGGAACCCCGTCCGTTGTCCGTTGTCTGATTATCTTCGATATTTATAATCTATACCCATCAAAGCACCGCTGAAGGTGAACACCTCGCCTGTGGCTACCAGCACACTGCTGTCTATCACACCTCGTGGTGGCATCACAAAGCTGACTATCATCAGTGCAAGTCCGAAGAGGCAAAGCACGATGGCTGCTATTAATTGTATGGTTGCTTTCATAGGGTTGTTTTTTTAAGACTACGGTAGGGCAAAGCCGGCTGTTTTTTTTAAGACTACGGTCAATAGTTTAATGTTTAAAGACTACGAGTCCATGAGACTACTAGACTACGAGTGGGCGAAACCGGTTGAATCGTTGTCGCTTATATCCCAAGACTGTGCCGTTTGGTTATATATGGCAGAGCCTTTCAGGCTCATTGTTCGTGATCTCGTTGTCTCGTTGCCTTTTGTCTTTTGTCTTTTGTCATTAGTCCTTAGTTGCTTGTCCGTTGTCTAAAAGCCCCCAGAGGGGGCTTTTTTTTATCCTGCAAATCCTCCGTCGTCGTTGCCGTTGTCTCCTTGGTCGGTGTTAGGGCCGTCGGGGTCCACAACCTCGTCGCCGTCGGGTATGGTGTCGCTTCCTTGTGTGGTAGCAGAGCTGACAATAGTTACCTTTTTCAGCGAAGCATCCAGGTTGAGCAATGTCGGCGAAAGGTCGCCAGTGGCACGGGCTCTCAGCTTAACACCTTCGATGTTCTTGTTGGTGTTGAAATCCTCTTCGCTCTCGGCGCCGCCACGGCTGTTGCGTATGCCCACGCTGAAGATGGCCAAGTCATCGATTTTGACATTGTTGCCTGCCAAGAGCTGCTCTTTTATGCATTTCACCATGTCGCAAAGCACCCCGTAGATAGTACCCTTGCTGAAAGGAGTGTTGTGTTCGGTCATGTGCGAGGCTAAACCTTCTAAATCCAAGGTGCTTATTGCTTTAGGATAAGCATACCATTTGCCGAAAGTCGGACTTTTTTCGTTTTTGTTTTGTTTGCAATAATATTGAATCATTTTGTTTTGTTTTTTGTTGCTTTTTACAGCAATATGTTTTTAATGTAAAGCGTTGAATCAGTGCATGCAATTTGATTTTTTTGCTTTATCAACCACTTTGATTGACACTGCAAAATTACAACTACTGCCGGACTTACTTTAACGGTTTGTCTCGTTTTGTCTCGTTTTGTCCTGTTTTGTCTCGTTTTGTCCTGTTTTGTCCCGTTTTTTAGACTACAAGTCCACGAGACTACAAGACTACAAGTGGGGTGAAGTCGGTTGTTTTAAGACTACAAGTCCGTCGAAGACATCACTCGTTGACTCGTAGTCTTAAAAAACTCCCTACTCAAATTCTTTCGTCGGCAGATGAAAAACTCCTTTTTTTTTGCAGACAAAATAGCGAAAAACGAAATCTTATTAAGATATTTTGGGAAAAATTTAACATTTGTATTATGCTGTGTATATGTGCGTTACAGACTTTCGTGTACCCTGGGGTACATATGGCATTTTTTTGAACTTTTATTTGTACCTTTGCCGAAAATTATTAGAGATGAATAGAACCGAGATATTGAAAGCCGTAGGCAATGAATTGGTAAAAGCATTTAGCGAAAAAGGAAACGAACATCTGACACGCTTGGAGCGAAGACGTATCACACCGGAAAGCATTATTCCACATCGTCGATTTTTGTTTCGTCTTTTTGGCAAACCGTGTTTTCCACGAGGCGAGTTGGTGGCAGTAACCGGTCGTGCCAAGTCGGGCAAAACTTTTGTTACAAGCATATTGATGACCTTGGCAGTATGCAGGGAAGTGTTAGGCATGCGACGAGAAGAAGAACAGAGATTGCGAGTGCTGTGGATGGATACCGAACAAAGTGAGGAATCCACCCAGGAGATACTATGCGACAGGATTATGAAGCTGTGGCAACGCTCCGGTGGACAAGACGAAATTTACAATGACTTTCCTTTGGACATGTTCGACATTTTCAACGTTCGTGCCGATTTTTGGCAAGACAGGTTGCCAATGCTCGAAGCTGCCATCGAACATTATCGTCCCGATCTGGTAATAATAGACGGTATTCGCGACTTGGTGAACGACATCAACGACGGGGTACTTTCGCAGGAGATAATAGAACGGCTTATGCACTTAGCATCGGATGGTGAGTGCTGCATAGTGAGCATACTGCACCAAAACAAAGCATCGGAAGATAAAAACCTGCGTGGGTGGATAGGTACAGAATTGACATACAAATCGTTCGAAGTATACGAATGCACCAAAGATGCCGACCGTATATTTTCCTTAAAACAAACTATGACACGCAAATACGACATTATCGACAATCTGCAATTCAGAGTCAACGACGAAGGACTGCCCGAAGTGGTAAGCTACATGCCCATGACCCCGAAGGGCGAAAAATATCCTGCCAACCCAACCGTCACAGCATTTTGCGATGTGGATAGTCTTGATTTGGAAAAGCTGTTTGAAAAAGTGCTTGCCGAAGGTGAAGAACTAAGGGCATACGAATTGAAAAATAGATTCTTGAAAACATACAATGCTATAACGATGATCGATTATTTTAAAATTCTTGAAAAAGCAGTTCTTCAAAACGTAGTTCAAAAAACGGTGGTAAATTCCAAGTGTGTTTACTACAGCCGAGGCACGAAATTAAGAAATAATTTTGGCGGCGACTTGTCAGCACCTCCGTCCGCCACCACTTAAGTATCCCCCTTAAGTATTCCCCCGATAGGGGGAATACGGGGGGATACGGTGGTGAGGCGGGGCTGACAAGTCGAAAAATCGAACCAAAACATAAGGCAACTTCTAAAAATTTCACGTTTTAGGAATTTAGAAGGATTCTTCTTTAAACTTTTGCGTGGTTGGCGTTTTTTGCCGAAATCTTTCTATTTCTTTTTCAATCGCATAGCCCGCTATGCTCAATCAAAAGAAAGTTGAAATCTTTCTAGCAAAATTCCACAAATCACTTGCAAAGCAATTTTTAGAAATTGCCATAACACAAAACAGTAACACAAAACAGCAAAAAGTTAAAAACAAAAACAAAACGAAACATGAACATAAACACTATCGACACATTGCGAAAACTGAACATCGAAGCTGTGGCTGCTCTATTGGGAATGGAGATAATCAGACACCGAGCACGATGTTTTAACCATGATGACCACCATCCCAGTCTGCATTTCAACACCCGGAAAAACATTTGGCACTGCTTTGTGTGCAACATCGGTGGCGATGTAATAAGCCTGGTGATGAAGTACCAAAACAGCACCTTCGTCGATGCATGCCGGTGGCTTTGCCAAACTTTTGGAATAGATGACAACAAAACGATATTTAAGAATTTAAAACCAACAAAACACACACCCGATATGACCCTGAAACCAACAACCGACATAGTAAGCCTACACCACTCTGTGGTTGAAAAATCACTATCGTCCAACAGCGTTTTCTGCCGTTCATTGGTGAGTTCGGGCTTGCTAAGCCATAGCCGGATGCAGAATGCCATGGAGGCATATCGCCTTGGTGCCACACGCGACGGCGGTGTGATATTTTGGCAGATAGACCGACACGAAAGGGTATGCGACGGCAAAATAATGCACTATGACACCAACTGCCATCGATTGAAGGACAAAACTCCCACATGGGTGTCGTGGATGATGAAGCACCGTTTCCATAGCATGTCGGCAGATACACGCACTGCCAAATGCCTATTCGGTCTACATTTGCTACCTATGACCGCCAATAGTAGGGATGTGCAGATTGCAATAGTGGAATCGGAAAAAACAGCGGTGATATGCTCCGAAATAATTACCTTACAAGCAATAGAACAAGTGTGCAATATCGGAGTAGAAACTATAATACCCGATGTGGTATGGATGGCAACAGGTGGAGCAGGCAACCTATCTGCTGAAATGCTGATGCCTCTGAAAGGCTATAAAATAACTCTCTTTCCCGACACCGACGAAACAGGCACTACCTACAACCTTTGGCGTACTAAAGCAGAAGAAATAGGGAAAACGTTAGGACAACGAATATTGGTAAGTAATATACTGGAACAAAATGCGACAAAGCAACAGAAAAAGAACAAAATTGATATAGGAGACCTATTTTGTAGTTAGAAGTTAGTAATTAAAAGTTAGAAGTTGCCTTAAAAGTTGGCAGTCGGAGTTTACCACAGTTGGCTTGTATAAACCACACACTTTTGGGTCGTAACCATGGGGTTTAGGCATCGTAAGTGCCATAGTTTTGGGTTGTAACTCACGGGGTTTTGGCTGAGCCGGACAACGGTCGGGCAGTAGACGGAACTGCGGAATCACGGAGGCTACGACTATGGCTACGCCGGACTACAAGACTTTTGCTACGCGAGACAACGGACAACAGACAACGGACAACGGTCAGGCGGTAGCCGGTGGGGCTTGGTTTAATGTTTAAGGGTTAAAGGTTAAAGTAACCGCTCTATACTTTCTATACCCTCTATACCTTTTGCCTTTTAGCTCACAACTCATTTTATCGCGAAAACAATACAGAACCTACGAAAAGCACGAAAACTCTTTATGCTACGCAAAAAGTCGAGGCGGTTGCCGGATGAAACTTGGTTTAATGTTTAAGGCTTAAAGTTTAAGGAGGTCAGAAGGCTCACTGCTCACAGCTCATTACTCACAGCTCAAAAAAAACAACAACGAATATGGAACATACAGAAATAAAAAGATACACAAAGAAAGAATTGGCACTGCTCTATTTTCCGAATAGCAGTCCCGCAACAGCACGTCGACATCTTATACGTTGGATAATGCGTAATTCAAGACTTATGGAAGATTTATATGCCGCAAATTATAGTCTTTCCGACCAATACCTAACCAAGGAACAGGTAGAAATAATATTCCGATATATCGGTCCGCCATAAGTTTTTTGACAACGAGATTGTAGCTTCGCCAGACAAATTTATGATTTTCCCCGTTCAAGTGATGAAAAACATACTTATTGTTCTAAAATTCCACTGCTTGTTTTGTGGCAGAAGAGCCAACTTAATTCTGCAATAGGTAGCGATGTTTTTGTTTTTAGATAAGGGGATAGGGTGAGCAAATTCCCATTCTTTGCTCAAAATGGAGAGAGATAATATTTGAATGTTCTCTGTTTCGGAACCGAAAAAACAAAAAGCAAAGAGAGAGAAGCGTCAGCTTCTCTCTCTTTTTCAACTACTGTAGTTGAAACCGGAATGAATTATTCACATTCCATACCTGTTTTACCAAACATAGGATCATCAACTACTGCAGTCATAGCTTCACAATTGTCAAAACCTTCAGCTAATTCTACTTCTTCTGCTGCTCCGGCAACGCCTAAAGCATAAGTTTTGCAAGAACAAGTTTTGCTGCAAGATGTCATAGCAGCTACGAAAGCAACAACGCCTAAAGTTAAAACTACTTTTTTCATATTTATTAAGTATTAAAAAATAACACCTACTCTATTAATGGTTTTCGGTTTCCCCATATATCTTTATTATTTAGTTTTCTTCGCATTCTACCGACATGCCAAAGTTTTGAAAATCTTCCGGTGCTTCGGGATCGTTAAACATATCGCCAAGGTTTATACCGGAGTTCATGTCTGAACAATTTTTGTAATCACCTAATTCAACTTCGGGATTTGTTTCTACTAATTGTCCATTCATATAACTCTTGCATGTGCAAGTTTTACTACAAGATGCCATAGCTGCCACTAAAGCAACCACTGCCAACGATAACATTGCTTTTTTCATGATAATTACGTGATTTAATGTTGTTATTATTTTTTGTTACGTTCTTTGCGAGCCAAATAACCCGGTTCCAAAGCCATGCGGTCGGTTTCCAAAAGCGAGCATACACCTTCATCTATCTGCTTTTTGTTTTGGCAATCTATACAGTGGCATTCTTCAACATAGTTTTCGGGTTCGGTATAAGTGGTTATCACACCTTCAAAGTTTCTCAATATCACTTTGCGTGGGCTTTGCGAAATCACATAGTTTGGCATTACAGGTGTTTTGCCACCGCCACCGGGAGCGTCAACCACAAATGTTGGTACTGCATATCCCGAAGTGTGTCCACGCAATCCTTCGATGATTTCGATACCTTTCGACACCGGTGTGCGGAAGTGTTCCAATCCCATCGATAAGTCGCATTGATAGATGTAATATGGGCGAACTCTGTTCTTAACCAACAAGTGTACCAAACGTTTCATTACGTGTACACAGTCGTTTACACCACGTAGCAACACCGATTGGTTGCCCAAAGGAATACCTGCGTTGGCCAATTTTGCCAAAGCTGCCGATGCTTCAGGTGTCATTTCGTTAGGGTGATTGAAGTGAGTGTTCAACCAAATTGGGTGATATTTCTTAAGCATATTCACCAAGTCGTCTGTGATACGTTGAGGACATACAACAGGAGTTCTTGAGCCTATGCGGATGATTTCTACGTGAGGTATGGCACGCAAACGTTGGATAATGGATTCCAACATTTGGTCGTTAACCATCAAAGCATCACCACCCGACAACAATACGTCGCGAACGGTTGGGGTTTTAGCTATATAGTCTATTGCTTTTTGTATGCGTTCCGATGGCGATTCGCAGTCGTTTTGACCGGCAAAGCGACGACGAGTGCAATGGCGACAATACATCGAACACATATCGGTGATTAACAACAATACTCTATCCGGATATCGGTGAGTAAGACCCGGTGTTGGAGAGTCTTCGTCTTCGTGCAATGGGTCTTGCAAGTCGGCGGCCGAGATATGAGTTTCGGCTTCGGTAGGTATAGCCTGACGACGAACGGGATCGTTGGGGTCGTTAGGATCTATAAGACTTAAGTAGTAAGGAGTGATAGCCATACGCAAAGTTTTCAAAGATTTGCGTACGCCTTCTTGTTCTTCTTCGGTAAGCTTAATGTACTTGTTAAGCTCTTCCAGTGTTTCTACTCTATTTTTAACTTGCCATTTCCAATCGTTCCATTGTTCGTCGGTAACATTTGGAAATAGTTCTGCTCTTCTATTTACTTGCATATATCTTACCTAATTTATATACTTTGTCTTTGTTTTTCAGTGTGCTACATATTGTACTATGTATATACACAACGCTGCAAAGTTACATTTAATTTTTTAATTGACCAAATTTTATCGAAAATATTTTTTCGTATTATTTGTGGCTATCGTTTGAACACATTATCAAAAGGTATGCGGTTAAGTATCGAGCGACCTAATGTTATTTCGTCGGCATACTCTAAGTTATCGCCTATGGCTATGCCACGTGCTATGGTGCTTATGGTTATATCGTATTTTTGCAACTGTTTGTTTATGTAAAAGTTGGTGGTGTCGCCTTCCATAGTGGTTGGTAGTGCCAAAATTACTTCTTTTATGTTTTCGTTCTCTACCCGTGTTATTAGGCTGGCAATGTTTATGTCGTTGATACCTATACCATCAATGGGTGATATTACGCCTCCAAGCACGTGATATAGTCCGTTAAATTGTCCGGTGTTTTCTATAGCCATCACGTCTTGTATGTTTTCCACCACGCACACTATGTTGCAGTTGCGTTTGGGGTTGGAACAAATGGGACATATTTCGTTGTCGGATATACAATGACATTTGGTGCAATACTTTATTTCTGTTACCAAACTTGTGAGTGCTGTTGCCAAACTTTCGGTTTCTTTTATTGGCTGTTTAAGCAGATGAAGGGCAAAGCGCAATGCTGTGCGTTTGCCTATTCCCGGCAGTTTCGATAGTTCTTCGACTACGTTTTCCAATATTTGCGAGGGTAGTGTGTCCATTATTTACGTGTGTTGTCTTCGATTATTTGGGTTAGTATATTGTATGCTTCCAGATATTTTGGGTTGTCGGTCAGTAGTCGTCGGTGTTTGTCCAGTGTTCCGTTGTCGCCACGTTTGGCAGGTCCGGTTTGTAGGTTCCAAAGGTTGCCGTATTGTATCTTTTTGGCTGTTTCGTCTATCAAAGGGTGTATTATTTCGAATGGCAGGTGGTGTTGTTCCATTATCTGCTGTGCTATGGCATTGATGCAGTTGCCAAAGTTGTTAGCAAACACCGATGCTAAATGCAAGTATCTGCGTTGTTCGCCATCGAGGGTATATACTTTAGACGAAATATCGGCAGCCATGTTTTGCAACACTTCCAATGTCGTAGTGTTGGTAGCTTCTATGCAAAATGGCAAGCGGCTATAGTCCATGGCTATATGTTTAACAAAGGTTTGAGGAACATACACTACGCCGTAGTTTTTTGTTATTGGTGCGAGTACGTCCATAGCTACTGTTCCGGAGGTGTGAAAGCATATTTTATCTTTCAGTTTTAAGTCGAGAGCCACATCAAACAAGGCATCGTCGGCTATGGCAAATATGTATATGTCGGCATCGGTTTTGAGGCGTGCAAGGTTGTTGGTATATCCCACTCCAAATTGTTCGGCAAGGCATTGTGCTGCTCCTATGGTTCGCGAGTATATTTGCACTATCTTGTCGCCGTTGGCCGAAAAAGCATGAGCAAAGTGTGTAGCCACATTGCCGGCTCCTATTACTACTATCTGTCTGCTTTGAGTAGTGGTTGCTTTACGGTTGCTCTTGTTCATATTCTATGATGTATACACAAACACACTTGTCGCAAAAATGCCTTTGTCTATGGCGTTTCTGCGACAAGGAGGTGTGTTAGATTAAGAGTCTACACTCCATTAATATTCGTCTTCTTGGAAGAAAAAATCATCTTTCGAAGGATAGTCGGGCCAAATGTCTTCAATACATTCATACATCTCGCCTTCGTCTTCTATCTCTTGAAGGTTTTCTATAACTTCGAGTGGAGCTCCTGTGCGTTGTGCATAATCTATAAGTTCTTCTTTGGTTGCAGGCCATGGAGCATCTTCCAATTTGGTTACAAGTTCTAATGTCCAATACATCTTCTTTTCCTTTCTATTATTTAAAGTATAGGTTTGTTTTTATTTATTGTTCAATCATTTGCCGCTATGCCAATACTGTTCTTGCTTGCCTTCGATGTTTAGTATCATTCTCGATAGTAGGAATAAGTAGTCCGACAAGCGGTTGAGGTATATACAAATTTCGGGAGCAATGGTTTCTTTGTCGGCGAGTTTTACGCATAGGCGTTCGCTACGACGACATATACAGCGAGCCACGTGGCAGTGTGCCGATGCTATGCTTCCACCGGGTAGCACAAACGATTGCAATCGAGGCAAAACCTTTTCCATTTCATCGATGGCTGTTTCCATGTCGGCAGTGGCCGATTGAGGTAGTTGCGGTAGCTTGAAGTACAGGTCTTGGTCTTCGGTGGCCAACAAGGTTTGCACCACAAATAGTTCGCGTTGTATCTTCTTTAGTTGATTGTAGTGGGTGTTGCTTATAGGCAATACATGCTCTGCCACCACAGCTAAATATGAGTTCAACTCATCGACTGTACCGTAGGTTTCGATACGTATGTCGTATTTGGGTACACGTGTGCCACCTACAAGAGATGTTGTTCCTTTGTCGCCTGTTTTTGTATATATCATAGCATTTGAGTATTATTCTATTACCCGTTCTACCGATTTTACTTGTGGTATGGCTTCACGCAAAGCAGCTTCGATACCTTGTTTTAAAGTCATAAGGGCATGAGGACACGAGCCACAATGTCCTTTAAGTTTTACGTATACCACGCCTTCGTCGGTCATTTCTACAAATTCTACATCACCGCCATCGGCTTGTAAGTAGTGACGTAGTTGTTCGATACCGTTCTTTACTTGCTCTACTACGGTTATTTTTTCTTCTAATGTCATATCTATGTGTTTTATTTTTTAGCGTTTATAATCGAAAGTTCTTTAGCCACATTTTGAGCCAACTCGGTGAATGCCTTGCCTTCGGGCGATTGGCTGTCGAGAGCTGTGGGGGTTCCTTTGTCGCCGTTTTCGGCTATGGATTGTACTAAGGGTATTTCGCCAAGCAATGGGATATTCATTTCGTCGGCCAAGGCTCGGCAACCTTGTTTGCCAAAGATATAGTATTTGTTGTTTGGCAGTTCGGCAGGTGTAAAGTATGCCATGTTTTCAACAAAACCCAACACAGGTATTTTTATGTCGTTGTTCAAAAACATTTCTACTCCTCTTACCACGTCGGCAAGAGCCACTTGTTGCGGAGTACTAACTATTACAGCACCCGATACGGGCAATACTTGTGCTATAGTTAGTTGTATGTCGCCGGTTCCGGGAGGCATATCCACTACCAGGTAGTCTATTTCGCCCCAGTAAGTGTCGGTAAGCATTTGCTTTACTGCGTTCGATGCCATAGGACCACGCCACACAAGGGCTTTGTTGGGGTCTACCATAAAACCTATCGACATCAATTTTATACCATACTTTTCGATAGGTAGCATGTACATTTTGCCATTGTGTTCTTCGCCCATTATGTCTTCACGTTTTAGGTCAAACATAATAGGTATCGAAGGACCATAGCAGTCGGCATCTACAAGACCTACTTTGGCACCGCTGTTTGCCAAGGCTATGGCAAGGTTTACTGCCACGGTGCTTTTGCCTACACCACCTTTGCCCGAAGCTACTACTATTATGTTTTTTACGCCCGGAAACATATCATTCTTGTTTAT
This sequence comes from Bacteroidales bacterium, assembly GCA_017522255.1. Taxonomy (GTDB): domain Bacteria; phylum Bacteroidota; class Bacteroidia; order Bacteroidales; family P3; genus HGM05376. Next base: position 35,989 of record JAFWZP010000059.1, on the reverse strand, counting down.
GGCGGGTAATACTTTGGCTTTAAAGTTTACTGTTACGTCTATGGCCGGGTCTATATAATTATGTATTGCTTCTATGCAGTCGTCTTTCATTTTTTGCTTCATCGGGCATGCCGGTGTTGTAAGTACCAAATCAAAAGCCACCGTATTGTCGCCGGTAACTATGTTTTGAATCATTCCCAACTGTGTCAAACTCTGTTTTAGGTCGGGGTCATCAACATGCGATAATGCTATTTCTACTTGAGTGTTAGTTATTTTCATTCTCTTTTTCTTTTTATAAGCGTTTGCAAAAATACACAAAATATACATCTATCCAAAAAAAATGTTCGTTTTCTTTGCATATATTGTGTTATTTATTGTTCAACAATCAGTGTATCACATTGTTTCTTCGTTTATATTTTGGTCAAATGACACGAAGATATCGTTGGTATGTATTTTTGATTCAAATTTCATATCGTCGGGTGTGTCGATGTATATCTCCATCAATTTTGCATCGTTTTCGGGGAATATTTCTACTTTGTCGGCCACAGCAGGTATCAGCACACATTCGCCGGCTCGCATAGGCACTATGGTGTCGAGGCTACGTATGGCACATATTCCTTCTATACAAAAGTATACTACAAACGAATCCAAACTCGTAAAGTCTTTTTTCAATGGTTGATCCAAGGCTATCATATTGGTGATAAAGTAGGGACATTCGGATATTTTGAGTGTTGTGTTTTTCTTGTATTCGTATTGTGTTTTTGCATTGGTAGTGGCTCCAAAATCTATGGCAGCCAACGCTTCTTGAGTGTGTAGCTCGCGAGGGTTGCCTTGGCTGTCGGTGCGATTGTAGTCAAATATTCGGTAGGTGGTGTCCGACGTTTGCTGTATTTCGGCTATCAGCAGTCCTTTACCCAAAGCATGTACACGGCCGGCAGGTATGAAGAAAACATCGCCTTTTTGTACTTTTTCTGCGTTGAGGCATTGCATCAGTTTGCCGGTTTCAAGCACCTTTTGATAGTATTCGGGTGTTATGTCTTTGTTAAAGCCATCGATGAGTTCGGCATTTTGGTCGGCATCCATCACATACCACATTTCTGTTTTGCCATTGCCAAGACCACGTTCTTGTGCCAAAGCATCGTCGGGGTGTACTTGTACCGATAGGTTATCGTTGGCATCTATCACTTTTATTAGTATCGGAAATTCGTTGCCAAAACGTTCGTAGTTGCGTTCACCTATAAGGTCGCCCATGTATATCTCCAACACTTCGTTGAGGTTGTTTTCTGCCAAAAAACCATTTTCTATTTCGGTTTCGTTGCCTTCCACACCCGATAGCGACCATAGCTCGCCACAGTTGGGCAGGTTGCCATAGTCAAATCCAAGATGTGTTTTTATCTTATTGCCTCCCCATATCTTGTCTTTGAATATGGGTTTCAGTTTCATGGGATATAGTAATGATTCCATAATTATCTATAGTTTGTTGTTTACTTTGTTGTTGCTTTCTCTATCAGTAGGTCTACCACTTTCTTTACACCTGTGCTTGCTTTTTCGGTTATGGTGGTTATTTTTCGGTTTACGCTCACCTCGTTAGGGTCGACCAAGTAGCATTCGGCTTTTGGCTTCACATAGTGTATAAGTCCGGCTGCGGGGTATACGTTGAGCGATGTGCCTACCACTATAAATATATCGGCTTGCTCGCAAAGGTCTATGGCCGGCTCTATCATGGGCACGGCTTCGCCAAACCATACTATGTATGGGCGTAGTCTGCCACCGTCGGGTGCCAAGGTGCCATGTTTGATTTCCCAGCCGTCGATGTCTATTATGTAATTGTGGTTTCGTTCGCTACATGCTTTTGTAAGTTCGCCATGCAGGTGTATAATGTTTTTGCTACCGGCACGTTCGTGTAGGTTGTCCACGTTTTGGGTAACTATATGTACGTCGTAATACTCTTCCAATCGCACCAGCTGTCGGTGTCCTTCGTTGGGTTTGGCATCAAGCATGGCTTTGCGTCGTTGGTTGTAAAACTCTTGCACCAGTTCGGCATTACGATGCCACCCTTCTATTGATGCCACATCTTCCACACGGTGTTGCTCCCATAGCCCTCCCGAATCGCGAAAGGTGCTTATTCCACTTTCGGCACTTATGCCGGCTCCTGTCAGTACTACTACTTTTTTCATAATCAGTAATATAGGTTGTTTATTGTTCTATTCTTTTTTTGTTCGCCTATAGCTATATTCACTCTTTCAAAAACTATCTAACGTGTCAATCTTTTATTTATTGTACGTTATTCTGATTTACGTGCAATAATGTCCTTGATAATGCTCGAAACTAGATACTATTGTCAAAAATTATATAACGGATTTTGATTTTATCTTACACTTTTATAACGACTTGAGATAAGTAAAGCAAAAAACTTTTTGCAGATATAAAAAAACTTTGTATCTTTGCACTTCGAAAGAAGGGAATGCCGATGCCCTTAAGTAGGCGTAACTTAAAAATTAATAACACAATGAAAAAAGTATTTATGACATTGGCTGCAGTAGCAGCATTTTCGTTTGCCAACGCTCAATTATTTGTTGGCGGTTCGTTAGGTTTCTCGTCGCAATCGGGTAAAACAAATGCCAATTACACAACTACGGTTGGTTCGTTAACGACTTCTTATGAAACTGAATACAAATCTCCTTCGAGTTCAGAATTTGTTATTGCTCCAAAAGTAGGATTCTACTTGAATGAAAAATTGGCTGTAGGTGCTAGTTTGATTTTTGATCGTTATAGCGAAACCGAATTTGACTATCCTCAATTGTGGGATAATAACTCTGAAGTGGAAAATAGCTACAAAAACATTGGTACTGCTTTTGGTATAGCTCCATTTGTTCGCTATCATTTTGCTGAATGGAACAATTTGTCGTTGTTTGGCGAATTGACAGTGGGTATGATGTGGGGTAATACGAAAGATGTTGCTATAGTTGACAACAAAGAAACTACATTAGACGGACCAAAAACTTTTGCATTTGGAGTCAGCCTAACACCCGGTGTAGCTTATAAAATAAACGAACATATACAACTTGAAGCTACTTTAGACGTGTTTGGTTTGAATTACATGTATGAAAAAATGACTGAAACTACAGATGAAGAAATACTAAAAGGAGAAACTGTAGTTACAAACTCATCATTTAATTTTGGTGTAGACAGCGAAAGTTTGTTCAATGTAGGTCAGCTTACAGTAGGATTTGTATATAAATTTTAATTTTTGTTTGCAATAATATTGAAAGCGAAATCCTTCGGGGTTTCGCTTTTTTATGTTTTGGAGTATAAATAATAATGGTAGGGTCTTATTCAAGGCAATTTCTAAAAAATGCTTTATGAAACTTCTAAAAATCTGATATTCGAACTAACTTTTGGTAGAAAATTCCACAAATCACTTTTTTTAGAAGTCGCCTTAAAAAACTTTGTCTATTTCAAAAAAAGTTGTACCTTTGCAAATCGAAATATATACGTTTTATGGCAATGGAAGATAAATGCTTTTATTCGTTTACTCAATCGGAGAGGCGTGGTATAGCCCTGCTGATGATAATATTATTGATAGTGGTGCTGTTGGTGGCAATATTGCCTTTGCGTAGACCATCTGCCACTAATTACGTGGCCTTTGCCGATTCGATAGCCGAATATGAACAAACATTGCTTGCCGACACTGCCAATTTGCAGCAAAACAAAGTCTATTCAATCCATCACTCAGCCAAACACCTATCGCCATTTCCTTTCAACCCCAATACTTTACCAATAGAAGGATGGATAAAGATGGGTTTTACTCCAAAGCAGGCCAAGGCGTTGGACAACTACCGCAAAGCCGGTGCTACATTTAAAACCAAAGAAGATGTAAAGAAAATATTTTTCATAGACGAAGAAGAATATGCAATTATAGAACCATATATCGAAATAAAGTCCATATCACCAAACATGACAACCGTCAACAATAATCGTAATGTAGTTTCGAAGCAGTATTCGTTAATAATAGAACTGAACACTGCCGATACCACCGATTTAAAAGAGTTGCGTGGCATAGGTTCGGTATTTGCTGCAAGAATAGTGAAATATCGCAACCTATTGGGTGGCTTTTATCAAAAGGAGCAATTGTTGGAAGTGTATGGAATGAGCTATGAGCTGTATTCAAAAATAAGCAACCATGTAATAGTGGATTCCGCTATGATAAATACCATAAACATAAACACTGCCTCACTGCAACAGCTAAACCATCACCCTTATTTGGACTACTATCAGGCCAAGGCCATAACAAAGTATCGCGACCTTGGAAATGCCTTTGACAACGTGGACGATTTGAAAAATATTACGCTTATAGACAACGATACTTTCGAAAAAATAAAACCATACTTGTCTGTTCGATAATTATAAAGTATATTTGCATATAAAATAAAATATAACACAATTGGATAATATGTTTATATATAGACAATTGTAGATAATAACTTAGAAAAACAAATTGTAAATAATGAAATTTGCTGCAAAAGAAATAGCACAAATGTTGCAAGGAACCATAGAAGGCGACGAAAATATTTTTGTCGACAAACTTTGCAAGATAGAAGAAGGCGAAGAGGGTGGTCTATCCTTTTTGGCCAACCCCAAATATACACATTATATATACGACACCAAGGCCTCGTTGGTGATAGTGGCCAACGATTTTGTGGCCGAACATAAGGTGAACACCACGTTGCTACGTGTGGCTAATCCTTATATGGCTTTTGCCAAATTGCTGTCGGTATACAACGAAATACAACTCAACAAAACAGGTGTATCGTCGCAAGCCTTTATACACCCCACCGCCAAGGTAGGTCAAAATTGCTATGTGGGAGAATATGCCTATATAGGCGAAAATGTGGTGATAGGCGACAATTCCAAGATATATCCGCAATGCTATGTGGGCGACAACAGCCGTATAGGTACCAAAACCACATTGTTTGCCGGTGTGAAAGTGTATGCCAACAATCTTATTGGCAACGAATGTATAATACATGCCGGTGCTGTGATAGGTGCCGATGGTTTTGGCTTTGCTCCACAGGGTGGCGATGATGGTTACAGCAAAGTGGCTCAGATAGGAAATGTGATAATAGAAGATAAGGTAGAGGTGGGTGCCAATACTTGTATCGACCGTGCCACTTTGGGCTCTACTATTATACGCCAAGGTGTTAAGATAGACAATTTGTGCCAAATAGCTCACAATGTAGTGGTAGGCGAAAACACTGCCATGGCTGCTCAAACAGGGCTGGCAGGATCTTCGAAGGTGGGCAAAAATTGTATATTGGCAGGACAAGTAGGCGTAGTAGGACATATCGAAGTGGGCGATAGAGTGATAGTGGGTGCCCAATCGGGGGTAACTCGCAATATTAAATCGGATGTTACAATACTTGGTTCGCCGGCTCAGGAAGTGAACAAAATGAGAAAGATATACGTATACGAACGCAAACTCGAAGATATGGAAAAACGTATATCGGAATTGGAAAAACAGTTGAAACAAAATAAATAACCTACTGCAATGGAAGAAACATTCTGCCACAAACTGCCTTTGCAACTCCGCTTTAATGATGTGGATATGATGGGGCATGTGAACAATGCCGTGATAATGGAGTTTTTTGACTATGGCAAGATGAAATACTTCGACGATGCCAAGATATATGTTGAAAAAGAAACCACTACGTTGGTGATAGTACATTACGAAGTGGACTTTGTTGGGCAAATAGTTCGCAACGATGAGCCGGAGGTATACACCAAGGTGGTGCGTTTTGGAAACAAGAGCCTCGAAGTGTTGCAGCATATAGTGTGCAATGGGCAGGTGAAGGCAGTGTGCAAAACCATAATGTCGGGCTACAACCGAAACACGCAGTCGTCTGACTTTATACCGCAAAGCATAAAAGACGCAATAATGAATTACGAAAATAATAACATCAAATAATAAGGAGAAATATTATGAAAAGAGTTGTCTTTACATTACTGATAGCCTTGGCATTGCTACACAACGTCAAAGCACAAGGCATTGGTACTTTTTCTAACGACTTTTCGATGTCGCATGTAGTTAATGTAGGTATGGGAGTGTTCAATTCGGCAATAGCCGAGGATATAAAAGTGAACAACCAACCGATGCTTTCCACATCGCTGCTTTTCGAGCTTAATCCCAATTTGTTTGCCGGTTGTGGGGTGGCTTTCAGTATTTGGAATTATAGCGAAGAGGGCGACGCTAAGTTAAACGGCGAATACTATTCGGTGCCTGTGTTTGTAACAGCTCGCTACTTTTTTGGCGAACGTAGGAAAACGGGATTATTCTTCGATGCCAAGCTGGGCTGCCGTTTGGGTAATACCACAACTATAGATATGCTTACCGAGGCTCGTACAGGACAAGACGACAGAATAATAAATGGAATAGGATTGTACTCTAACATAGCTATAGGATTGTCGTATCGCAGATTCGAGCTGTTGATGGGCATGGATATACAAGGTGTAAGCTACGATGTGATAGATCATTCAGTGGTAACTGCCACTCGCTATCATCGCGACCTCGAAGAAAGTATTACTACTACAATGCAGACCTTTGTAATACAATTGGGATATTGGTTTTAAAAAACTTAATAGCATACAACAATGAAGAGTGTAAGAAATTTATTATTAGTGGCAGTAGCATTATGTATGCTATCCTGTGGAGGTGGCAGTACCAATGATAACAGTTCTGCGAACGAAAGCAAGAGTGTGAAAATAAACCGTTTCGAAGATCTCGTATTCGGTACTCCTATAGATGAACTCCGGCAAACATTGGTAAACAACAGCTACGATTATAGGTTTTTGTTCAATACCAATGTGGATAATCCTGCCTATTTCGAAGAGATAAAATACTTTGCCACCGACACTTTGATGCAGAAGGTATACAATGTCGTGCGTACCACATATCCCGACCTTTCGTGGCTTGAACAGGAGCTTGCAGAGGCTATGGATAGAAGTCAAAAACTATTGCCGGATAATACATTAAAGAACTATTACACTCTTATTACCGGCACTTTCGCTTATTACGACCGTGTGATATGCACCGATTCGTTTATGGCTATAAACATCGACCAATATGCGGTAAAGAATATGAAATATTTTAATGCCTACTTTGGTATGCCTATGTATATAGTAAACTTGTTGGACAGTGTGTATATACCTGTCGACTGTATGGCTTCCTATGCTATAAGCAAAATACCGCAAACACATACCGACCAATCGATGCTCGACCTTATGATATTCAATGGTAAGATACTCTACTTCCTCGACCAAGTGTTGCCAAACACTGCCGATAGTGTAAAGCTACGCTACACCTCGCAACAGATGCAGTGGGCCGAAGCCAACGAAGGTAATGTGTGGGGATATTTTGTGCAGAAAAACTTATTATACGAAAACGATTATGCCAAAATACGTCCTTTTGTAAACGAGGCTCCAAGCACTTCGGCGTTCGAAGATTCGGCACCTCGCATGACCGACTTTATAGGCTGGAAGATAGTGGAAAGGTATATGAGCAAGAAAGATGTATCGATGGAAGAGCTGTTCAACAATACCGATTCGCAAAAGATACTTACCGATTCGGGATATAAACCTAAACGTAAATAATAATCATGGTTCAAAAACGCTGCTTATTCACCACATATAAGATATTTCCATACGTGATAGCAAAATACCTATTGGCATTTGCTTTCTTGTTCATAACCCAATTGGTATTTTACACAGTTAATGCATCGTTGTTTTCGATAAATAGTGTTGGCGATGCGTTGATGGTGCTTTTGGGCAATATCCATTTCGGCATATCCACCACTGCCATGGTGTTGTTGCCATACATTATCCTTAATATATTGCCTATAGGGTTGCGGTGGAAACCGGCATACAAAAAGGTGTCGGAGGTGGTATATATAGTTTCGGTGTCGCTTATGATGGTGGCAAACCTTGCCGATACCATCTATTTTCAATGGACTTTGAGGCGTACCACCGGCGATATATTCAAATACCTCACAGTGGGTGGCGATATGGGCAATCTTGTGCCTCAGTTTTTGTCGGACTTTTGGGTGTATGTAGTGGCTTTCGTAGTCTTGGTAGTGCTGTTGGTGGTGCTGTCGGGTAGAATAGTGTTGCAGCCTCGCAAGCCTTATCTCAAATCGGTGGTTAAGGATTGCATACTTTCCGTAATGTTTGCTGCCATGGTGGTGTTGGCTATACGTGGTGGCCTGTTTTTCCAATATCGTCCGTTGTCGCCCATCGATGCAGGAAAGTACACTTCGTCCGAAAACACTCCGCTTATTATCAACACTCCTTTTTCGATAATAAAAACTTTCAATAAGGACAACAGCGTTAGCAAGATGGAGTTTTATAGCAGCACCGAAGACTTGGAAAAGGTGTTCACTCCGTTGTCTTACCCTACGCCCCCGGTAGTCGATACTTTGCCTGTAGCAGACTCTGCCGCAGTAGTGCCCCCTACAAATGTGGTGCTTATTATTCTCGAAAGTTTTTCGGAAGAGTATATAGGTGCTTTAAATCCTTTGCCTTCGGCCGTAAGCTACACTCCCTTTTTGGACTCGCTTATAAAACAGAGCATAGTGTATCGGGGTATGGCCAATGGCAAACGTTCCATCGAGGCAATACCGGCGTGCTTGGCAGGAATGCCCTCTCTTATGGACGAGCCTTATATCACCTCGGCTTACTCGATGAACAAAATAGAGGGTTTGCCTCTGATTCTGAAACGGAATAACTATCATACCTCATTTTTCCATGGTGCCTATAATGGGTCGATGAACTTTGATAGCTTTGTAAAAACAATAGGTGTGGACAACTATTATGGTATGAACGAGTATAACAATAGCAAGGATTATGATGGCAATTGGGGTATATTCGACGAGCCTTTCCTTCAGTTTATGGTCGATAAAGTATCCGATTTTCCACAGCCTTTCTTTACGGGTGTGTTCACTCTTTCGTCGCATCATCCTTATACCATACCTCAGCAACACATAGGCCGTTTTGCTAAAGGCCCTATTCCTATATTGGAACCGGTGATGTATGTCGACTATGCTTTGCAAAAGTTTTTCGAAAAAGCAAAACAAACCGATTGGTATGACAATACATTGTTTGTGATAACTGCCGACCATGCCGCTCAAGCCATGGACAAATATTACAAAACCGACTGCGGCATATACAAGATACCTATGATATTTTATCATCCCGGTGCCGACACGGCTTATGCAAGCAACCATATATTGCAACAGATAGATTTGATGCCTACTATTATCGACTATTTGAATATCGACGAACCTTCGCTTGGTTTTGGCAAAAGCATATATCAAACCGATGGCGGATACCATTTGGCTTATCGCAACGGATACTATCAACTGCTGAAAGATGGCTATTTGTTGCGCTTCAACCTCGAGAAGTTTGAGATATACAATGTGGAAGACGACCCTTGGCTGACCAACGATATAGCCACACAAATGGCCGACGACGACAATGTGAAACAACTGAAAAACTATCTCAAAGCTGTTATTCAGCAATACAACAACCGACTTATAAACAACAAACTATTGCCTGACAAATAAATAAAAATAATATACCATACAACAACCAAACACTTATGAACGAGAAGAAAAAACTATTGGTGATAATCAATCCTATATCGGGCGTTGGCAAGCAACGCACCGTCGAAAAGGCTTTGGCCGACTACCTCGACCACACCATTTATGACTACGAAATAGAGTATACCCAATATGCCCATCATGCACAAACCATTGCCAAAGAGGCTTGCGAAGCCGGCAAGTGCAACATCATAGTGGCGGTGGGTGGCGATGGCTCGCTAAACGATGTGGCTTCGGGTATAGTGGCTGCTCAATCGGATATGCCTATGGCTATAATACCCTGTGGTTCGGGAAATGGTTTGGCAAGGCATTTGAAAATTCCCCTTACGGTAAAAAAAGCCATAGAAGTGATAAACACCGGATATTGCCAAAAGATAGATACCATAACCATGAACGGCCACACATACGTGAGCATAGCCGGCATAGGCTTCGATGCCTTGGTGGCTCATAAGTTTAGCACCACACAAACACGTGGATTGCAGGCTTACACCGAGGTGATACTTTCGGAATATCCTTTTTATAAACCATCGGTCTATAGGCTGAATATCGACGGTAAGGAGATGGAACGTAAAGCTTTGTTTATAAGCTTTGCCAACTCTAACCAATTTGGCTACAACACCGTGGTGGCTCCTTCGGCAAGCCTGAACGATGGTCTTATAGATGTGTGCATCGTAGAACAGATACCACTGATACACATACCTATAATTGCGCATTTGGTATTGGCTCATAAGTTCGACCTTTCGCAACATGTTGAGATTATAAAGGCAAAAAGCATTAAAGTGTATAACAACGACTACGAATGGGTAAACCTTGATGGCGAAGCCGTAAAGATGGGTAAGGAAATAGACATAAAAATAAACAACAAAAAACTAAATATAATTTGTCCGCATGGGAAAGAAAAATAAAGCAGTAGGTGTGGTATACTCCACCAATCCCGATTTTCGATATACCTACGAAGATGAAGAAGAATTGGTGGAAACCTTGCCGCCCCATAAGCAAAAGCTGAACGTAAACATCGAAAAGAAAAATCGTGGTGGCAAAGTGGCCACCGTGGTAAAAGGCTTTGTGGGCACCGACGATGACTTGGACACATTGGCCAAGAAACTGAAAACAAAGTGCGGAGTAGGCGGTGCCGCCAAAGACGGAATTATTATAATACAAGGCGACTGTGTGGCCAAAGTGAAAGAGATACTTGCCGCCGAAGGCTACAGATGTTGAGGTAGCCGACTTTTAGGACTGCAAGTGGAGGACGAGAATGATAAAGCGACTGCCTGCAACAAGACAACGAAACACCTGCAAACACGCCCAAATATCGGCGCAAAAGCTTGTGGGTCTGCGATAAACAAAAATCAAAAGCCATACCACAGAGGTGGATTTGTTGCTGCTGAAGCATTTGAAGCCCTTTTGCAGGAGGCACCCTACCAAGAGCGGTTTTTTTATAACAAAACATGCCGTCTTCGGCAAGCATGGTTGCCGACGTGCCGAAAGGGTGGTGGTCGACGTGCTGAAAGGGTGGTGAACGTTGTGCTGAAAGGGTGGTTTCCTAATGCCATTAGGAACACTTGCTAATGCCATTAGGAGTACTTCCTAACGCCATTAGGAGACCAGGTTCTCAGCACGCGGTCAACCAGGTTCTCAGCACGTCGGCAACCAGGTCTTCAGCACACCGCAAACCACCATTTCAGTATGGGAGCAATAAAGGATTGAAAAACAACAATAAAACAAACAAAACAACGGGCTATGGCAATAGGATATATAAGAAAGAAGCAAAAAGAAGGGATAATATTTATAAATGGCAAGGCAAGCCATGCTTTGTCTTACACTTTGGTTTTTGAAATTGAAAAATAAATAAATAAAATAGTAGAGAGATGACTAAAGTAATAAACAGATTATTTATAGGATTATTTTCGGTGTTGCTATTGTTTATAGGTTGCGTAAAGGAAGACCTTAGACCACCGGAAGATAGAATAGTGGGAGAACCTGTGATTACTACTGCCGACGTAACGGATATTACTCCGACTACAGCCAAATGCGGTGGCGAAGTGGTGGCAGAAAGGGGAAGCGAAGTAACGGCACGCGGTGTATGCTGGAGTACTTCGTCCGGGCCCACGATAAACGATAGCAAAACAAGCAATTATAGAGGTGAGGGAAGTTTTACTTCAAATATCACGGGATTAACAGAAAACACCACATATTATGTGCGAGCCTACGCCACTAACAGTAAAGGTACTGCGTATGGCGAAGAAAGGAGTTTTACCACATTGCCTATTACAACACCTACTGTAACCACCAACGATGTTTCTTTTATAACTGCAACTACTGCAGTATGCGGAGGTAATGTAACCTACAATGGTGGTCTTGCTGTAACAGCACGCGGTGTATGTTGGAGTACTTCACCTAATCCTACAATAGATAATAGCAAAACAACTAATGGAACTGGTATGGGAAGTTTTACTTCAGATATTACTGGATTGACAGAGAACGTTACATATTATGTGCGAGCCTACGCCACCAATGACAAAGGTACTGCATACGGAGAGGAAAAGAGTTTTACTACATTGCTTGCTACAATACCGACTGTAACTACCAACAATGTTTCTTCCATTACAGCAAATAGAGCAGTATGCGGAGGCAATGTAAGCGATGCCGGTAATCTTACGGTAACGGCACGCGGTGTATGTTGGAATACTTCGCCCAACCCTACAATAGATAATAATAAAACTACCGACGGTAGCGGTGAAGGAAGTTTTACTTCTAATATTACGGGATTAACAGGAAATACAACATATTATGTACGAGCCTACGCCACTAATAGCAAAGGTACTGCGTATGGCGAGGAAAGGAGTTTTACTACATTGCCGGGTATTAATGGACATGATTGGGTAGATTTAGGTTTGCCAAGCGGTACTAAATGGGCAACTTGCAATGTAGGAGCAACCTCTCCCGAAGAATATGGAAACTATTATGCTTGGGGCGAAACCACTACAAAAACATCGTATAACAATTCTAACAGTGTAACATACGGACAATCTATGAATGATATAAGTGGCAATGCTACTTACGATGTAGCTACAGCCAATTGGGGTGGTACGTGGCGTATGCCTACCAAGGCAGAGATGGAAGAATTGGTAAACAATTGCACTTGGACATGGACAACACAAAATGGTGTAAACGGCTATAGGGTAACAGGGACTAATGGTAATAGCATTTTTCTTCCTGCTGCGGGCAACTGCGGCGGTACGTCGCGTTACCGCATTGGCGAGAGTGGCTACTATTGGAGCTCCACGCCCCTCGAGAGCAATACTAACTACGCCTACACCCTCGACTTCGACAGTGGCAGCCGCATTGTGTATTTGGACGGTCGCAGCCGCGGGCGTACGGTTCGCCCGGTTTCAGATTAAAGCGTAGTGTATTAGATTTATTAGATTTATTTAATTTATTTAAGCGGAGCATTTAAAAGCTCCGCTTCCCTCGCGGAGCGGTCGAATTTTTTTTGAAAATGGTATATCTGTGTTGGAGCTGTGTTGGAGACGTGCCGCGGCACGTCTGTACGATCGGGGGAATATTATTTGTGGGTAAAAATATTCGGGGTTTTGGTTTTTGGCGATATAATATTATGCAACCGTAGAGACGTGCCGTGGCACGTCTCTTATATTGTTGTATTGGCACGTCTCTTGCAGCATGTTTTTTTTACTACTTGGCTAAACCTATTCTTATTTATATTGTTTCTATTATCATAACAGATATAAAAAGTATAATTATGAATAAAATTCACAGCATAGAGCTGCTAAACAAAGCCGTTGGCGATGAGTTGCAAAGCATACATCAGTACTTGTATTTTCATTTTCACTTCGAAGATAGGGGCTACGAGATGTTTTCGAAATTGTTTGAACAAATATCCATTGTGGAGATGAAACATTTGGAATTGCTTGCCGATCGCATATTGTTTTTGGGTGGTGATGTAGAGTTGCGACCAACCAAGGGTGTGGAAAAGATAAACGAACCCAAACTGATGCTGGAGCTGGCCAAAAAGATGGAAAGCGAATCGGTGAGCAACTACAACGAGTGGGCCAAGATTATTGGCGAAGAGTTGGACGTGGTTACCAAGCGTTTGTTTGAAGAGCTTGCCGAACAAGAGGAAACTCACTACAATGAATTTGACATAGAAACCGACAACTGCAACGATTTTGGCGATATATATCTTGCCTTGCAATCGATGAAACGTTGTAATAAAGAATTTGCCGAATAGGTTAGAGACTATTTCTAAGAATTGCTTCAATTATCAGACGTTGCCTTAAAAAAGCAACGTCCATTCTTTTATTGTGGTGTTGCCTATTCGGTCTGTAACTATCACTTTCAAGGTGTTTTTGCCTTTGGTGGTGGCATTGGTGGTGTTTATGGTCAGCGATGCTGTTTTTCCGTCGTGTTCGGCCAGTATCCATTCTCCGTTTAGGTAGCAGTCGTATCGGGTTATTCCCGAAAGGTTGTCGGATATTTTTACTTTCAAAGTTTTAGTTGCTATTGTTTTGCCTTCCTTAAAGTTGGAGGCTGCCACTTTGGGTGCTATAGTGTCGATGGATAGTGCCAATCCGTCGAATGTTCTCAGCTTCACCACCATGGTGTCGGCATTTATTGTAAATGGTTGTGCCACTATCTTTTTCCCGTCTACGGTTACGGGCACAAGTTTTTGCTTCAAAGCAAGCAGGCTGTCGGGTATTGTTAGTTTGGCGGTGTAGGTTATATGAGGTGGTAATGAGTAGTTTTTAAATGTCAAGGTATGCACATCGGTAAGTATTGAGCGGTATTTGGCAGGGTGCTTTTGGTAGCACATCATGTCGTTTTCGTAAAAGGTGTTTTCGTCGAAATATACGGCATACCCGTCGGTTTTGTATCTGTTTTTTAGATAGTAGGCTATGGGTATATTGTATTTCGATGGTTTAATGGGGGTAGTGGTAGAAGTGGGGGTTGAATTGTTTTTTACAACAAAAGATAGTTTGGCACTGTTGCCATCAAAGTCGGTTACTTTGTATTCCACTTTGTGGCAACCGTTGTCGGCAAAGGATATATATCCGTTGTTTTTATACACACGGCATGTTTGGCTTTTGTTGCCACGCAGCTTTCGCGACAGTATGTATGCTTGTCGGTGTTTCTTGTACCAGTCGTAGTCTATCATCGAGTTTACGGCGCGTGTTTCTTCAAACATAAATTCGGTAGGCGAGTAGTGGAATATCAGTTCGTTGTCTACATATAGTTTAATGTCGTATACTCCGTTTTTTTGTGTCGACTTTGGTGCTGCGTCGGTGGTGTATATGCCGGTGTATATTCGTCCGCTCACATATATGGTGTCGTTCACAACGGTGTATTTCTTCTTTGTTTTTTTGTTGGTTCGTGTTTCTTTTATCATCATTGGCGATGCTTGTCCGTTGATTGTCGAGCCCTCGCCGGCGGGATATACCCTTACGTTGTGTATTACGGGTGCTATATTGTCGGCAAAAGGCATTCCAAACAGTAGAGGGTTTAGTGTTTTGTCGTTGTCAGCATATCGCAGTTCGAAGTGCAGGTGCGGACCTCCGCTGCCTCCGGTGTTTCCGGCATTGGCTATCAGCATGCCTTTTTTTACGGGCAGAATACTGTCGGCAATGTCAATGTCTATCTCAAAAGCACGCTGTTTGTAGTGGCATTGTTTGGTGTATTCGGCTATTGAGCCCACAAAGTTGTTGAGGTGCATATACACACTTTTATATCCGTTTGGGTGTGTGATGTATAAGGTTTTTCCGCCGCCGTATGCCGACACTTTAATCCTCGACACATATCCGTTGGCTACTGCGTATACAGGTTCGCCCACCACACCGCCTATTCTAAAGTCCATGCCCGAATGGAAATGGTTGTTTCGTATCTCGGCAAAGGTGCCTGAGGTGGCAAGGGGTATATTGATAGGTGAGCGAAAATAGTTTTGTGGATAGCTCTTTGTTTGCGAAAATGTTGGGTTATGCAATGCTATCAGTATGGCAAGTGCTATGCTTTGGGCTATTTGTTGTGTGATTTTCATTCTTATATTGTCAGTGTTCTATCTTTTTTGTTAGAGTGGTTGATGTTATTTCTTTTATGCATTGTATCTTCGACATGTCTTGCAGCAGGTGGTTTTTCGAGGTAGGGTCGTTGTCGTAGGTGAGTATATCCATTCGTAGTTCCACATATCCCGAAGCGGTGTTTTGCGACGACTTCATCTTTTGCAACTGCATATTGTCGTAGTTACTTATCATTTCCACGAATAGCGACCGTATCGACATTTCGTTTTTCAAATCGGTTGTTACTTCTATCGAAAAGCCCACATTCTTTATCTCTACCGGTTTTTGTGTTCGTCGGTCGAAGTAGTCCGAAATAGGTTTTAGCAGCAGATGGGCAGCGATGATTGCTGCTGCAGCAATGGTGGCTTCGAGGTATAGGCCAAAGCCACATAGCGATCCTATGGCTGCCGAGCACCACAAAGTGGCGGCAGTGTTGAGTCCATGAATGGTAAAGCCGTCGCGCATTATAACGCCGGCACCCAAAAAACCTATGCCTGTAACCACCTGACCCAGTACACGCAAATTGTCGGAACCGCCTCTGTAGCCGGCACTTTCGGATATCAATATAAATATGCAGGCACCCAATGCCACAAGCGAATTGGTGATAAGTCCTGCACTACGTTGCTTTATTTGTCGCTCTGTGCCTATGCAAGCACCAAGCAAAAGAGCCAACGACAATCGGTATAAAAATATTTTTAGTTCCATTATGATGATGTGTTATTTATTTTAGTTTTAAACATCGGTTTAGCTTATGCAGTTATAAAATAACAAATTAATTCCAAAAAGATAGTAATCAAAGTGTGTGTTTAGGTTCTATTTCATACTTCTCGCCCTATCAACTCTTTTAGCTTTAGTTTTATTTGTTCCATTTTGTCTTGATGGGCTTTGTATTCGTCGCTGTCGGGGTAGAAAGGGCGGTGTTGTTTCATTTTTTGATATTTGTCCATAATGTTGCAGATATCGCATGTGTTATCGGTAGTGTAGGTGTCCAAAAGTTTTTCCCAAATTATTTCTATGGCAACGCTGTTGGGATGTAACATGTCCGACTCAAAAAAACGGTAGTCTCTCAGTTCGTCCATAACTATCTCGTATGATGGAAAGTAATGAAAGGTATCGGACTGTCGTTGCAAATGGTCTACAGCCAAATGCAGTGCCGATTTGCTTAGTTGGTTTTCGCGGTACCCTTCTTTCCAATGTCGTATGGGACTTACCGTTAATATTATTTTTGCTTTGGGATTGTAGGAGTGTAGTTTCTCTACCAAAGTTATATATCGAGCTGTTATTTCTTCTACCGACGAAAGTTGTCTGTCGAAGTTATACCCCGGCCATTTATGACAGTTGCCAACTATCATGTTTTGTTCTTTCAGAGTATAGGTGAGGGCTGTGCCCCATGTGATGAAGATGTAATCCACTTCTTTCAAAAAGTCATGAGCTTGTACTATTGTGCTGTTGCATTTGTGTAGGCATTGCTCTTTCGAGGTGTTTGAAAACTTGCTGTGATGGTGCCACGAGTGCCAAAGGTGATTGTTGAAAACCATATCGTTGTCGCATATTGCTTTGTTTTCGATGCAGTATTCCAAACATGTGGCTATCGAAAATGGGTTGTATAATATCCCGAAAGGGTTTCTCATACATCGAAATCCGAAATATTCCATCTTTTCGCCTATCGATTCGGTGAAGCACGACCCTACAAGCATCACATTGTGTTTGTGCGACAATGTGATGCCGTCTTTTTGGGGTACTACTATGGTTTGCAATTTCATCGGTATTTTATTTCAATGGTATTTTTTATCTTATCTATCTTTTGTAGTTCTCGCAATATGTTTGCATTTACTTTCTTTTCGCAAACCATCATCAGCGATATTTTATCTTCTACATCTTCCAATAGGGACGATAACACTACGTTGCCGTTGCCGTTCTCTTTGATGAGTCGCTCCATTGTGTCGCAAAACTCTTTGTCGATGTCGTCGTATTTAATCTTATACATAATTTCTCTTACGTATGTACCCAACACATCTTCGAGCAGCATAATATCGTTGATGCGCAATTCCAGTCTGTTGGTATCTCCTTCTTTTGCCCACGAACGTTCCTTTACAGCACCTGTGCAACAGATAAAATAATCTTTTTGTATATATTCTTTGAATTTTACATAGTTCTCGCCAAACAAGCTGATAGTGTGTGATCCATCGTAGTCTTCTAATGTGAATTTACCAAAAGGCTTACCCGATTTGCTGATACCATCTACAGCCTCTGTTATTACTCCTCCAAATCGCACTTGCGAGCGTTTTTGAAGTTCTATCAAATTGTCCAAATCCGACACTCGAGTGTTCATTATATGTTGCATCTCTATTTTGTACTCGTCCAAAGGGTGTCTCGACATATAAAAGCCTATCACTTCTTTTTCGTAAGTGGCTTGTTCTGCACACGTCCATGGTTCTGCATCGGGTATTTGCGGATAGTCTTCTTGTTTAAGCGATTCGCAAGTGTCGAACAACGATACTTGGGCGGCATCGCCATAATTTTTGTTGTTTATCCATTTGAGCAATCTACCCAAAAAGTTGGTTGAGTCAGCATCTTTTTTGTAGAAGTATTGGGCACGATGTATGTCTTTGAAAGTGTCGAACGAACCCGATTTTGCCAACGATTCCATATTCTTGCTGTTTATGCTTTTTAGGTTTATGCGTTCCATAAAATCGAATATGTTTTTAAACTTTCCGTTGGTTTCGCGTTCTGCTATCAGTTCGGCAGCAGCATTTTCGCCCATACCTTTTATGGCTCCCAATCCAAAACGTATCTCGCCTTTGTCGTTAACCATAAAATGTATATCACTTTCGTTTACATCGGGTCCCAATACCGGTATCTTCAATCGTTTACATTCTTCTATAAAGAAAGTTATCTTTTTTATATCGCTAAGGTTGTGGGTCAGCACTGCCGACATATATTCGGCCGGATAGTGTGCTTTGAGGTATCCGGTTTGATATGCCACAAAGGAGTAGCAGGTGGCATGTGATTTGTTGAAAGCATATTCGGCAAACTTTTCCCAGTCGCTCCATACCTTTTCCACTTTGTCGTCGGGTAGTTCTTTTTTTCTGCAGCCGTCTATAAATTTCACTTTCAGCTCTGCCATTTTGTCTTTCAGTTTCTTACCCATAGCCTTACGCAATCCGTCGGCTTGCCCTTTGGTGAAGCCTGCCATCGATTGCGATAGTAGCATCACTTGTTCTTGGTATACGGTAATACCATAGGTTTCGTCGAGGTATTCGCTCATCATAGGTATGTCGTACTCTATTTTTTCGCGACCATGTTTGCGGGCTATAAATTGAGGTATGTATTGCATAGGACCCGGACGATACAGCGCATTCATGGCTATAAGGTCTTCGAAACGCGTTGGCTTAAGGTCTCTCAAGTGTGCTTGCATACCTTCCGATTCGAATTGGAAAGTACCTATGGTAGCACCCTTTTGATATAATTCGTATGTAAGTTCGTCATCGAGGGGTATAGCATCCATATCGAGGTCTATACCATGGCGTTTCTTTATGTTTTGGCATGCCGTTTTTATTATCGAAAGGGTTTTCAGTCCCAAAAAGTCCATCTTCAACATTCCCACCGATTCTATCAGCTTGCCTTCGAACTGTGTTACCATTAGGTCGGAGTCTTTTGCCGATGCCACCGGCACAAAGTTGGATATATCTTGCGGACCTATAATCACACCGCAAGCGTGCACCCCTGTGTTTCGTATCGAGCCTTCAAGCTCTACGGCATATTTCAGCACCTTTTTTTCCAATTCGCTACCATTGTCTCTGTGTTCGCGGAGTTCAGGTACTTCTTCGAAAGCTTTTTTCAGTGTGGTGCCGGGCTTTTCGGGTACTAGTTTGGCTAGGTAGTTTGACGTAGGCAAGTCCAAATCCATCACACGTGCCACGTCTTTTATGGCCGATTTGGCTGCCATGGCACCAAAGGTAACAATCTGTGCCACATGGTCGGCACCATATTTATCCATTACATATTGCAGTGCTTTTTCTCGTCCTTCGTCATCAAAGTCCACATCTATATCGGGCATACTTATACGTTCGGGATTCAGAAAACGCTCAAACAGCAATTTGTACTTCACCGGGTCGATGTTGGTTATGCCTATGCAGTAGGCTATTACCGAGCCGGCAGCAGAGCCTCGTCCCGGTCCTATGATAACACCCAACTCGTTGCGAGACACATTGATGAAGTCCTGAACGATAAGAAAATATCCCGGAAAACCCATCTTTTCGATGGTGTCTAACTCAAATTGTATGCGTTCGCGTATCTCCTCTGTCATTTCGGGATAGCGTTTGGCGGCTCCTTCCCATGTTATATGTGTCAGGTATTGCATTTCGTCGAAGCCATCGGGCAACGGAAACTTTGGCAACACGATGCTGCGTTCCAACTCAAAATGTTCTATCTTATCTACTATTTCCTGTGTGTTACTGATAGCTTCGGGGCATTCGGGAAAGAGTGCCAACATTTCTTCTTCGCTCTTTATATATTCTTCGCCGGTGTATACCATCGTTGTTTCTTCATCGAGCTTTTTGCCGGTGCTCACACATAGCAGTATTTTGTGTGCCATGCGGTCTTCTTTGTACACAAAGTGGGTATCGTTGGTGGCTATGAGTTTTACGTCGTGTTTTTTTGATAGTTCCATAAGAGCTTGGTTTACTATCTTTTGTTCTTCGTGCCCATGGTTTTGCAGCTCAAGATAGTAGTCGTCGCCAAACATAGTCTTAAATTCTTCCACAACCTCCGAGGCAGCGTCGATGCCTTTATTTAGGATCGTTTGTGGCAACTCGCCTCCCAAACATGCCGAGCAGCATATCAAGCCTTCTGTATATTGGCTCAATAGTTCTTTGTCGATACGGGGTTTGTAATAGAAGTTTTCTTTCAAAAAACCCATCGAACATAGTTTAATAAGGTTGCTATATCCTTTTTCGTTTTTGGCCAATAGTATAAGGTGGTATCCGCTTCGGCTTTCGGAGCCACTTTTGTTGTGCCTATCTTCGGCCACATACATCTCGCATCCCAATATAGGCTTTATGCCAACTTTTTTGGCAGTATTAAAAAATTCCAATACTCCATACATATTGCCGTGGTCGGTGATGGCCAACGAATCCATGCCAAGTTCTTTTACTCGTTCGAGCATTACTTTGATATTTGCGGCTCCATCTAAAATGGAATACTGTGTGTGTACGTGTAAGTGTGTGAATTTAGACATAATAACGATTTTTTGTTTGACAAAAAGATTTTGCGAAGTTACGCTTTTTTATTCAAATAACAAAGCGTTTTTTATAAATTGCCTGATGATAAATTTTCCTCGCGACGATGATGAAATTTCATCACGATGAAAATGTTGCAACTACGTGATGTAGTATCTTTTTCATCGTGATGATTTTTTTTGATTATTACTGATTGCAGTATTATTCTTTTTGTTTGGAATCTATCCAAATGGTAACCGGTCCATCGTTTATCAGTTCCACTTGCATATCGGCACCAAAATTGCCTGTTTGTATTGGCTTGCCCAAAAGGGATTGTAGGCGTGCTATAAATTTTTCGTACATAGGTATGGCAAAGTCCGGTTTCGAAGCTTTTATATATGATGGACGATTGCCCTTTTTGGTGCTGGCATGTAGTGTAAATTGGCTTACCACAAGTATATCCAAATCGGGAAGATCCGATATAGATAGGTTCATCACTCCGTTGTCGTCGTCAAATATTCGTAGCTTCACTATCTTGCCGCATAGCCATTCTATGTCTTCGTTGGTGTCGGCATCTTCTATGCCTACAAGTATAAGCATGCCTCCTTTTATGGCACTTTTCAGTTTGTCGTCGATGGTTACACTTGCTTGTTTTACCCGTTGTATAAGTATACGCATATTTTTTTATTCAATTTTAGCTGTTGGCTATTATCTGTTCTTTCTTTCGTATTCGCAATAAGCAAATTCCAATCCCGATTTTTCGTCATACATACGTTCCGAAACACTTGTTTGCACAAATTGTTCGTGGTCTATTTCGGGGAAAAAGCAATCGGCATCAAAGTCTTTATACACCCATGTTATATATAGCTTATCCACCACCGGCATCATCTGCTTGTATATGCTACTGCCGCCTACTACAAATGTTTCTTCGTTGGGTTTGCATAGTGCTATGGCTTCATCGATGGAATGTGCCATTTCGCAACCTTCGAGTAACAAATCTTTTTGGCGTGTTATTACTATGTTTCTACGTTTTGGAAAAGGGTGCACAGGTAGCGAGTCGTAGGTGCTTTTGCCCATCACCACTGTGTGTTCCAACGTTAGTTGCTTAAAGCGTTTAAGGTCGGCCGATATGTGCCATAGCAAATCGTTGTCTTTGCCTATGGCTCCGTTTTGTGCCACGGCAGCTATTATCGATAGTTTTGTTTTAGCATTCATTATATATTATCTTTGTTTAAAAACTTCTATTGCTCGGTTGAATATTCCTGTCATATATGCTATTGCCAATCCATAGTTCGACACCGGCACACCGGCATTCAAAGCACCTTGCAAGCGATTGGCCAATTGCTTTGGAGTTACCACACAGCCTCCGCATTGTATCACCATGCGGTAGTCGGTTATGGGGCAATCGAGTGCCGTAAGCCCCGACACATGGTCGAATGTTACCTCTCGTCCCGAATATTTGCGTATGAGGTTGGGCAACTTCACTCGTCCTATATCTTCGCACGATGCCTTGTGGGTACACGATTCGAGCATAAGTATATGGTCGCCATCTTGTAGTGTATCTAATGTGGGTGTGCCTTCGATGTATTCGTAAAACAATCCTTTGGCGTGTGCCAACACTATACTGAAGCTCGTAAGTGCTATATCTTCGGGTACTATTTGCGACACTTGTTTAAACACTTGGCTATCGGTTACCACAAGCGATGGTTTTACATTCATTTGTTTGAGTTGCTGTTCCAAATGTGTTTCTTTGCACACCACGGCAATACATTCGTTGTCCAATATGTCGCGAATGGTCTGCACTTGAGGCAGTATCATGCGTCCTTCGGGTGCCGACGAGTCGATGGGTGTAACAAGCACTATTGTTTCGCCGGGCTTTATCACCTCTCCCAAAAGCGATTTTGGAGTGTATGCCGTTTCGGGCAAGGCGGTGCGTATAGTATCGAGCAACAAGTTTTGCGACTCGGTATTGTGGGTCGATATTTGTAACACAATACTATTGTAGCGTTTTTCTATATCTTGTATCAGTGCTTCGTTGGGTGCATACACATCGCTTTTGGAGTAGATAAGCACAAACGGTATCTTCAAATCGTTGCAACAGGATATTAGTTTTTCTTCTATATCGCCAAAGCAGTTGTTGGTAAACACTATCAATGCCAAGTCGACATGCTTCAAAGCCTCGTAGCTTTTTTCGGTTCTCATCAGTCCAAGTTGCCCTTCGTCGTCTACTCCGGCGGTGTCTATCCATACCACAGGGCCTACTCCTTTTATCTCCATGGTTTTCTTCACCGGGTCGGTGGTGGTGCCCGCTGTGTCGGATACTATTGCTATGTTTTGACCCGTTATAAGGTTTATCAAACTGCTCTTGCCATAGTTGCGACGGCCAAAAATACCTATATGTGGTTTTAGTTCGTTTCCTTTCATATCTATTTTATATATTGCAGTAATACAAACACAAACATACTTTGTAGTGTTGAATTAATATTTGCAAAGATACAACTTTTTTTTAATTTGTATCATAAAGCTGTGCTACGTGCCCTCAAAGCAACGCCGGTATTTTAGGCAGCTTTGTAAAATCTAATCGAGACAATCGGTAGACAAAGTGCGAAAGAGGGTGCCTTTCTTACCAACAAAATAAAGCCAGCAGTAGTAGTCCGTAGCTTGTTGTCCTATCGTACTGACAGCTGCATGCTGCTGTCCATGTCTAATATTTCGTATTCCAGCATATTGCGTACAGTGGTGGCTATGGCATCGTCGTCCACATTGTCTATGTGTTCTGCCAGTTGCATTATGGTCATGGGCGTGTCTTTCAGTATGTCTATTATTTGTTGACGGAGGTCTTTGTTGTTATTTCGGGTGGTAATGCACACATCGCAGTTGTGGCAAGTGGTATTGCTTGTTTCGCCAAAATATTCCAACAGCATATTGCTACGACATTTCTTTGTCGACCTAACGTATGTCATTACTGCTTCTATTCGTGATAAGGCATTTTGCTTTAATTCTTTGTAGTTGCTGTCGGTCAAATACAGATACGATGCATCAACACGTGGCGAAGTGAATATTATTTGAGGTTTGATGGCCTTTTTTTTGTATGATACCACTTTCATCTTGTTCAAGTCGGACAGCAAGGCTTCTACGTCTGTGGTTTTGTAGTGTAGTGTTTTGGCTATGAGAAGTTCGCTTATAGGTACAAAGTCGGTAAACACACCGCCATACATGCGCAATATCATTTTGATAAAGGCATCGTATTTGATGTGTGTTACTTGAAAGTTGTATAGTTCCTGTTTCGATACCATTATCATCAGTTTCGATTCGGTGTCTTGTTTTTCGGGTATAGATAGCAATCCTTCGCGTTCCAAAAACTTCATGGAGGCACTAAAAGGCAATATCTTAAGTCTATAAGTGTTGCATATCTCCAATGGGTCGTAGTCGAAAGTGAGGTCAGAGCCACTGCCTATGGGTATACGATAGTAGTTGCATACACCTCGGTATACGTTTTGTATATATGATAGCGGAGGGTAGTTGTTTTGAAAACTTTCTTTTAATGTGTCGATGTCGGAGTTGTTGTATAGCACAATGGCATAGGCTTGTTTTCCATCGCGTCCTGCACGTCCTGCTTCTTGAAAATAGGCTTCGGGCGAGTCGGGCAAATCCATGTGGATTACATATCTCACCTCGCTTTTGTCGATGCCCATACCAAAGGCGTTGGTGGCTACCATCACATCTACTTTACCTTCGAGCCATCGTTGCTGATGCATGTAGCGGTCTTTGTCGGAGAGTCCTGCATGGTAGTGGGTGGCTTTTATGCCTTGTGTGTATAGGTATTCGGCTATCTCTTTTGTGCGTCTACGGTTTCGCACATACACTATGCCGCTGCCTTTCACCTTACGCATTATACGTAGCATTCGACCGTGCTTGTCGTCTTCGCAAAACACCATATAAGCCAAATTGCTACGATAAAAGCTGTTTCTAAACACTTTGTGGTTTTTCCTAAACAACAATTTATCCTTTATGTCGTCGACCACCTTAGGTGTGGCAGTGGCAGTAAGTGCCATTATCGGAACATAAGGGTGCAAAGTTCTTATATCGGCAATGTCGAGGTATGGAGGCCTGAAGTCGTAGCCCCATTGCGATATGCAGTGGGCTTCGTCGACGGCTATCAGCGACAACTTCATCTGCTTGAGATGCTCGATAAACATTTTGTTTTTGAGCCTCTCGGGCGACACGTATAGTAACTTTATCTTGTTGTGAACACAGTTGTTGAGTACTATCTCTGTCTCGTAGCGGTTCATTCCCGACACTATTTTGGCTGCAGCTATACCTCGCTTTTTTAGGTTCTCCACTTGGTCGTGCATAAGCGATATAAGAGGCGACACCACAAGGCAGAGCCCTTCCATTGCCAAGGCAGGCACCTGAAAACATAGCGACTTGCCGCCACCGGTGGGCATAAGTGCCAAGGTATCGCACCCCGAAAGAACACTTTGTATTGCTTCCTCTTGCAAAGGTCGAAAGCTATCGTAGCCCCAATAGGTCTTTAGTATGTGGTGGATATTGCCGCTCATATAGTATTAAGTTACATTATTGCACTATCGATAGTTTGGCAAAACGCAACAGCAACTGCTTTTCACCTGTATTGTCGAAAAAGACCACTGCTTTTCGGTCGTTGTTTTCGCCTTCGATATGCTTCACCGTACCATATCCGAACTTTTCGTGCAATACACGCATACCTACTTGTATGGCATTAATCTCGGCAGGACTATTGCCGGCTGAGGGTCCATGCTGAACGCGTTTCAGTGTCTTTTTCTCGATGGTTTTGCGTTTGGCAAACATCGGTTTGGGTAGGTCTCCCACCTTTGGCATAAGGTTTTTCTTTAATGGTATGTCTATATACCTATCTTCTATTTCGTCAACAAAGCGGCTGAGTTCCTGAAACGATGCGTTGCCGTATTGGTAACGGGTGTTGGCGTATGATAGTGTAAGCATTTTTTCGGCACGCGTTACTGCCACATAAAACAATCGGCGTTCCTCTTCCAACTCTTGGCGGCTGGAGATGGACAGTGCTGATGGAAACAAATTTTCTTCCATACCTACCACATACACATACGGAAACTCCAATCCTTTGGCGGCG
This sequence comes from Bacteroidales bacterium, assembly GCA_017522255.1. GTDB lineage: Bacteria > Bacteroidota > Bacteroidia > Bacteroidales > P3 > HGM05376. The sequence continues at coordinate 9,945 of JAFWZP010000059.1, read as the reverse complement.
TGTATGGTCATCAGCGACACTTTGTTGGTGTCTTCCTTGTCGTTTTCTTCGTCGGTGAGTAGCAACACTTGTTGCAAAAAGAGGTCCAATGTCTTTATCTGCGACACCTCTTGCCCTTCTTCGCCATCGGGAGTGATAAGGTCTTCTTTTTCGCAAAACTCCTGTATGCCATTCATCAACTCTTCGATGTTTTCTATTCGGTTGGCATTGTCGGGGTCTTCGTCTTCTTTCAAAAAACGTATTATGCCCGACTGCATTATAATCTGCTTGGCCAAGTCGTAGGCATTAAGCACATTCAGCTGCGACGATGCCGATTTTATCATCATCATGAAATCGTTTATCTTGTTGGCTGTGCCGGTGTTGATGCCCAAGCCGAATGATGGAAGGTTTTCTATCACGGTCCAAATGGCAATATCGTTGTCCGACGCTGCCACTTTTATCCTGTCGAGGGTGGTTTGTCCTATGCCTCTGGCCGGATAGTTGATGACACGCAACAGTGCTTCGTCGTCGTAGTTGTTGATAACCAAACGCAGATAGGCCAACACATCTTTTATTTCTTTTCGTCGATAAAACGAAAGTCCGCCAAATATCCTGTATGGTATCTTCATTTTACGCAAGGCCTCTTCTATGGCACGCGACTGCATATTGGTGCGATATAGTATTGCAAAACTATCATAGTCTGCATTCTCTTGTTCTTTAGTGTCGGTTATTGCTTTGGCCACTATGTATCCTTCTTCACGTTCGTCGGCACCATTAAGCAGGCGTATGCGGTTGCCCACATCGTTGGCAGTCCATATTTCTTTTTTTATCTGGTCGCGATTGTTGGATATTATGCTGTTGGCAGCATTCACTATGTTTTGAGTGGAACGATAGTTTTGCTCCAATTTAAAGAGTCGGACATCGGGATAGTCGCGTTTGAAGTTCAATATGTTTTGAATATTGGCCCCTCTGAAAGCGTATATACTTTGGGCATCGTCGCCCACCACACAGATGTTTTGGTAGCGTGCCGCCATCTTTTTTATTATCAAGTATTGCGAAAAGTTAGTGTCTTGATACTCATCTACAAGTATATGCTTAAAACGTTCCTGATATTTAAGCAACACATCGGGATAGTCGCGAAGCAATACATTCATGTTATATAATAGGTCGTCGAAATCCATGGCCATAGAGTTTCGCAGACGTTGGTTGTAGAGCTTGTATATCTCGCCTATCATCGGTTTGCGGGCAGCCTGGTCGGACTGTTGTATCTCGGCATTGGTGGCATACTCTTCGCAAGAGATAAGATTGCTCTTGGCCATCGAGATACGCCCCAACACATAGCCCACATTATAGGCTTTGGGGTCGAGGTTAAGCGATTTAATTATCTGTTTTATTGCACTCTTGCTGTCGTCGGTATCGTAGATGGTAAACGAAGATATGTATCCCAACTTTTCGGCCTCGAACCTAAGCACTTTGGCAAATATGGAGTGAAACGTTCCCATCCATATATTTTTGGCATCCTTGCCCACGAGTGCAACAATACGCTCTTTCATTTCGGAAGCTGCCTTGTTGGTAAACGTAAGTGCCAATATATTAAAAGGATCCACTCCCTCTTCGATAAGATGGGCAATACGATAAGTAAGTGTGCGGGTTTTGCCCGAACCTGCTCCGGCTATTATCATCACCGGCCCTTCGATGCATGCGGCGGCATTTCTTTGCTCTTCGTTTAATTCGCTTAATAAATCTCTCACAGCCTAATAATTAATATATTAATGTTTAACCTATTGTTTGATACGATTTGCAAAGATAGCTTTTTTTGATGAAAATAAAAAGCATACGGCCATTATTTTTCGTAAATGAGAGGAATAAGAACGCACACAGCACGCTTTTATGGCATACGAGACGGCACAAAATGTTGCTTTGAACCCTTGTTTATTTTTTAATGTTTTTTAACAAGCCTTTCATATAATAAAACAATACTCTTTATCGTTACTGAAAAACCTTTAAAGAGGTGTCCGGAGAAGACTCCAATCTTCTCTTGAGAACATTGGAGTCTTCTCCGGAGAACATTGGAGTCTTCTCGGGAGAAGATTGGAGTCTTCTCGAAGAAAGATTAGAGTGATTGGAAATCAATCATTTATGATTTGAGGGAAAACTCCGAAAACACCACTCTTTGAAAGGTAAGTATTTTTAGTTATTAATCAATAAATTTAAAAGACTATGGCTTTTTATAGTAAGAAATTCGTGAAGCTTACAGAAAAATGGATACCGGTATCCAAAACAGTAAGTTGCTATGACGCCAAACGTTTGGCAAAAGACATCGAAAAGGAAAGCACCGTAAGCCAAACTGATGTAATGGCAGTGCTAAATGCAATTCCCAACGTGATGACACGCTATTTGGCCGAAGGGCATTCGGTGAAATTGGACGGGATAGGCTCGTTTTTCTTAACCTTCGAGTGTAAGAAAACGGGTGTGGACACAGCTGAAGAGGTGTCGATGGACCAAGTAACTAACATCAAAGTTCAGTTTCGCCCAGCCATGAAAAGCGGAAGTATGAAAGGTAAATTCAACAACTCCCTTATCGCCGACGATATAGAGTGGACCTATTTGCCAAACACCAAGGCCGACGAAACCGATGAGGACGTTCCGGAAAACGAAGGTGGAAACACCGGCGGCGGCACAGGCAACGACGATGGCAGCTTTGCGGGCTAATGAAGCGCAAAAAGGCGGAGCATACAGGTGCTTCGCCTTTTTTGTTTTGCGTTAAAGGTTGCCTTTATTTTATTGCCGAAAGGCGTAGTTTATAGCTATAGGGTTGCTGTTTTATTTGATAATCCTCCATGGTGTCGGGGCCGCAGCTGGCGTTGCCTATTCCTCGCTGATAAGCATCTAAGTGTAGATATATAAACGGGCGTTGTTGCAACTGCCATTGATGTTGGGCTTGTTGCAAGTCGGCATCGGTGTATGGCAGTGCCGAGAAGGACACTTCGCCTTCGGTTTCTATCTTCAACCCTTTGCCGCGTTGGTTGGTAAGTGTCAGTTCTCTCAAGCCTTCTCTATTGCCTGTGCTTTGGGGTTTGGTGTATGGCACCACCATTTGTAGAGGAGTGGCAGAGTATAGTCCCACGGGGCAACCTTCTTTGCGGTCGGCGTGGTTTTCCCACGGGCCATGGGCATAATAGTGTATGTTGCTCAGTCCTGCATTGATGGCACATGCCAAGCCCACACGTCGTAGTGCCGATGTTTGAGGTATAAAAGTAGCATCGATATCCACTATACCATTGGGATATATTGTATATTTGATGCTTGTGGCACATAGTGTTCCTTCTCTTTTGGTGCTTACCACCACGCTGCCGTTGTTGAGTGTTTCGGTGGTGCATTCGGCTGTTGGTGCAAGCCCGGTAGAGTCGGAGGTGTTGCGGTCGTTTTCTATCCAGCGATAGTTGTCGTATATAAATCCTTTGCCACCATAAATCATATCCATACCGTTTATTCTCAAAGTGGTCATTGTGCCTGTAGTGGTATCAAACTCTACATGTATATTGCTGTTGTTTATCACTGTTTTGTTATAAGCATTGGTTATCTGCAAAGGCTCTCTCGAAGTCATAAGCACGGGAGGCATAGCACCACGTTTGCATAGTGTTATTTGCTGTTGGGCTATGGTGTGGCCTTGTTTGCAACTTGCAGTGGCTTCGTTCAGTGTGGCATATAGGTTGATAAACACTTCGTCGCCGTTCTCGTCAAAGGCTTTTAGGCTGACATCGGAAGGCAGTTCTATAGTGATATATTTCTTGGTATCGGGGGCTATAGTGGGCATGGTGTCGCAAAAAGTTTTTATCTCTTTACCATTTTTAAGCAGTTGCCACTTCAAATTCATGCCTTTGGTGGATATAAAGTCGTAGGTGTTTTCGATGAGTATACCAATAGTGTTATTGATATAGTCGATAGTATCTAAATTGAATTTTATGTATTGGTACACGGCTTTCACTTGAGCCAATTTCGGAGTAGGTTCTCTAAGCGGAGTCAGTATTCCATTGCTGCAGAAGTTCCCTTGATGAGGACCGGGGAAGTCGTAGCCTGTATGCAAGCGACCATGATATGTTCCGTTCAATATCTCCTTTGGTTCGTATATAGCTTGGTCTACCCAGTCCCATACGGCACCGCCTATCATGGTATTACTGTTTTCTATACATTCCCAATACTCTTTGAGGTTGCCTATGGCGTTACCCATGGCATGGGCATATTCGCATATAAACATTGGCTTGTCGAAGTGGTTTTGGTATTTATACATCCACTCCATGCTTGGATACATCTTGGAATATAGGTCGCTGAAGCGGTTTCCACCATACTCTTTGTCGTCGTTGGTGCTTTCGTGATGTATGGGGCGAGTTGGGTCGAGCTGTTTTATTTTGTTGTAGCAATGTTCAAAGTTATTGCCGTTTCCGGTTTCGTTGCCCATGCTCCAAAATATTACCGAAGGGTGATTGCGGTCTCGAAGTACCATACGTTCCACTCTATCCACAAATGCCGGTATCCACGACGGCATATCGCTTATGCTTTGGTTGGCGTGGTTTTCGAGGTCGGCTTCGTCCATACAATAAATGCCATAATAGTCATACATAGCATACATCTTGGCGGCATTTGGATAGTGCGACGTGCGTATGGTATTGATATTGTTTTGTTTCATCATCACCACATCTTGCAACATAGTTTCGGTGGGTACGGCACGACCATATAGGGGGTGAGTGTCGTGGCGGTTTACACCTTTAAATGTTGCCCGCTTGCCATTGATGTATACTAAAGAACCTCGTATCTCTATAGTCCTGAAACCATATTTAGTCGAAAAAGCCATCTCGTCGGCATCATTATTTCGTTGCACTACACTAACGGTGTATAAGTTTGGTGTTTCGGCAGTCCATGTCTTTATATCGTTTACACTAAATGCCACCTTCTTTTTTATCTCTTTTTGCGATGGCTTAAACTTTATTGTTGTATTCTTTTGAGCCACTTTATTACCATTGGGGTCTGTTAGCGATACAACTATCTGTCGACTGCCGGCTTGTCCGGCACGGTTGTCGAAGGTCAAATCCACATACATCTTACCTTTGGTGTAGCCGCTTTTGCTATCGAGGGTAGAGGTTATTACGTGGTCTCGTATGGCTGCTTTGGGCACATTGTATAGCATCACATCGCGAAATATACCACTCATTCTAAACATATCCTGACATTCGAGGTAGGAACCATCGCTCCAACGGAATACTTGTACAGCCAGCTTATTAGTGCCCTTTTTTAGGTGTTTGGTCAAGTCGAACTCAGCCACATTATTGGCACCTTGTGTGTAACCTACATAGTTGCCATTGAGGTAAACAAAGGCGGCACTATAGATGCCTCCAAAGTGTATGAATGTGCGGTTGTTGTCCCACCCTTCGGGCATATCAAATAGGCATACATACGAGCCTACGGGATTGATGCCATAGTTTACACCATTGTCGTTAAACCCTTTTCGTGCTTGTATAAACGGAGGAGTGTTGGAGTGAGGATATTCCACATTGCAATATATAGGTCTGTCATAGCCATGCATTTCCCAATTCGATGGCACAGGTATTGTTGCCCAACTGCTCACATCGTAGTCCGGTGCATAAAAGTTGTATGGTCTGTCTTTGGGACTGTCAGCAAAATGAAAATACCAATCGCCATTGAGGAGTTTAACGGCTTTGCTCTTGCTATACACCCATGGAGTGCGATAAAAGTCTTCATCGTCAAGCATTTCTTCTTCACTATAGTAAGGAGTGTATGTAGCATGACCTTGCTCTTTATTGTCGGCAAAGCGGGTTTCGTCTTCCCAATAGTGTTGATAGCTGTCGGCATTTTGTGCCATTGATACACCCATCAATGCCATGAACAGAACTAGTAATCGTGCTTTTATTTTCATATATGTATTTATTTTTTAGATTCAATATCAAAAGTTTCTTCTATCTCCCAATTATTTCTCAGCTCCAATGTCTTCGGAAAATAATACACTTCTTCGGGTTGCAGATGTTGCCAATAGTTGCCGGTTTCCCATTGTCCATTGGCATTGACATCAAGTATGGCACGTATTTTGTATTTGCCGGCTGTTATGTTCAAAAAAGTTAGTGCATTACCTGTATATATCTTTTCGGCAATCACTTCGTCTTTCTCTGTAAGTAGCTGTATAATGTATTGTACAGTATCTGTTGCCGGCACAAGTTTTATTGTTATAGCACCGTAGTCGTTTGGGGTGTTTGCCTTGGTTTTCAGCGTTATGGAGTCGTTGGGGGTGCCGTATATGTCCACTATCTTGCCTTTGGGTATCAGCATGGTGTACGACGAGTCGGGTTGTAGTTTTAGTGCCACAAGGGCATGTAGCCTTGCTTGGTCTAATATAAGCGAGGTGTAGAATGTGTCGGTCTTGGTTTGTACACACACTATTTTACCATTGTCCATCACACTGTCTATGGGGTTGGTAAAGGTCATCTTTATGCTGTCGAAGTATGGCACGGTGGCTTTGGCGTTAGTCTTGTAGAAGTTTTCTTTTCCTTGTCTACCTTTCTTTTTAAAGTATCGCAGCTTTAAAGTGTCATCAATACCCGAAAGGTCTTTTATCATCAATGTCAGCGAGTCGGTAGGCTTTGTAGTCCACACCTCCAAAGTGTCGCAACTTTTGTTTAGCACTGTTATCAACTCGTTTTCGGGCGATGTTATGGTAGCATTAACTAAGGGGTATAAGGTAGTTATTATGGCTTTACCACTCTTGGTCATCTTACTATCTGTAATTCGTTGCTCACCCACTTCGGGCAAAAAGGTGTGCAGTATTAATCCGCTATCTGCGGTATCTACACTGTCGATTATGTATGCCGGCAATATGGTATCAGTGCTAAAAGCCATTTTTTCCGATGCATTATTGTAGGTCAAACTGCGGTCGTCGTCCTTCAGAGCTATTATCTTGTACAAACCTTGTTTGAGGTATTTAAATTTAAACACTCCATTTTTGTCGGTCTTGGTCATATACACCGGGTGGCTTTTGGCTATAGCCGAGTCGGTAAACTCGCTGTATAGCAACACTGCTATGTTTTCGTCAGGTTTTAGCGTCAACCCATCTACCACCTTGCCCTTTACCGATAAACTGTCGAGGTGGTCGCCGGTCGAAAACACATAGTCCAACGATGGAAGGGCGTTGCCTTCGTTGTTGTCTACAATGGCATTCTTAAACTGAAAAAGATATGTGGTATTTGGGAGCAACGTATCCTTTATCTTTATGCTCACATATTTACCCTTGGCCACTATTTCGGCTTTATGTTCAAATGGTGGCGATATCAGCACCTGATTGTCCACATCTTTTAGCTGTATATACTCATCAAAATGTATAACAATATTGTTCGACGTAAAATTTTTGGTCTCGTTGGTAGGCTCAAATGCTGTGGCTTTAGGTGCCGTTTTGTCGACTTCTCCTCCTGATGGATAACCCACGTTGGCACACGAAAAAAAGAATGCCGACAGCACCACGACAGCAAATATGGTTGTATATTTTATTCTACTAAAATGTTTCATCTTGTTCTACTATAATGTTTTATAGCCTTTCGGCGACGTTTTTATTAGCATTAATTGTTTTTCAAAGGTACGACTTTTTGTTCAATTTTAAACAAATATCTTTATCATTATTTACTATGGTGAGCAAAATAAATTGATTGTAAATACGTTTTTGTAGCAAAAATAAATCGATGTTATGGCCGAAACGAAAGATCAATATATAGCAGCATATATCTCGGACTACAACCGAGCCGAAGTGGTATTATCCTATGCTTTTTTTATGGCAACGATGCTTAATAAAGGTTTGATATTGTTGCGTATTGTCGACTCACGCTATAGTGGCGAAACCACTGCCGAAGCCGAAGTGGAACTTAAAAAAATACAGTCGCAAATACGAGCCAATGTGCCCAACACCTACTGTGTGCTTAAGGGTAAAACCAAAGAAATACTATCGGCATTGCCGGCAGCTTTCAATGTTGTAACCATAGTAGGTGCCGTGGACGCCAATGCCGGGAAAAAATCGCCTCTTAACAAAAAGAATGTATTGAAAGATTTTTCGGACTGCAAAACAGCATTTCTTATAGTGTCGGAAAAACTCACCGATATAGATAAGATGAAAAACATTGCCTTTTCGGTTGATTTTAAAAAAGAAAGCAAGGACAAGTTTTTATGGGCAAGCTACTTTGCACGCTTCAATAATAGTATGCTTCATGCAGTGTCGTCGAAATACGACGATGATTTTTTGCGTGCCAAATGGAATGACAACCTCAGGTTTATGGATAAAATGTTTTCGTCGTTGAATGTAATGTGTTGCAAATATAGCATAGATAAACAACAATCGCAGTATCTCGATATTGATGTACTCAAATATGCATCGCAGCAAAACATAGGACTACTGGTATCCGTAACCACAAAAGAACGCGATGTGATGGAATACTTTATAGGAGTGCAAGAAGAGCGTACAATAATAAACGAATATAAAATACCTATATTATTTCTTAATCCACGTGAAGATTTGTATGTGCTATGCGACTGATGTGTTGAGGACAATGTACACGATGTTGTTTTTGATACAGCAAAACAATCGGCTATGTTTTTTTGACCAAGAAACAACTCTTAAAATAGAGCAACGCTATAGAGAGAAAACAAAAGCATGTGGAAACAAAAAAAGTGATCTCGTTGCGATTCGAACGCAAGACCTACTGCTTAGAAGGCAGTTGCTCTATCCAGCTGAGCTACGAGACCAACGCAATAACCAAAATATTTTATGTGTTTGTCGGGATAGCAGGATTCGAACCTGCGACCTCCTGCTCCCAAAGCAGGCGCGATAACCGGACTACGCTACATCCCGAGTTCTTTTTTTTGGCGGAGAAAGGGGGATTCGAACCCCCGGTACCCTAATCGAGTACGACAGTTTAGCAAACTGTTGGTTTCAGCCACTCACCCATCTCTCCGTGACCAATTTCGATTTGCAAAAGTACTAACTTTTTCGCAACTGACCAAATTTTATCGTACTTTTTTGCAAAAAAAGATTTTCCATACTCGTCTAATACGTTTATCCACATATATTTATCAAAGTAATATTTTTTACATTTTATTGCTGTCAAATGATCCAAAAACAATGTTTTTTTAGCCATTAAAACGATAAAATATTCATTTTTTGAAGAAAAAAATGAATATTCAACGAATAAATAAACAAGAAGAAAAACGCAGAAACTTTCGAGTTTCGGCGTTTTTCTTGTCTCTGGTATGCAGTTTGTTATCCTGCAAAGCCTCCATCATCGGGATTGGGATCTGTTCCATTGCTTCCGCCATCGTCGGGAACAGTAGAGGAGTTGTCGCCGTTGTTCAAATCATCTTCATACAGCAACTCATCTTCGCCTCCTTTTACTTTGGAATAGATTTTTTCGGTACGGGTGGGGCTGCCATTGCCATCGCGTTCCAATACTCGTTCGCCAATCACTTTGTAAACACCATCCAATTCACATTCAACCTTTTCAAGTTCTTGTGCCAGTTCTTTGCAAGGACGAAAGCGAATTTTAAATTTCCCGAATTGCTTAAGGCCGGCTTCGTCGGTTTCGACAGTTGTAGTACTTTCGCAGGTGAGGAAGAATATTCCCAAATTGGGAAATTCTACACTATGACCATTGAATAGATAATTAACTACACATTCCGATAAAGCTACCATAGCACCCTCAAAAGAGGCTTTGGGTACCATTACACATATATACAACAGGTAAGAGCCACTTTTGGGGTGATTTCGATGTTTCCCAATACCTATAGGCAACTTCTAAAAATTCCACGTTTCGGAATGATAGAAGGACGTTCTTTGAAACTTTTGCGTGCTTTGCGTTTTTTCTTGAAATCTTTCTATTTCTTTCTCAATCGCATAGCTCGCTATGCTCAATCAAAAGAAAG